>JBGPED010000230.1:0-5110 GCA_041482595.1 Acidobacteriota bacterium
CCTCGCTCGGCCTTCCCTCATTGGCCGCCCGGAGGATGAACTGACCGAACCGCCGTGTACGGACCCGTACGCACGGTGGTGTGACAGGGAAAGCGGGTGACCGCCTACCTATGTCGATCCGCGCGGGGTGGCTGCGGCCCCCTCTCCGTCCTCCGGCGAGGGACGAGCAGAGGTTTCTAGGGGGCGGGATTGCGCACGATGACGACGGTCTGATCGTCGTGCGGCCGCACGCGGCGCGAGTACGCCTCGACCTTCTGGAAGATGAGATCGACCAGCGCCCTGGCGGGAAGCGCCTGGTTGTCGGCGATGATGCGTTGCAGACGCGCGACACCGAAGTCCTCGTCGTCCGGATCGGTGGCCTCGGTGATACCGTCGCTGTAGATGACGACGACGTCCGACGGCCGCAGGCGCACGTAGCCGCGCTCGTAGCGGGCCTCCGGGTCGGGGCCGAGGACCAGGCCGCCCTGGTCGAGCTCGTGGAACCGGCCGTCCTGGTAGAGGAGCGCGGGCGGGTGGCCGGCGTTGCAGTAGATGAAGTTGCCGTTCCTCTCGAGCTCGCCGTAGAACAACGACACGAAGCGGGTGATGAGCGTCGAGCGGTTGATCACCTTGTTGAGCCGCTCGATGGTGCTGACGATCTTCAGGTGCTCCGCCATCCCCATGCGCAGGCCGGTGATCGCGTCGCGCACCTGGAGCGCGGCGGGCAGGCCGTGACCCGAGGAGTCGGCGACCGCGATGCCGAGGACGCGGTCGGAGATCGGGATGAAATCGTACAGGTCGCCGCCGAGCGCCTCGGCCGGCACCGTGCGGCCGTGGATGTCGAAGCTCAGGAAGGCCGGCGAGGCCTTGGGAAGAATCGACAGCTGGATCTGCCGCGCCTCCTCCATGATGTTGTGGAAGCGCTGCTGGCGGATCTTCTGGCCGATGACGTGCTGGATGGCCGACAACAGATAAAGCGTCTTCTCGCGGTCGAACTCTCCCTCGATGCTGAACGACAGGATGTACTCGTTCCCCTGCCCGATGGTCATCGCGGCGAACACGGTCACGCCGAGGGGATCCTCGATGGTGTGATCGAAGCCGGGGTCGCTCTCCCTCATGATGATGATGCCGCGCTCGATGAGCTGCTGCACCGCCGCGTAGGTGATCGGCACGGTGTAGCCCAGCTTGTCGGGAGGGTTGTCGCCGTACCAGCGGCGCAGGACGTAGCGGTCGTCCGCCTTCTCGTACAGTCGGCCCGCGACGAAGCCGAGCTCCTGGCCGAACTCCTTCAGCAAGATGCGCAGCATCTCGTCGAGGGAGGAGGTCAGCGCCTGCTCCTCCTCGACGGAGTTCAACGTCTGGTCGAGCTTGCGCCAGAAGGAGCGGTAGACGGCGGAACGCTCGGCGACCGCGGGTCTGTCCGGGCGGGCCTCGGCGCCGGTGTCCGGCTTGATCGCTTCCATGACGGGAGAAATCGTACCACACGGAGAGGAACCGTCCCCGGGCCCCGCGCGGGGCCCGGCCGGCGCCCAGTCCTTACCCGCCGAGGTGGCCGAGGCCCGTGCGCGCAGCGGTGTCGTCCGGGTCGAAGGCGAGCGCCTTCCGGAACTCCTCGCGCGCCGCATCGCTCTCGCCGCGGCCTGCAAGGATCTCGCCCAGGCGGGTGTGCGCCCGGGCGTAGGAGGGGTTGAGCCGGACGGCCTCCTGGAGGGCGCGTATCGCCTCGTCGATGCGGTTCAGGTTCTTCAGGGCGATCCCGAGGAGGTAATAGGCCTCTTCGCCGTCCGTCTTCAGCCCCCGACGGTAGACCGCCTCCTCTTCTTCATAGCGCTTGTCCCGGTGCAGGATGATCCCCTGCGCCTTGTAGGCCCTCCAGGAGCCGGGGTTTGCCTCCTCGGCGCGCAGGTAGGAGGCGAGCGCCTCGTCCGGGCGCCCGAGCTTGTCGAGGCTGTTGCCGCGGTTGATCCAGGCGTAGTCGTTGCCGGGCCACTGGGCGAGAGACCGGTCGAAGGAGGCGATCGCCTCCTCGTACCGGTCCCGCTCCATCAATAAGTTACCGATGTTGTAATGCACGTTCGCCTCGGCCGGGACGACCGGGCGGCCCAGGGGGAAGAACGACACGAGCGCCAGCCCGAGCGCCAGCGCCGCGCTCCGCGCCACGGTGGGCGCGAGCGCGCCGGTCGCGCGGATCTCCGCCAGCAGTCGATCGCAGAACGCGGCGCCGTAGATCAGAAGGGGCGGCACCAGCGGCAGCCGGTACCGGCCCGAGACATAGAAGATGAGCGGGATGGCGGCGGCGTGCGCGCCGTACAGGAGCAGGGCCGAGGCGGGCGGACGCGGACGGCCGGCCAGGATCATCCCGGCCACTCCTGCCGCGGCGATCGCGGCGAAGGGGAGGCACAGGATGCGGAGCCAGGGAATCTGCTGGCGCTCGAAATAAAGGCTGTACTCCGTGGAGGCCTCGTAGTCGCCGAACAGCGCCATGAGCTTCTGTCCCTCGAGCCTGATCCAGGCGAAGGGGGACGAAGCAATGAAGGCCAGTCCCTTGCGCAGGAAATGGGCGCTGACCTCCGACCGGCGCATGGCGCGACCGGTCTCGCGCTCCGCCTTGGACTGCTCCTCCACCGCCTGGCTCTCGGGCGAGCCGCTGAAGCCGGGAGGCACGCTGTAGAGCCCCGAGGCGTTCGGGTTGTTCCCCTGGTAGAACGTGAGACCTCCCTGCCCCGACAGCGGCAGCGGGTCCGAGGCCACGTACAGGTTGTGCGCCAGGACCGGCACCGTGGCCAGGAACGTCCCGGCCAGGAGGGCGATGGCCGCGCGATAGCGAGTGAGACCCAGGTAGGCGGCGTACAGCGGGGCGAGCAGGATCGTCCCGGGAACACACTCGGCCGCGAGCCCGATGACGAGACCGGCCAGAAGCCACCGGCCGGCGACGGTCCGGCCCGCCAGGGAAGCCCTCTCCGCGCCGACCAGGAGCATCAGCGCCAGAAGGTTGAGCGTCAGACCGAGGGTCGTTCCGAGCACCTTCATCTCGAAGAAGGCGAACGGGCCGTAGAGCGCCGCAGCGCCCGCCGCCAGGAGGCCGACCCGCTCGTTGAAGGTCGCCATGCCGATCCGGTAGATCAGGACGAGACTGACGAGCCCCAGGAGCGCCTGGAGAAGGTAAACGGGGGCCAGCGAGTGGCCGACGGCCTTGAACAGAAGCCCCAGCAAATACGGATAGAGCGGCGGGAAGTAGAACGCCTGGCGGCCGACCCACTGACCCTGGGCGATGGCGGCCGCCCACGAGTCGTACACCCTCGAATCGAGGATCAGGCCGTCGAAGAAAATGCTGTTCTGGGCGTACAGGTAGAAATAGACCGCCCGGAACAGGGCCGCGGCCAGAAGCAGGACGGCCAGGGACCACGGAATCGCCCACGGGGGAGGCAAAGGGTGGTCCCCGGCCTTGCCTTCTCCGGGCCCGCGCTTTATTGTCTCGTCATGCCGCATCGTCCCGTCCGCCCGCTGTCCCTCAGCAGAATACCGCACGTGCCATCATGCATCGCGGTGTTTCTGGCTCTCGCCGCCTGCGGCCTCCTCGCCGGGCCCCGCGGAGCGCTCGCGCAGGGTCCAGGGGGCACCGGGCCCGCACGCCCGGGTGCGGTGTCGGCCCTGGTCGTGCCGGTCAAGGGGATGACCTGCGCTCTGTGCACGCGCGGGGTGGAGACTTCGATCAAGCTCCTGGACGTCGTCGAGGGGGCGTCGGCCGATCTGTCCACGGGGCTGGTGCAAGTGCAGGCGGCGGAGGGCAAGTCGCTCAACATCAAGGACGTGAAGGACCGGGTCCAGAAGGCCGGCTTCAAGGTCGGCGGCGAATGCGACGTCGAGGCGGTCGGTCGCTTCAGCCTCGGACCGGAGGGGAGGCTTAGCTTCCGGATCCCCGGGACGGCGTACTCCTTCCAGGTGCTGGAGGGGAGCGAGCTCAAGAGGCTGTTCAAGGCCGACCCGAGGTTGAAGGGGGACTTCTTCCTGGCCTTCCGTCTCCACGAGCACCCGCGCTGGAAGCCGCCCGCCATCTCGATCGTGCGCGGCGAGTCGCGCGGCACGCCCGCAGGGGCGGCCGGCCGATGACCCGCCGCCCCGATCGAGGACGCGTCCTGGCCCTCCTGTCGCTGGTGTTGCTCCTGCCGGCCCTCCTGTCGTGCGCCGGCGGAAGCGACGGAGTCGCGGCCACAGCACCGGTCTCGACGCCGGCCGGACGGGAGGATCCTTACGCGAAGATCTCCCTGCAGGACCCGCAGGGACGCATCATCCGGCTCTCCGACTTCAAGGGAAAGGTGCGGTTGATCGATGTCTGGGCCTCCTGGTGCGGTCCCTGCAGAATGACCATCCCCGACCTGAACCGCCTGTACGACCGCTACCGTGGCCAGGGACTGGTGGTCGTCGGCGTCTCTGTCGACAGCAGCCCTGCCGAGGTCGTGGCCTTCGCACGCAAGACCCCGCTCAAGTATCCGGTCGGGATGATGAACCCCGAGATCGGCACGCTCCTCGGCAATCCGGACGCCCTGCCGACCAGCTACCTGGTGGATCGCACCGGGCGACTGCGCCGCAGGTTCATCGGCTACGTCGAGCCCGCGACGATCGAGCGCGAGGTCCGGAAGTTCCTGGAGCCCCGCTGAGGGCCGATCGGCGCCTTCACCTCGGCCCCAGGAAGCGCTCGACCTGCAGGAGGTAGCGGACGGCGAAGTACACGAACGAGATCGTCGGCAGGACGAGCGCCGCGAGAACGCTCGCGAAGCCGCGCACCGGGCGCCCGGCATAGACCTCGATGATCACGACGAACAGCGCGATGATCCCGGTGCTGATCAACACGAAGTGGACCAGGAACAGTCCCCCGGCCAGGAGCGCGTACGCCCTCCCGCCCCGTTCGATCCCGAGCACACCGATGACGTCGGGGCCGAGCAGGTACAGGGTCCAGAGCGCCAGGAAGATCCAGTTGAGGTGGAAGCAGGCGCGCGCGATGCCGGGATACCGCGTTGTCATGGGCGCCCTGTCTGCCACACCCCCCCCGGCAAAGTCAATCGCGCCGCCTCCCGACGCAGCGCCGGTGTGCGAGGCGGGTACGCAGCGCGGCGCGGCTCATGCTCGCACG
>JBGPED010000231.1:0-5072 GCA_041482595.1 Acidobacteriota bacterium
CCGGCTTGTCCCAGTCGAGCCTTCCCTCCTCGACCAGAAGCCCCGCCGCGACGGCGGTGAACAGCTTCGTGTTGGAGGCGATCGGCACGGTCGTGGTCGGCGTGAACGGCAGCTTCCTGCCGTAGTCCCGGAAGCCGTACCCCTTCGCGAAGACCAGGCGGTCCTTCACGACCACGCCGACCCCGATGCCGGGGACGTTCCAGTCCTTGACGATCTTCTCCATGTACACGTCGAGGCCCTTGAGCCTCGTTTCGGGGGCGGGGGCGGCCGCGGCGGCGAGGGCGGGAGCGACCGCGGCCAGGACGAGGAGGATCGGAAGGCAGCGGCGAACAGGATCCTGCTTCATGGTGAGTCTCGCTCCAGAGGCGCGGCCTGCGTTCTATCGCCCATGGACTACCAGGCGATGCCGTAGTCCTCGCCGTAGTTGCTCGACGCGCCCCACATCGTGCCGTGGCGGCGGTCGAAGAGAATGCCGTTGATCGGCCCCGAGGTCCGCTCCGCCGTCTGGAGCACGTACCCCATCCGGCCAAGCGCGTTGCGGACAATTTCGGGTGTCGAGGTCGCGACGAGCAGGTGTCCCGGGTGCGCCTCGTGCGCGCCGAAGGACGAGCGCATCTGCTCGCTGTTGACGTTCGGCGCCTCGGCGGCCTGCTGCGGCGTCATCCCGAACTCCACGATGTCGAGAAAGAACTGCAGCAGGTTCTGGTCCTGCGTGTCCCCGCCCTGCACGGCGAACGACAGCCAGGGAAGTCCTTCCTTGAGCGCCAGCGTGGGCGTGAGCGTCACGCGCGGCCGCTTCCCCGGCTCGATCACGTTGTACGGTCCGTCCTCGGGTCGGGTTGCAAAACTCTGCATGCGCTGGCTCAGGCCGATGCCCGTGCGCCCGGCGATCACCGCCGGGATCCAGCCGCCGCTGGGGGTCACTGACACGACCCAGCCGGCTTCGTCCGCCGTCTCGATCGACGTCGTGCCGCGGAGGAACTGCGCGCGGAACTCGGCCTCGGTGCGCGCCATCGCCGGCTCTGGTGTGCCGGGAGGCAGCCGGCGCGCGGCGGCCGGCGCCCCCGGTGTCGCGGTCGGTGCGGCCTCCGGGGCCGGAGCGACGGTCCACTTCGCCCGCAGGTCCGCGAACGGGTTCGTCCCGCCCTGGTAAGGGTAAGGGTCGCCGGGCCTGACGGAAGGATCGTTCTTCGTCCAGTCGATCTGCGCGTAGCGGGCCCTGGCATACTCCTTGGAGAGAAGCCCGCGCACCGGCTCCTCCGGCGGGAAGTACGGGTCGCCGTAGTAGAAGTCACGGTCGGCGTAGGCCAGGTTCATCGTCTGGTAGAGCGCGTGGATGTATCGGGGGGAGTTGTACCCCATCTCCTTCAGGTCCGCGTTCTCCAAGATGTTGAGCGCCTGCAGCATGACCGGGCCCTGCTGCCAGATGGGCAGCTTGTACACCGTGATCCCTTTGTACGTGGTGCTCGAGGGCTCTTCGATCTTCACCTTCCAGCCCGCCAGGTCCTGCAGGGTGATGAGCCCGCCCTCCTCCGCGACACCGCGCTGAAGCTCGCGCGCGATGTCCCCCTTGTAGAAGCGGTCGTAGGCGGCGTAGATCGCCTGCTTGCGGCCCTTTCCCTGCTTCAGGGCCTGGCGCTCCGCCTCGACCAGCTTGCGGAGCGTTGCGGCGAGATCCTTCTGCACGAAGACCTCGCCCGCCTCCGGCGCCTCGCGCGCCTGGCCGGCGTGCGGAAGAAAGACCTCGCGGGAGTATTTCCACTTCTTGATCTTGTCCTTCGACTGCTCGATCTCGTCCGCCGTCTCCGCCTCGATCGGGTAGCCGTCGGCCATCTGGATGGCCGGCGCCAGGACGTCGCCGAGCGACAGGGTCCCGTACTCGGCGAGCATCGTCAGAAGACCGCCCGGCGTGCCCGGGGTGACGGCGGCGAGAGGCCCGTACTCGGGCGGGAAGCGGTACCCCTTCGAACGGAAGAACTCCGCCGTCGCGCCCGAGGGCGCCACTCCGAGCGCGTCGATGCCGATCACCTTCTTCTGCCCGGGGTGGTAGATGAGCGCCTGCGTCTCGCCCCCCCACGCCAGGACGTCCCACATCGTCGTGACCGCGCCGAGCATCGCGCAGGCGGCGTCCACGGCGTTCCCCCCCTTCTGGAACATCATGGCGCCCGCCTCGGCCGAAAGAGGCTTGCCGGTGATCGCGATCCAGTGCCGCGCGTGCAGCGGCGGCTTCTGTGTCTGCCCGGCATGAAGCGGCGCGGCCACGAGGCACAGCCCGAGCAGGACGGCGCACGCCGGGACGCGCGCGCGGCGGCTCATGGGTGGCTCCGACGGGCCTTGACGTGGAACGCTCATGCGCATGGTCGGGGACCTCCGGTCACCAGGGTGCGAAGCGTTGGGCGGGAAGTTTACTACCAGAGTCGTTCCGGTCGAGGGCTTCGTGCGAAGCGGCGGCGGGAAAGCATATGCTAGGGGGCGGCGAAGATCATGAAGCCATCGAGGAGGGAGACAGCATGAGATGGTCCCTTGCATTGTGCGCTTGTCTGGCGGTCCTGATCGTTCCCGGGAGCGTACCCGCGCAGTCGGTTCCGACGTTCGTAGGGGTCCGCACCTTTCTCGGTGCGCCTTACGTGAAGAAGATCGAGGATCTGCAGGCCGATTTCGCGGTCCTGGGGGTCCCGTTCGACGAGGGGACCTGGGGCCAGCCCGGGGAGCGCTACGGGCCGCGCGACCTGCGGGAGAGCTCGATGGAATACAACCACGATCTCACGCAGGGATTCTTCTACATCGACGGCGAGCGCACCGTGCTGAAAGGAAAGCGCTGGGTCGACGTCGGCGACATCGAGGTCTTCCCGACCGTCCCAGCGCAGACGAACGACAAGATCACCGCCGCCGTGCGCGCCATCCTGGCCAGGAAGGCGTTCCCGGTCGTGCTCGGAGGGGACCACAGCATCACGTTTCCGGTGGTGCGCGCCTACGACCTGCCGCTGACCGTCATCCACTTCGACGCCCACCTCGACACCTGGGGCGCGGCGCCCGGGAACCTGGACCACTCGTCGTGGGTGAACCGGGTCGCGAGTCTGAAGATGGTCAAGAGCATCATCCAGGTCGGCATGCGCGGCCTCGCCAACGATCCCGAAGCGACGGGGAACGCCCACAAGGCGCACACCACCATCATCACGTCGGAGCAGATCCATCGCCAGGGCGCGGCCTGGGCACTCTCCCGGATTCCTCAGGGCGGCAACGTCTACATCACCCTGGACGTGGACGTGATGGATCCCACCCTCGCCCCGGGGACCGGGACGCTGGAGCCGGGCGGGCTGAGCTTCGCGGAGATCGACGACCTTCTGATCGGCGCCGCCGGCAAAGGAACCCTCGTCGGCTTCGACGTCGTGGAGGTGAACCCGTACCGCGATCCGAGCGGCCGCACCGCCCAGACGGCGGTCCGGCTGACGATCGACATGCTGGGGGCGGCGTTCCACTGACGAGCCGGCCGCGCGGCGAACGGGTCAGTCCGGGATCGAGCCGGCGGTTCCGGGCTGGCACGTTCCGCCCACGCACGCTTCAGCGGGACCGCAGCGGTACTGGCAGGTGCCGGCGACACAATCCTCGCACGCGTCCGGATTGCACCGGCTCTGGCAGGTGCCGGCCACGCAGCGCTGGCATGGGCCGCAGTTGTCCATGCAGCCCTGCGCGGTGCAGGTCTGGCAGATCGGGTCGCAGAACGGCTGGCAGGAGCCGGACTGACAGCTCAGGCACGCTCCGCGATCGCAGGCGTCGAAGCACTCCCCGCTGATGCAGGTCTCGCACGAGGCGCAGAGAGTCATGCAGACTCCGCCCGGGCCGCAGGTCTGGCACTGGGTCGCGTCGCAGGTGCTCTGGCAGACGCCGCTCACGCAGGTCTGGCACCGGCCGGGGTCGCAGGCCGTGCAGGTCCCGTTGACGCAGGTCTGACAGGAGCCACAGTTGCTTTGGCACGTTCCGTTGACGCACGTATCGCACGGCCCGCACCGGCTGCGGCACGCGCCGCCGATGCAGTCCTCGCAGGCGCCCGCGTTGCAGTCGGTCGTCCCGTTATCGACGATGCCGTCGCAGTCGTCGTCCCGGCCGTTGCAGACCTCGGGAGGCTCGGCCGCCGCGGCGCTGTGGACCCTGTAGAAGACGGTGCCCGGGGGCGCCGGGTCGATCCAGACCTCGACGTCGGTCGTGCCCAGCAGATGATCGGGGCTGCACACCGAGGGGGCATCCGGGGATCGGTAGACTTCGTACGGGATCAGTCCGCCGGTCCACTGGAGCGTCACGTCCAGCGGACCCGGGCCATGCCGCGCGGTCAGCACGATCTCCGGCGGGGGGGTCTGCGCCGGGGAAGAGACGAGCAGGACAGAGAGGATCAGGAGGGCCAGCCCGGCCAGTCTCCTCTTCGGGATCGCGCTCAACGGATCTCTCACCCTGGGAGGAGGGACCAGCCCGCGCCCGGCCGGCGGCCCCCGTCATCCGCGACGGGAGCCGCCGGCGAGGCGAAAAACCGGACGTTACGGCATCGGCGTGGCCGGTGCCGCTCCGATGTTAAAAGACCAGGATCGGACTGGCCTCCTGCTGGCCCTTGTTGTCCCGGTACATCAGGAGCAGCCCCTTCTGGGACGGCGACGCGACGTCACCACCGGGCACGGCGTTGATCATGAGGGTGCTGCTGCCGCCGGCCGGCACGCCGCTGGCCGGGATGCCCGACCCGACGAAGCGCGGTGTGTCCAGCGTGACAGTCATGCCTTCGATGGCGTCGGTCAAGGCGCCGGTGAAGTAGTTGTCGAAGGCGTAGACCGAGAAGTCGAACTGGGTGCCCGGCGTCAGCCCGAGCGCCGAAAGAGGCGCCGTCAGGATGGCGTTCGCCGAGTCCAGGTCCGCGTCGGTGAAGAAGAAGATCGACGCCGCGCCCGTGGCCAGGTTGAACACGGCGGTGACGTTCTGGCCAGTGGATCCGAAGGCGCCGTTCTCACGGTTGAACACCACGAAGTCGAACACTCCATCGCGGTTCCTGTCGATGTAGATGTCGTACTCGGCCGGGTAGTTCGGGTGCG
>JBGPED010000232.1:0-5010 GCA_041482595.1 Acidobacteriota bacterium
CGACCCCCTCGCCTCGACCTCGCGCATCCTCGACCCGCGCGTCGTCGGACAGGAGCACTACGACACGGCGCGCGGCGTGCAGGGGCTCCTGCAGCGCTACAAGGACCTGCAGGACATCATCGCCATCCTCGGGATCGACGAGCTGTCGGAAGAGGACAAGATCATCGTGGCGCGGGCGCGGAAAATCCAGAGGTTCCTGTCGCAGCCGTTCTTCGTGGCGGAGCAGTTCACCGGGCTGAAGGGGAAGTACGTGACGATCGCCGAGACCGTGCGCTCCTTCAAGGAGGTCCTGGAGGGAAAGCACGACGATCTGCCGGAGCAGGCGTTCTACCTGGTCGGGGGGATCGACGAGGTGCGCGACAAGGCCGAACAGATGAAGACGGCAGCCTAGGAAACCGCCGATGCCTCTGCCCGAATCGATCCACCTGGAAGTCGTGACGCCCGACAAGCGCGTGGTCAGCGAGGTCGTCGACGCGGTCGTCCTCCCCGGCACCGAGGGGTCGCTCGGCGTCCTCCCCGGGCACACGCCGTTGCTCACGACCCTGGGGATCGGCGAGCTGGCGTGCAGTCGCGGCGGTGCTACGCGTTACGTGGCCATCGCCTGGGGCTTCGCCGAGGTCCTGCCGGACCGGGTCAGCGTCCTGGCGGAGATCGCCGAGCGCGCCGAGGGGATCGACCGTGAGCGGGCCACCCGGGCCCGGGACCGCGCCCTGAAGCGCCTGCGCGAGCGTGCCGCGGAAACCGATTTCAAGCGCGCGCAGATCGCCCTGCAGAAGGCGATCATCCGGCTTCAGGTGAGTCAGGGGATCGGGCCGAACGAGCCCTCCTGAGACGCACCGGGGTCCGTCCGCCGGCGCCCGCGTCGGCGTGAGCAACCGGGCGGCCCCGGCACGCGAGGACGAAGCATGCAGGCGCGGCCCCGACTCTCGGTCGTCATTCCCGCCTACAATGAAGAGGCCCGGATTATCGGAAGCCTGGAGGCGGCGGAGGCCTACCTCCTCAAGGCCGGGGAGGCGGTCGAGATCCTCGTGGTGGACGACGGCAGCGGGGACGGCACCGCCGGGATGGTGGAGCGGTTCGCCCGCGAGCGGCCTCAGGGCGGGCCGGTCTCCGTCAGGCTTCTGCGCAACGGTCGAAACCGCGGCAAGGGGTACAGCATCAAGCACGCCGTCCTCATGGCCGGTGGGGACCTGGTGCTGATCTCCGACGCCGATTTCTCGACGCCGATCGACGAGCTGCCGCTCCTCAGGCAGGCGGTGGAGAACGAGGGATACGGCATGGCCATCGGCTCCCGCGGGCTCAAGGAGTCGCGCGTGGAGATCCACCAGGCCGCCTGGCGGGAGATGATGGGGCGCGGGTTCAACGCCCTGGTGCGTCTCTTGACCGGACTGCCGTTCAGGGACACCCAGTGCGGCTTCAAGCTGGCGCGCCGGCAGGAGGTCCTGCCTCTGTTCCGCGCCGCGCGCGTCGAGCGCTTCGCCTGGGACGTGGAGATCCTGTACCTGGCGCGCAAGGCGGGCGTGCGGGTGCGCGAGGTGCCGGTGCTCTGGCGCAACGCCGCCGGGACGAAGGTCAACGCCCTCATCGACCCGTTCGACATGCTGAAGGACATCGTGCGGGTTCTCGTGCGCGACCGGCTCGGACGGTACGGCCGGCTGGGCGGGACGCCCAGAGGCAGCGACGCGAGGATATGAAGAGGCGCGGCCCCTTGACGAAGATCCTGAAGGCGCCACGCGCCGCGGCCCTGGTGCGTCTCCAGAAGAAGCGCGGTCGCGCGGTCGTGTTCACGAACGGCTGCTTCGACCTCCTGCACGCCGGCCACGTCGCCCTTATCGAGGCGGCCCGCGGCCACGGAGATTTCCTGGTCGTCGGGGTGAACACGGACCTTTCGGTTCGCCGCCTGAAGGGGGCGGGCCGGCCGATCGTCCCACTCCGGGAGAGGATGGAGGTCCTGGCGGCCCTGCGGTCGGTCGATTGCGTCGTCCCGTTCGCGGAGCCGACACCCGCGCGGCTCATCGCCCGGCTTCGTCCTGACGTCCTGGTCAAAGGCTCCGATTACCGGCTGCCGGAGATCGTCGGACACGATGCGGTCCTGGCCAGGGGCGGCCGGGTGGTGACGGTGCCGTTGCGGCGCGGCCGCTCGACCACCGACCTGATCCGCCGGGTGCTGCGTGCGGCCGGCTGATCCGCAAGGGGCCCGGCCCGGACTGCCGAGCCGGGAGGGTGTGCCTGTGAGTGCCGTCCTTCGTTCGCTTCTCGATTTCGCGGAGCGCGACCGCGAGGTGCGCCCGTCCGTCGAGGAGGCGGCGCGCGAGGGCGGGCGCCGCGTCGCCCTGGCCGGCCTGAACCCGGCGGCGGCCGCGGTCCTGGTCGCGGGCCTGGTGGACCGGTCGCCGGCGGGGAAGATCCTGCTCCTCGTCCCGGGGGAGAAGGAAGCGGAGCAGTTCCGCGCCGACCTGGCCTTCGCGTCGGCCGCCCGGCAGGGAGGAACGGCGCGGGTGCACCTGTTCCCCTCGCTCGAAGCCGACCCGTACCAGGAGCTGTCGCCCCACTTGATGGTGGCGTGCGAGCGCGTGCAGGCCCTGCGCGCCCTGCGCGACCCGGGACCGGCCATCGTCGTCGTCCCGACGCGCGCCCTGATCTCCCCGCTCGCCCCGCCCGCCGCCTTCGACGCGCACCGCCACGAGCTCGAGGAGCACCGCCCGCTGCGGCCGGACGAACTCTCCGAATTCCTCCTGGAGGCCGGCTACGTGCGGGTCGACCTGATCTCCGCGATGGGAGAGTTCTCGCGGCGCGGCGGCATCATCGACTTCCATCCTCCCGGCTCTGTTGCGCCCGTGCGGGTGGAGTTCTGGGGCGAAGAGGTGGAATCGCTGCGCACCTTCGATCCCGCGACGCAGCGCTCGACCGGCCGGATCGAGAGCGCCTCCGTCCCTCCGGTGCGCGAGTACCCCTGGTCCAGGGCGGCGCTCGAGAAGCTGCGCCTCGTCCTGGAGTCGCGCCGGGCCTCCCGCGGTACTACGGCCCGGGGGCTCGGGCATCAGGATGATTTGGCCGCCCGCCTCGAGACGCTCCAGGCCGGCGGGACGTTCGCCGGCTTCGAGGCCTGCGTCCGGCTGGTGGAAGAGCACCCCGCGTCGCTCTTCGATTACGCCCCGCGCGCTCTCCTGGTCTCCTGGGAAGAGAGCCAGGTGCTGTCTGACCTGGAATCGGTCTACGTCGAGATGCACGCCTCCTTCGACCTGTCGGAAGACTACGGCATGCCTCCTCCGGAGGACCTGCTCCTGCCGCGCGACG
This sequence comes from Acidobacteriota bacterium, assembly GCA_041482595.1. Taxonomy (GTDB): domain Bacteria; phylum Acidobacteriota; class Polarisedimenticolia; order Gp22-AA2; family Gp22-AA2; genus Gp22-AA3. The sequence continues at coordinate 3,298 of JBGPED010000232.1, forward strand.
ACCTCGGGCCCAGGGCCCGGCAGGCGCGTCTCCGGCTGTCGGAGCTGGCGCTCGAGGAGGGACGCGAAGGCCTGGTGCGCGTCCCCTGCGCCCCGGCCCGCGCCTACAAGGGGCGCATCCAGGACCTCGCCTCCGACCTGAAGCAGGCCCCGCCCGCCACGACGACGGTGTTCCTCATGGAGAGCGCCGGCCGGATCGAGAGGCTCAAGGAGGTCCTGCGGGAGTACGACCTCCCCGCCGCGGTGCTGATGGAGGGCGAAGCGCCTGCTCCGGGACCCGCGACCCCCGTGTCGTCGCTCCTGATCGCCTTCGGCCGCCTGTCGCAGGGATTCGTGCTGCCGCGCGCGGGTCTCAACGTCTTGACCGAGCGCGAGGTGTTCGGCGAGCACGCCGAGCACGAGACCCGGAGGCGGAAGGTGGCCGCCTTCAGCCCCGACTTCCGCGACCTCAAGGTCGGGGATCTCGTGGTGCACGTCGACCACGGCATCGGGCGCTACGCCGGGATCGCGCGCGTGGGGGAGAACGGGGCGTCGCGCGATTTCATGCTCCTGACCTACGAAGGGGGCGACCGCCTGTACGTCCCGGTCGACCGGCTGGACCTGGTGCAGCGCTACTCCGGCGTGGCCGGCCAGAGACCGCACCTGGACCGGCTCGGCGGCCCGGGCTGGGAGCGCACCAAGAAGAAGGTCAGGAAGGCGATGCAGGAGATGGCGGGGGATCTCCTCGATCTCTACGCTGCGCGGGCCGCGGCGCGCGGCCATGCCTTCTCGGACGACACCGCCTGGCAGAAGGAGTTCGAGGACGCCTTCCCCTACGAATTGACGCCCGACCAGGCCCGGGCGGTCACGGACGTCAAGGCGGACATGGAGAAAGAGGGGCCGATGGACCGGCTCATCTGCGGCGACGTCGGCTTCGGCAAGACGGAGGTGGCCATGCGGGCCGCGTTCAAGGCGGTCTTGGACGGCAAGCAGGTGGCGGTCCTCTGCCCCACCACCATCCTGGCGTTCCAGCACCTCAACACCTTCCGCGAGCGCTTCTCGTCCTGGCCGGCGGTCATCGAGATGATCTCCCGCTTCCGCTCGCCGCGCGAGCAGAAGGCGATCCTGCAGGCGATCGCGGCGCGCAAGGTGGACGTCCTGATCGGCACGCACCGCCTTCTGTCGAAGGACGTGAAGTTCCACGACCTCGGTCTTCTGGTCGTGGATGAGGAGCAGCGTTTCGGTGTGGCGCACAAGGAATCGATCAAGGCGATGAAGAAGGACGTGGACGTCCTGACGCTGACGGCCACGCCGATCCCGCGGACCCTGCAGATGTCCCTGGCCGGCATCCGCGACATGTCGGTCATCGAGACGCCGCCGGAGAACCGCCTGGCGATCCAGACCGCCATCATCCCGTTCAGGGAAGGGGTGATCGCCTCCGCCATCCGCAGCGAGCTGAAGCGCGGCGGTCAGGTCTACGTCGTGCACAACCGCGTCGAATCGATCGGATCGATGGCGAACTTCATCCGGAAACTGGTTCCGGAGGTCCGGCTGGGCGTGGCCCACGGCCAGATGAGCGAGGGGATGCTGGAGCGCACGATGCTCGCGTTCCTGGCCGGCGAGTTCGACGTCCTCCTGGCGACCACCATCATCGAGAACGGCCTGGACATCCCGCGGGTCAACACGATTATCGTCAACCGCGCCGATCGCTTCGGCCTGGCGCAGCTCTACCAGC
>JBGPED010000233.1:0-4931 GCA_041482595.1 Acidobacteriota bacterium
GGGGTGTGTGCGTCAAGTGCTACGGCCGCAACCTCGCGACCGGAAGGAGCGTCGAGCTTGGCGAGGCCGTCGGCGTGATCGCGGCGCAGTCCATCGGCGAGCCGGGCACGCAGCTGACGATGCGCACCTTTCACATCGGCGGCACCGCGGCCGGTGCGTCCGAGCAGTCGCGGCAGGAGGCGAAGAACGCCGGCATCGCCAACTTCATCAACCTGTCCACCGTGCGCAGCAAGGGCGGCGACCTGGTCGTGACCAACCGCACCGGCTCGCTCGTGATCCAGGACGCCAAGGGGCGCGAGAAGGAGCGCTACTCGATCGCCTACGGCGCCACGCTCAAGGTGTCGGACGGCCAGTCGATCGAGCCGGGGATCCTGCTCGTGGAATGGGACCCGTACACCCTGCCGATCCTCACCGAGGTCGGAGGGACGGTCCACCTGAAGGACGTCATCGAGGGCGAGACGATGAAGGAGGAGGTGGACGAGGTCACCGGGTTCGCCCACCCCGTGATCCTGGAATCGCCCGACGAGAAGAAGCAGCCGAAGGCGGTCATCAAGGACCCGAAGAGCGGCAAGACCGTCAAGGAGTACCTGCTGCCGGCCAAGGCCCATCTGATGATCCAGGACAAGGCCACGGTCTTCCCGGGCAGCATCGTCGCGAAGATCCCGCGCGAGACCACCAAGACCAAGGACATCACCGGTGGTCTGCCGCGCGTCGTGGAGCTGTTCGAGGCGCGCCGTCCGAAGGAGCCCGCCGTGATCACCGAGATCGACGGCATCGTCAGCTACGGCGAGGTCGTGAAGGGCAAGCGCCAGATCATCGTCGAGGACGATGAGACCGGTGAGAACCGCGAGTACGAAGTGCCCAAGGGCGTGCACATCAGCATCCAGGAAGGGGAGCGCGTGCGCGCCGGCGACCCGCTCATCGACGGGCCGCGCGACCCGCACGACATCCTGCGCGTCAAGGGGAAGGAGGACCTGCAGCAATACCTGGTCAACGAGATCCAGGAGGTCTACCGGCTGCAGGGCGTCAACATCAACGACAAGCACATCGAGACGATCGTCCGCCAGATGATGCGCTGGGTGAAGGTCGAGGAGGTGGGCGACACCGAGTTCATCGTGGACGAGCAGGTCGACAAGTTCCGCTTCCAGTCCGAGAACGAGCGCGTCCTCGGCGACTCCGGGCAGCCGGCCACCGGCCGGCCGCTCCTGCTCGGGATCACCAAGGCCTCGCTGTCGACCGACTCGTTCATCTCGGCGGCCTCCTTCCAGGAGACGACGCGGGTCCTGACCGAGGCGGCCATCGCGGGCCGGATCGATTACCTGCGCGGGCTGAAGGAGAACGTGATCATGGGCCGCCTGATCCCGGCCGGCACCGGCATGGAGCTCTACCGCCGTCTGCAGATCGCCCCCGACGGCCCTCCGCCCGTGGAGGAGGTCGTTCCCGAGGGCGTCGAGACGCCGGGTCTGGAGGAAGGGCTGGAGCCCCGGACGGTCGAGGAGATCATCTCGGCCCGTCAGGACAAGGGGGTCGCGTAAGGGTCTGAGGGACCCGCGTGCGCGGCTTCCCGAGGGCCGCGTAAGTTTTTGCAGGGCAAGTTCTTGACAGCCCGGCGCCCCTTTGCTAGTATCCGACGGTCTCACCGCCAGCCATGCCTCAGGTCGTAGGGTGCCGGGTGCACCTCCCGGGCGCCGGGGGCATGTTGCGGCCGGTTCGGTGTGTTTCAGAGAGCGCGGTTGGGGAGTCGAAGGTTCGATGCCGACAGTCAGCCAGCTGGTGAAGTGGGGCCGTGAGAGGATGCGGGGGCGCACCAAGAGCCCCGCGCTCGGCGCGTGCCCCCAGAAGCGCGGCGTCTGTGTCCGCGTCTTCACATCCACTCCGAAGAAGCCCAACTCGGCCCTGAGGAAGGTCGCGCGCGTGCGCCTGACGAACGGCATCGAGGTGACGACCTACATACCCGGCGTGGGTCACAACCTCCAGGAGCACTCCATCGTGCTCATCCGCGGAGGCCGTGTGAAGGACCTGCCGGGCGTGCGCTACCACGTGATCCGCGGCACCCTGGATTCGATGGGCGTCGAGGGTCGCAAGCAGAGTCGTTCCAAGTACGGGGCCAAGCGCCAGAAATCCTAGGAGCGCCGGGCGCTCGGAGGGGCGGCCGGCCGTTGTCCGCCCCCTCCTTCAGGACACACGCGGGGAGCGCAGTCGTCTTCCCGGGAGGTTGTGCAGGTCATGCCCAGACGGGCGATGGTGAGCAAGAGAGAGACTGTCTCGGATCCGATCTACCAGTCTCCTCTGGCCACGAAATTCATCAACTGCATGATGGCGCGCGGCAAGAAGTCGATCGCCGAGTGGATCTTCTATGGGGCGATGGACATCGTGAAGGACAAGACGAAGGACGACCCGATGAAGGCCCTGAAGCGGGCGGTCGACAACGTCAAGCCGCTTCTGGAGGTGAAGTCCCGGCGCGTCGGCGGGGCAACCTACCAGGTGCCGGTCGAGGTGAACCCGGCCCGGCGCCAGTCGCTGGCGATCCGCTGGATCATCTCGTACGCCGCGGGGCGCGCCTCCGAGAAGCGCATGCTGGAGAAATTCGCGAACGAAGTGATGGACGCCGCCAACAATCGCGGCGGCGCCGTCAAGAAGAAGGAAGACACGCACAAGATGGCCGAGGCCAACAAGGCCTTCGCCCACTATCGCTGGTAACGACCATGGCGCGCCCGCATCCTCTCGATCGCTATCGCAACATCGGCATCGTCGCCCACATCGACGCGGGCAAGACGACCACGACCGAGAGAATCCTCTTCTACACCGGCAAGATCTACAAGCTGGGCGAGGTGCACGACGGCACCGCGACCATGGACTGGATGGTGCAGGAGCAGGAGCGCGGCATCACCATCACCTCCGCGGCCACCACCTGCTTCTGGCGCGACCACCGCGTGAACATCATCGACACGCCGGGCCACGTGGACTTCACCGCCGAGGTCGAGCGGTCGCTGCGCGTTTTGGACGGCGCCGTCGGCGTGTTCTGCTCCGTCGGCGGCGTGGAGCCGCAGTCCGAGACGGTCTGGAGACAGGCGGACAAGTACAAGGTCCCGCGCATCGCCTTTGTGAACAAGATGGATCGCCAGGGCGCCGACTTCGACCGCTGCGTGCGCATGATGAAGACGCGCCTGAACGCCCGGCCGGTCCCGATCCAGATCCCCTGGGGCCGCGAGGAGAATTTCATGGGCATGGTCGACCTGGTCGAGATGAGGGCCGTCCGCTTCAAGGAAGAGGAGCAGGGGACCACGTTCGACGTCGTGGACATCCCGGCCGAGCTGAAGGACGAGGTGGCGCGCGCCCGCGAGCGCGTCATCGAGGCCGCCTGCGAGTCGTCGGACGACCTCCTGCACAAGTACCTGGAAGGGAAGAGTCTCGACCCGGCCGAGATCCGGCAGGCGCTGCGCAAGGGGACGATCACGCTGCACTTCACGCCGGTCCTGTGCGGCGCCGCCTTCAAGAACAAGGGCGTGCAGCAGCTCCTCGACGCCATCGTCGACTACCTGCCGTCGCCCATGGACGTGCCGCCGGTCGAGGGCACGCTCATCGACGGGAAGACGCCGGTGGTCCGCCGCACCTCGGACACCGAGCCGTTCTCCGCCCTGGTGTTCAAGATCATGACCGACCCCTTCGTCGGGCAGCTGTCGTTCATCCGGGTCTACTCCGGCAAGCTGGCCTCGGGCGAGCGCGTCCTGAACGCCACCAAGGGGAACAGCGAGCGCATCGGGCGCTTGCTTCAAATGCACGCCAACAAGCGCGAGGAGATCAAGGAGGTCTGGGCGGGTGACATCGCCGCCGTGGTCGGGCTGCGCAGCGCCCAGACCGGCGAGACGATCTGCGACGAGAAATCGACCATCGTGCTCGAGCCGATGGACTTCCCGGAGCCGGTCATCAGGCTGGCGATCGAGCCCAAGACGAAGGCCGACCAGGAGAAGCTGGGGACCGCCCTGGGGAAGCTCGCCCAGGAGGACCCGACCTTCAAGATCAACACCGACCCGGACACCGCCCAGACCATCATCTCCGGCATGGGCGAGCTGCACCTGGAAATCATCACCGACCGCCTGGTGCGCGAGTTCGGGGTCGGTGTGAGCGTCGGCAAGCCCCAGGTGGCCTACAAGGAGACCATCCGGCAGCCGGCCAAGGCCGAGGGGAGGTACATCAAGCAGACCGGCGGCCGGGGTCAGTACGGCCACGTCAAGCTCGAGGTCTCGCCCCTGCCACCCGGAAGCGGCTTCGAGTTCCTCAACGAGATCGTCGGCGGGTCGATCCCGAGGGAGTTCATCAAGCCGGTCGAGGAGGGCATCAAGGAAGCGATGCAGACCGGCCCCCTGGCCGGCTACGAGGTGCGGGACGTGCGCGTGGTCCTGTACGACGGCTCGTATCACGAGGTCGACTCGTCCGAGATGGCGTTCAAGATCGCCGGCTCGATCGGCTTCAAGGAGGCGCTGTCCAGGGCGCGCCCGGTGCTGCTCGAGCCGATCATGAGCGTCGAGGTCGTGGTGCCGGAGCAGTACATGGGGGACGTCATCGGCGACCTGAACTCGCGCCGCGGCAAGATCGAGCGCATGGAGCCCCGCGCCGGGACCCAGGTGATCACCGCCAAGGTGCCGCTGGCCGAGATGTTCGGCTATGCCACCGATCTCAGGAGCAAGACACAGGGGCGCGCCAATTATTCGATGCATTTCGCGCATTACGAAGAAGCACCCAAGAGCGTCAGCGAGGGCGTGATCGCCCGCATCCAGGGTCTGGCCCGCTCGTAGGACGGGCTGTCCGGAGGATCCGGAATGTCCAAGGAGAAGTTCCAGAGAACGAAGCCGCACGTGAACGTCGGGACGATCGGTCACGTCGATCACGGGAAGACGACGTTGACCTCGGCGATCACGATGGTGTTGCAC
>JBGPED010000234.1:0-4900 GCA_041482595.1 Acidobacteriota bacterium
AGGATGTCGATATGTCCATTGGTGATCGGGTCGAACGTACCCGGGTAGACCGCCGTCAGCTTCATTCCGCCACCTCGGGATCGGCCGGGGGACGCCCCCGCGCCCGCATTTCCGCCGCGTGGCGCAGGGCGGCCGGTGTCACCTTCTCACCCGCCAGCATGCGCGCCAGCTCCTGCACCTTGCCTTGGTCGTCGAGTGTGGTGATCTCCACCTCGGCCCGGCCCCTGGCCGCGCGCTTGCTGACCAGGACGTGCCGATCGGCGTGCGCGGCGATCTGCGGCAGATGCGTGACGCAGATCACCTGATGGCTCCGCGCCAGGGCGGAGAGTTTCCGGCCGACCGCTTCCGCGACGGCCCCGCCGATCCCGGCGTCCACTTCGTCGAACACGAGCACACGGGGCTCCGCATCTCTCCTCAGGACGACTTCGAGCGCCAGCATGACTCGCGACAGCTCCCCACCCGAAGCGACCGATGCCAGAGGGGCCAGCGGCTCCCCCGGGTTGGCCGACAGGAGGAATTCCACCACGTCGTATCCCGCCGCGTCAACGGCGACCTCCTCCCCTTCCACCCACAGACCCGAGCCGGGGAACGGACGCGTCCGGAAGTCGACCGAAAAGCGCGCCGGCATCGCCAGGTCACGGAGCTCGCGCTCCGCCTTGCGCTCGAGCGTCTGCGCCGCGGCGCGCCGATCCCGCGACAGCGCCGCGGCGATGCGGAGCGCCTCGGCCCGCAGATCCTCGACCTTCGTCTCCAGCTCCTCGACCGTCTCACCGCCGCCCACCAGCTGCTCGATCTCGAGCACCGCCTCGTCGCGCAGGCGCAGGAGATCCTCCTCCCGCCCGCCCGGAGCGTGCTTGCGCAGCAGCGTCTCGAGGGCCTGGATACGGTCGTCGATCGCCTCCAGCCGGTGCGGCTCGAAGTTCAGACGCGACGGGTAGTCGCGCAGCGCGAACGCCGTCTCCTGCAGGTCCGCGCGCGCCGACTCGGCCCGCTCCAGCGACTCGTGCAGGCCGGGATCGAACCGGACCAGCTCCCGCAGCGATCGGATCGCCTCCGCGAGCCGTGACAGGGTGGCGGTCTCGCCCTCGTACAGCGCCTCGTAGGCGGCGCGCGACTGGCGGAGGATCGTCTCGGCATTGCGCAGGAACTCGCGCTCGGCGCGCAGGGCCTCGCGCTCCCCCGGCCTGGGGGCGGACCTCTCGATCTCGTCGATCCGATGGCGCAGAGCATCCGCCCGTTGCAGGAGCCGCTGCGCCCCTTCGCGCAGCGACTGCAGCCGGGCGGTGGCGGCCGCAAGAGTGTGCGAGGCGCCCGCCATGTCGTCGAGCCGGGCGTCGAGACCGGCGTGCCGGTCGAGCACGTCGCGGTGATTCACCGGGTGCAGGAGGGTCTGCTGCTGGTGCTGGCCGTGCAAATCGACCAGGAGGGCGCCCAGCCCCTTCAGGTCGGACAGCGGCGCGAGCGAGCCGCCCAGGAAGGATCGCCCCTTCCCCTGCGCCAGGATCTCGCGCCGGGTCACGATCGCGTCCCCGTCGAGGGAGTAGCCGCGCTCCTCGAGGAAGACGCGGGCCGCGCGGTTGGAGGAGAGGTCGAACTCGACCTCGACGGAGGCGCGCTCGGCGCCGGCCCGCAGCATCTCGGGGCCGCTCCGGCCGCCCAGGACGAACGCCAGGGCGTCCACCAGGATGGATTTGCCGGCGCCCGTCTCTCCCGTCAGCAAGTTGAGCCCGGTCCCCAGATCGAGCGTGAGATCGCGGACGATGGCCAAGTTGGTGATGTGCAGGCAGCGAAGCATCGAACTCGTCGTGTGGAGGGTGCCGTTGCGCGCGGGTCCGATCGGTCGCGCATCCTATCAGACGGATCAAGGGTTGTCAAGGAAGGGACCGTATGCTAACTTGTGCCGCTCGAATCTGTTGCGCGATCGCGCGCCCTTCTCGGGAGACTCCGGATGCATCTGGCCCTTGGCGGAAATCTGGCCGTCACGACCGCCGGCTTCCAGGGAGACATCCTGCGCCTCGTCGCCGACTCAGGCCCGCTGGTCAAGATCGTACTCCTGGTCCTGCTGGGCTTCTCGATCCTGTCCTGGTCGGTGATCATCGAGCGCTACAGGTCGCTCAAGCGGGCCGAGGACGACTCGATCCGCTTCCTGCGCGATCTCGCGGGAGAAAAACGCCTGGCCGACCTGCGCGATCGGAGCAGCCGCTATTCAAAGAGCCCGCTGGTGCCGATCTTCACCACCGGCTTCAAGGAGCTGGCGACGGGGGTCGCGGACGTGGTGGGCAAGTTCCGCGGCAGCCCGGCCATCCCCGACGAGGCGCGCGATCGGGTCCTGGAGAGGGTGCGCCGCCGTGTCGAGGAGGCGGCGGCCGCCGAGGCGGAGCGGCTGGACCGGAACCTCGGGCTCCTGGCCACGACCGGAAGCGTGACGCCGTTCATCGGCCTGTTCGGCACGGTGTGGGGGATCATGAACGCCTTCCAGGCCATCGGCGTCTCGGGTTCCGCCAGCCTCGCGGCCGTCGCTCCGGGAATCTCGGAGGCGCTGGTCACCACGGCCGCCGGACTGTTCGCGGCCATCCCCGCGGTCGTCGGCTACAACCTCTTGCTGGCGCGGGCGCGGCGCCTCGGGGGCCGCATCGACCGCTTCGTCCTCGAGTTCGTCTCGATCGCCGAGTCGCAGATCGAGACCCACCGCGCCGCCTCGGCTGCCGTCGAAGCCGGAAAGATCCGGCTGTAGACGATGGCGCTCTCTCTGCCGGGACGGGGCGGCGGGCGGTTCGGTCCTTCCCTCTCCGAGATCAACGTCACCCCGCTGGTCGACGTCGTCCTGGTGCTCCTGATCATCTGCATGGTCACGGCCCCGATGATGACGCGCGGCATCGACGTGCGCCTGCCGAAGACGGAGTCCGGCGCGGACGCGACGGAGCAGCGGCTGGTCGTGACGGTGGACACCGACGGCACGATCTACCTCAACGATCATCCGGTGAACATGGCGCTCCTGACCGACCGTCTGAAGACGGAGATGAGGCGCACGGGGGTCGATTTCGTCTTCCTGCGCGCCGACCAGGAGGTGCCGTACGGTCGCGTCATGCTGGTGATGGACCAGATCAAGAAAGCCGGGGCCGACCGCGTCGGCATGGTCACTCAGGCCGCGCGCGCGCCGGAGGCCCGGAGCAGGAAGAAATGACCGGGCGCTTCGACCCGGGCGAGCTCGGCGGCCCCGCAAATCCGTGGGGCACGACGGTGTTGCTGTCGCTGGGGCTGCACCTGTTCGGATTCATCCTGGCCTTCGGTCTGCCGCGGCTGATGCCGCGCCCCGCGATCACACCGGTCTACATCGTCGATCTCGTGTCGCTTCCCGGCGGACCGGCCGCGGCCTCGCCGCCCCCGGCGGCGCCGGTCGAGGCCGCGAAGCCGAGCCTGCCCCCGGTCCCGAAGGAGGAGAAGGCGATCCCGATCCCGGATCGCAACCGGAAGCCGGAGCCGAAGAAGACCCCGGTGCCGAAGAGCACTCCGGCCAGGCCCAGGCCGACCGCGACGCCGCCGACCGCGCCGGAGCCCGCGGCCAAAACCGCGACGCAGGCCGAGAATCCGCCCCAGACGCAGGGCACGCCCGCGCACGGCGCCAGCATGTCGGGCGTGTCGGGTGGTGCAGGCGGCCCGGGCGGAGGGTTCGGCGGGAGCGGCGCCGCGCAGGCCGACCTGATCCAGATTTACGGCAACCTCATCCAGAGGGGCGTCTACGGCGCCTGGCGCAAGCCGATCTATCCACCGGGCGAGACCCGGCCCGCCCTGAACGCGACGTTCCTCCTGACCCTCGCCAGCAGCGGCCGGGTCAGCAACATCGTGCTTTCGACCTCCAGCGGCTACGAGACCGTGGACCGATCCTTCATGATGGCCATCCAGGACGCCATCTTTCCGCCGCTCCCCCAGGGCCTGGGGCCGACCTTCACGTTCCAGATCGAGTTCACCTTCACGCGCGATTGACCCGGGACGCCAAGAGGCAGGAGACACTTCGACGTGAAATCAGCGAGCAGGCGGGTGTTGGTCGCGGTGTTCGTCGCGTTCGTCACGCTCGGCGCCTCCCTCCAGGAAACGCCGTCCCCGGGCGGGACGCCCCCGCCGGAGGCGCCGATCCCGTCGGTGCCGATCATCCGGATCGTCGGCGCCGCGAAGCCGAAGCAGCCGATCGCCCTGCCGGCGTTCACCGCGACCGCGGACTCGAAGTCCCAGGACGCGGCCCGGACGATCCACGACACCATCCGCGACGATCTCGACTTCTCAGGCTACTTCGCGATCGTTCCGGAGGAATATCACAAGCTGGTTCACGCCGACCCGGGCGGCCGGATCAACTACAAGGAGTGGGTCGGTGTCGGGGCCGACACGCTCCTGCTCGGCCAGACGGCCATCGAACCGGGGAACCTCGTGTTCGAAGGCAAGCTCTACGACACGACCGAGCAAAAAATCCTGCTCGGCAAGAAATATCGCGGCGAGCCCGAGCAGGGGCGCCTGATCGCGCACAAGCTGAGCGACGCGATCGTGGAGCAGTTCATCGGCCAGCCGGGAATCGCCCAGACCAAGATCGCCTTCGTGTCGCAGGTCGGCAAGGCGAAGGAGATCTACGTCATGGACTATGACGGTGCCCGCGCGAAGCGGATCACCGCCAACAATACGATCAACCTCTCTCCGGCCTGGTCGCCCGACGGCCGGCAGATCGCCTTCGTGTCCTTCCGCTCGGGCGCGCCGGTGCTCATGATCGTCAACAGCGAGGGCGAGCTGCGGCAGGCGTTTCCGCAGGAGGGCGACCTGAACAGCGCTCCGGCCTGGAGCCCCGACGGGCGGAGCATCGCCTACGCGAGCACGCGCGACGGCAACGCGGAAATCTACGTTCAGCGGCTCGCCG
>JBGPED010000235.1:0-4831 GCA_041482595.1 Acidobacteriota bacterium
CGAACTTCCCCTGCTTGCGCTGCACGGCACCCGTGAAGGCGCCGCGCTCGTGTCCGAACAGCTCGCTCTCCAGGATTTCGCTAGGAATGGCGGCGCAGTTGATCGGCAGGAAGCGGAACTCCTTGCGGGGCGAATTCTGGTGCAGGGCGTTCGCGATCAGCTCCTTGCCGGTGCCGCTCTCGCCGACGATCAGGACGCTCGAGCGCGTCGGCGCCACGAGCGCGAGCTGGTGCAGCACCTGCTGCATCGCTTTCGACGCGCCGACGATCGTCCCGAACGAGAATTTCTCCTCCAGCCGCTCCTTGAGCTGCCTCACCTCCTGGGCCAGCCGGCGCTTCTCGACGGCGGCCGCGACGCGCTTGCGCAGCTCGACCAGGTTCACCGGCTTCTGAAGATAGTCGTCCGCCCCCTGCTTCATGGCATCGACGGCGGACTCGACGGAGCCGAACCCGGTGATCACCAGCACGGCCAGGCCGGGATCGATCGACTTGGCCAGCTTGAGGACCTCGAGACCGTCGATCCCCGGCATGCGCAGATCGGTCACCAGGAGATCGGTCCCGCTCCCCTTCAGGTAGTCCAGCCCCTGGGATCCGGTCGCAAACGACACGACGCTGTAGCCGTCCTTGCGCAGGGCCATCTCGATGCCCCGCCGGTTTCCTTCGTCGTCGTCGATGACGACGATCTGCCCCTTCGGCTCGGCCATCACACCCTCCCGCAGGCACCCACCAGGCTGAGAAACTCCTCCACCGGCATGACCCGCACGCCCAGGGCGCGCGCCTTCTCGAGCTTCGACCCGGCGTCCCTGCCGCACACCAGGAGATCGGTCTTCTTCGAGATCGACTCCGCGACGCGCGCGCCCTGCCGCCGGAGCAGGGTCTTGATCTCGTCCCGCGACAGACCCTCGATCGTCCCGGTCACGACGACGGTCTTGTTGGCGAACGGCCCCGCGCTCGCCGGGGGCCTGTCGCCGGCCTTCATGTTGACGCCCGCCTCCTTCAGCCGCTCGATGAGCCGCGCGTTCTGCGGCTGGTCGAAGAACTGGCGGATGGCGTCGGCGACCTTGGGGCCGACCTCGTGCACGGACTCGAGCTGGTCCTTCGAGGCCTTCCTCAGATGATCCATGTCCGGGAACGCCTCGGCCAGAAGCTGCGCGGTGCGCTCGCCGACGAAGCGGATACCGAGAGCGTAGATGACCCGCTCGAACGGCGCCGCCTTGCTCTTGTCGATCTCCCGGACGAGGTTCGCGGCCGATTTCTTTCCCATGCGCTCGAGCCCGGCCAGGGTCGGGACGTCCAGACTGTGGATGTCCGGGATCTCCTTCACCAGGCCCTTGTCCACCAGCTGGTTCACCAGCGCCTCGCCGAGCCCCTCGATGTTCATCGCCTCGCGCTGCGCGAAATGCAGGATCGACTCCTTCAGACGCGCCGGGCAGGAGGCGTTGACGCAGCGGGCGAACACCTCCCCCTCCGGGCGCGGCGCCACAGCACCGCACACGGGGCAGGTGCGCGGCATCCTGAACTTCCCGGCATCGGGCGGGCGCGCCTCCAGGATCACCTTGACGATCTTCGGGATGACGTCACCCCCCCGCTCGACCAGGACCCGGTCACCGATGCGCACGTCCTTGCGCTCGAGCTCGTCCTCGTTGTGGAGCGTGCACCGCGAGATGGTGGCGCCGCCGATGTCCACCGGCTCGAGGACCGCGACCGGCGTCAGCGCCCCGGAGCGCGTGACGTTGACCTGGATGTCCACCACCCTCGTCGTCGCCTGCCGCGGCGGGAACTTGTAAGCGACCGCCCAGCGCGGGGCGCGCGCCGTGCTGCCGGCCAGTTCCTGCAGGTCGATGGGGTCGACCTTGATGACCGTGCCGTCCACCTCGAACGGCAGGGTATCGCGCTTCTCCTGCCATTCCCGGTAGTAGGCCTCGACCTCGTCCAGCGTGCGGCAGCGGCGCGTCTGGTTCACCCGGAACCCCAGATCGCCCAGGAACTCGAGGCAGGCGGAGTGGGTCGCGGGCATTGGGGCGCCGCCGATCCGGGTCAGGTTCCAAATCAACAAATTGAGAGGGCGTTGCGCCGTCAGCTTCGGATCGAGCAGGCGGATCGACCCGGCCGCCGCGTTGCGCGGGTTGGCGAACGGCGGCTCTCCCGCCTCTTCGCGCCTGCGATTCATTTCCTGGAAGGCGGCGATCGGGTAGTACACCTCGCCGCGCACCTCCAGGAACGGCACCGGTCGCAGCAGGCGCAGCGGAACGGACGGGATGGTGCGGATATTGAACGTCACGTCCTCGCCCAGAACACCGTCGCCCCTTGTCACGCCGCGCGCCAGGGAGCCGTCCTGGTAGATCAGCGACACCGAGACCCCGTCGATCTTCAGCTCGGCAGCCAGGGGCACGTGCCCCTCGATGCCCGACGGCCCCAGCACGCGCACGAGCCGTTCGTACCACTCCCGCAACTCGTCCTTCGATGTGGCGTTGTCCAGGCTGAGCATCGGCACGGCGTGACGCACCGTCGGCAGGTCGCCCACGACCTCCGACCCGACGCGCTGCGTCGGCGAGTCGGGGACGATCAGGTCCGGCCACGCGGTCTCGATCTCGACGAGCTCGCGCTCCAGAAGGTCGTACTCGGCGTCGGAGATCTCGGGATCGTTGTCGACGTAGTAGCGCTTGCGGTGGTGCCAGATCTGCCGCCGCAGCTCCTCGGCGCGGGCCTCCGCCCCCTGGCGCATGCGCGGCCGACGCGTCCGGCGGGCGGCTTCCATCAGGAGGCCTCGCTCGCGGCGGCCGTCCCCAAAGCACCCGCGGTCGCAACGTGGCGGCGCGGCAGCGTCAGGATGAAGCGGGCCCCCTTCCCCACTTCGCTCTCGACGGCGATCGAGCCGTCGTGCGCCTGCAGGATGCGGGCGGCGATCGGCAGGCCCAGTCCCGTCCCGCCGCCGCGGTTGGAGAAGAACACGTCGAAGATTCGCTCCCGGTCCTCCGGACGGATGCCGGGCCCGTCGTCCTCGATGGCGGCGATCGCCTCTCCTTGCGGGCCGACCTTGCTCGAAATCGTGACCGTGCCGCCTTCCTTGAGGACCTGGGTGGCGTTGATCAGGATGTTCATGACCGCCTGGCGGATGAGCCCTTCGTCCAGGTCGACGGGCGGGAGGTAGGGGGACAGGTCCTGTTTCAGGTGGAGCTTGCGGGCCTCGAACTCCGGACGGAGGAACACGCACAGATCGCGCAGGATGGCGTTGAGATCCTTGCTTTCGAAATGCGCCTGGTGCGGGCGCGCATAGGTGAGGAAGTTGTTCACGAGGTTGCTCAGGCGCCTGATCTCCCCCTGCAACGCCGCGAGGAACAGCTTCGCGTCCCCCAGATCTCCGGCCTTGCCATCGCCGAGCTCCTCCTCCAGCATCTGGAGATTCATGCTGAGCACGTTCAGGGGGTTCCGGATCTCGTGCGCCAGGCCGGCGGCCAGCGCCCCGACGAACGCCAGGCGATCGTCCATCTGCGCCTGCGCCTCGAGCATGCGCGTCCGGTGCAGAAGTCGCAGGACATACAGGAAAGCGGCCAGGAGGACGAGGACCGCGAAGCCGGCGCCGACCCACAGCTTGATTTGCAGGTCGTGCCGCAGCTGCTCGATCTCCTGCTCGATCAGGTCGCTCGGCACGCCGACCTCGCGGATGTTTATCAAGTTCGGGTCGCTCGGATGGCCCAGAGCGATGACCTTCTCGGGCCTGCCGCCGACCTGCCACTCCTCGGCGACCTCCGTGTGCCCCGGAAGCGGCTCCATCGGGGCCGCGTCGGCCAGCCGGTGCTCCCCCTCCTCGATGTCGACCCGCAGGACGCGCCCGTCGGGCCTCGCGAGGATCCTCTGCCAGCGGTAGCGGAACCTCTGGAAGATCCGGGGTCCAGCCGTCGGGGAGGGCGGCGGGTTGAGGCAGGGCCGGGTCCGGGCGGACGACTGCGGTTCTCCCGGCGGGCACGGCTCGGCCGGGGGCGGCTCCGCATCGTCCGCATCGATCAGGTCAGGCCCGCCCGTGTGGCGCGTCTCCAGGATCTGGAGTGAAGCCCGCAGCGCCTGCTCGATGACCCGGTGGCTGAGATCGGTGAAGGCCAGGTGACCGATGACGAAGAGATCGGCAACGAACAGGGAAATAAAGAGGATGGAGGCGAACAGGAGCCGCCTGCGGAATGTAGGCTCGGACCTTGCGACTTCCCGCAACGCAGCCTCTCCCAAGTTCAAAAAGAATAGCACATCCTCCGCCCCCCCCCGACCTCTGGCGCTGCGCGTAACCCGCAGAGAATACCGATCTTCCGCGCCGCGGACGTTGACAGCCCGAAAAACCGTGTGCTAGGATGCGCCGCTTCTTGAATCGCCATTGTCTTCAGAAGACTTGTGCTGCGGCACATGCAGGTGTCTTCTCGCGTCGGGCGTCCGGGCGTGCGTGACAGCGTGAGGCCGAAATGAGAAGGTATCCGGACGTCCCGTTTCTTCGCCGCTTCATCCATCTCCTCCCCTGCCTTGTCGCTGCCTCGGGTCTGCTGACTTCGTCCGCGCGGGCCGAGGAGAAGAAGGGCGCCTGGGAAACCGGCTTCCTCTTCGGCAACAGCTTCTTTACCAACGAACAGCGCATCGCGAACGCGGACGAGTACGGGATCCGGCTCGGCTGGTACTGGAAGCCGTCCTACGAATGGGAGTTCCAGTACCGCACGACCTCCGGCGCCAAGCTGCAGGATGCGAGCAGCACGCTCATCCGATCGGATCTGGTCTTCTTCGCCGATCCGGATCGCACCTTCTCGACCGACTCCTACGGCTTCCGTTTCCTGATCAACCCTCGCAACGAGAAG
>JBGPED010000236.1:0-4805 GCA_041482595.1 Acidobacteriota bacterium
AGGAGCGAAAGCACCTTGTCGATCGATTTGCGGTAGTTGGTCTGGTCGAGCAGGCGATAGAACTGGGCCGCCGAGGTGCCGAGTCGCCGGATTATTTCGCGCCGGCTCAAGCGGCTCCGTGCGACCCGCTTCTGCGCTTCAAGGGTGAGTCTGTAAAGAAGCAGGTCCCTCAGGTAGTCCGGGTCCTGATTGTATTCAAGGACCTGTTCGACATGGACCGTGCCCTCCTTCCCCGAGGCCAGACCGTATGTGAAGGCCTCCCGTCCAAGCTCGGGGTCGCCGGAGGCTCGAACGACCGGATCATCTGAGGTGGGCCGGATCTCGAGCTTGGCGTACGGGAACCAGAGCGAGGCTCTCGACGTGCGGACCTCGAATCCCTTCTTGCGGTTGTTGAACGCGACACTCTTGATTTTCACAGCACGCCCTCCGGTCCGCCCCGGCGGATCTTGCCCATCGCGATACGTTACCTTCGGTGGTAACAATTGTCAAGGACGCGGGAGAGCAGCGAAGAGATCGCCGTGCGTCAGGGACACGCGTACGGCGCGGCGTTGATCTGGGCGTCGCAGGTGCCGCCCTGGCCGGGGTCGCCCGAGTCGTAGGTCGTGCCGGCGACGCCGCCGAAGGCGCGGACGAGATACCAGAACGCCTCGCCGAGCGGCGGATCGGACGAGCCGCCGACGGGAGAAGAAGCGACGTCGCTCCCGAGGCAGCCGGCCGTCGCGGCCTTGAAGTCTCCTCCGGTCCCGCGCAGCACGCTCAGGCTGCCGAAGACGACATCGTAGCCAGGCGAATCGGGGAACAGATCCCAGAAGACGTTGGACGGGTCGACCTGCAGGCTCAGCTTCACCGGCCTGACCGGCGCCGCCTTCAGGAAGAAGCCTTTGTCGTAGCAGAAGAAGCCGTTCATGCTGAGGGCGATGTCGATCAGGGGGAGCGGCGAGGTGACCGGCACGAGCCCGCTGTCGAACCGAACGGGCGGCGCCCCGTTCTCGCTGAGATCGGCCTGGAGCTGCTGCTGGGCGGT
This sequence comes from Acidobacteriota bacterium, assembly GCA_041482595.1. Classification (GTDB taxonomy): domain Bacteria; phylum Acidobacteriota; class Polarisedimenticolia; order Gp22-AA2; family Gp22-AA2; genus Gp22-AA3. The sequence goes on from JBGPED010000236.1 coordinate 1,025, forward strand.
CCCCTTCCAACCGATCATGTACCGGCCGGTGCCGGTGAAGGTCTTGCCGAGCACCGGGACGGACCAGTTGATGTCCTGCACGTCGTAGACGATGAAGGGGGGCTGGAAGCCGCTGAAGCTGAGCGTGAACCCGCCCTTGACCCCGTCCGCGAGGAAGATGGGACACATGCACGGCCCGAAGCATCCCTCCTCGTAGCGGCTGTCCGGGAGCAGGATGAAGGGGATCGGGAAGGGCGACGAGCCGGTCGCCTGAGCGCGGGCCGGGACGAAAGACGCCGCAAGGATGAAGGCCAGCGTGAGAGCGGTGATCGCTGCCGGCCGTGCCGACGGTGACAAGCGCATCGGGAACCTCCTCTCGAGAAACTTCGCGCCCCCCGATCGTTCCCACGAAGTCATCAACCCGGAGTCCATCCGCGGACCCCGGCACGCCTGACCGAACCACATCTTGTGTGCCGGGATTATACCAGCCTCGGCGCGGCAGGGTATGGGATCGATTCGACCTTGCCGCGCGGCGGGAACGTCGTATAGTCCCTGCATGGCACGCCGTCCTCCAGGCACCCGCGAGCGGACCTCGTGCATCGGCGTCGCGCTCCTCGTTATCGCGGTCCTCCCCGCCGCGGCGCAGACGGTCAACGATCCCGGGCTGCTGGTTGAGGTCGTCGCCACCGGCGTGGCACAGCCGACGACGATGGCGTTCATCGGGGACGGCGACATCCTGGTCCTGCAGAAGGCGAACGGGCAGGTGCGCCGGATCATCGGCGGGGTCGTGCAGGCGGCCCCGGTGCTGGATGTGGCCGTCGACTCCGCCAGCGAACGGGGGCTGCTCGGCATCGCCCTCGACCCCGATTTCGCGGTCAACAGGCGCGTCTTCCTCTATTACACGGAGAGCGCGACCGGCTCCGACACGGTAGGCTCCCCGATCCCGCTCGGGAACCGCGTGTACCGGTACACCTGGGACGGGAGCGCGCTTGTCAACCCGGTCCTGGTCCTCGATCTGCCGGTAACGTCCGGCCCGAATCACAACGGCGGAGTCCTCGCGTTCGGCCCGGACGGCGCCCTGTACGCCGTCATCGGCGACCTGAACCGCGGCGGCAAGCTGCAAAACTTCCCCACGGGCCCCGACCCCGACGACAGCGGAGTGATCTTCCGCGTGGACACGAATGGCGCGGCGCTCTCCGACAGCCCCTTCTTCAACCCGCTCAACCCGTCCGACCCGATGAACCGCTACTACGCCTATGGCATTCGCAATTCCTTCGGGCTGACGTTCGACCCGGTCACCGGCGCTCTGTGGGACACGGAGAACGGGCCGAATGCGTACGACGAGGTGAACCGGGTCATCCCCGGCTTCAACAGCGGCTGGACGCAGATCATGGGACCGGACGCCCGCGACCCGCAGGGCCAGGCTGACCTCTGGGTCGTCCCCCGATCCGTGTACAGCGATCCGGAATTCTCCTGGAGCGTGCCGGTCGCGCCGACCGCCCTCGTGTTCGCGGCCAGCCCGGTCGCCGGGTGCGGACTGCTGCACAACCTCCTGGTCGGCGACAACAACTGCGGGCAGCTCTACCGCTTCGTGCCGAACGCCGCGCGCGACGGCCTGGCGTTCTCCTCGCCGGCATTGCAGGACTTGGTGGCCGACAACAACGCCGCGATCTGCTCCGCCGAGATGAGCGAGATCATCTTCGGCAGCGGCTTCGGTGTTGTCACGGATCTGGAGAACGGGCCGGACGGAAAACTGTACGTCGTGTCGCTCAGCCAGGGGAGGGTATATCGCATCGGCCCCAAGCCGGGTGCTGTCCCCGATGCCGACGGAGACGGCGCCGGCGACGCCTGCGACTGTGCTCCCTCGGACGCCGGGGCGTACGCCGCGCCCGTCGAGGTCCCGCGCCTGCGCGCCACGGGCGCGGCGCCGACCGACCTGAACTGGGACCCGCAGGCGGCCACGGCCGGTCCCGGCACGGCCTACACCGTCGTGACCGGCGATGCCGCCGCGCTCAGGAGAGACGGCGGTTTCACCTCGGCGTGCACGCTTCGCCGCGGCGCCGCCGCCACGACTCTGAGCGAGACGCGTCCCGATCCACCGGCGGGCTCGGCCTATTACTATCTCGTACGGGCGGAGAACACCTGCGGGAGCGGCACGTTCGGTGACGGCAGCGGCACCCCCGACCCGAGGGACCTTCTCGATGCGGCCCTTCCGCCCGATTGCCTGTGCAGCGCCAGGACCGGCGGCGCCATGATCACATTTGGGATCCAGAGCGAGTCACTGACCGTCTGGGTGACGAACGGCCCCTTTATCGATCGAGCCAGGCAGCTCCTCACCACAGGCGGACATCAAATCCCGATCTTCGGCACGCTTCTCGACGGTGCGGCCTGCGACCCGCAGTGGACCTGGCACGTCGATCCCCAGAACGTCTCCTTCGCCGACGCCGCCATCGAGCTGTGTGACGGCCTCCCCTCCTACATCGAGGCGAACAAGGCCTACTGGCTGGGGACGGTGGGCTCGTACTGTCCCTGGTCCGCCGTGGTCAGGGGGGTGGATGATCGGCGTTGAGGGAAATGCTTGTACAGGCAGGCCGATGTTTCCGTCGAATCCGCCAGGCTCTCTTGCTCTTTGAGTCCGCGTCGGACCCGATCGAGCGTGGGCCTTGCAGCTTTTGCAAGGCCCATCACGGGACCAACTTCCAGGTTCAGCCGGTTGATACTTGTCCCCACTCGTCGGGAAACAGGGGGATTACACTACCTCGCTCGATAACGACATCACGAAGAGTGTTGAGCGCCCCCGGAAGCCAGACAGGCGGCCGAGAGTCCTGGGACGCGGCGGGAGGAAAATTCACGTCCACAAACATCGCGCGAGGATCCGTAGCCGGTTTTGCGAGAGCATCCCGCAGCAATTGCCAGAAGGTCTAACTTGATTGGCTTGTGAAACAAAGAGGGGGCCAATATTCGGCCCCCTCCCTGGAATTTTCCAAGAGTGCTGGACGTTCAAGCGTCCTGTTCATAGCCGTCGTCTCACGAACACCCGCTCGTCGCGCCGCAGTTCAGACACCTGTAGCACGCCGCGTTCCTCACCATGATGCTGCCGCAGTCGGGGCAGGGAGGGGCATCCTCGTCGGGGCGGAAGGCGAACATCTGGCGTGAGGGGTCGGAGACGGCGGCGCCGACGGACGACGGGCCGCTCGTGCCGCGTCCGGTAGTCGTCGCGACCGGGCCGGGGACAAGACTGATCGGCATGGGGCCGCCGGACCGCACGGGCTCGCCGGCCGTCGATGCGGGGCCGGCCTGGGCCTCGGCGTCTTCCTTCACGTGCACGCCGATCGCCCTCTGCTGATCCTTGCCCAGGAACTTCGACGCCAGCCAGCGGAAGATGTAATCGACGATCGACTTGGCGATCGGGATCTCGGGGTTGTTCGTGAAGCCCGAGGGCTCGAATCGTACGTGGCTGAATTTGTCCACGAGGACCTGGAGCGGCACGCCGTACTGCAGGGCCATCGACACGGCGGTGGCGAAGCAGTCCATCAGGCCGGAGACGACGCTCCCCTCCTTGGCCATCACCAGGAAGATCTCGCCCGGCTGGCCGTCCGCGAACAGACCGACCGTGATGTAGCCCTCGTGTCCGGCGATGTCGAACTTGTGCACCAGCGCGTGGCGCTCGTCCGGCAGCTTGCGGCGAATCGGGCTGGTAATCAGCTGCGCCGCCGCCAGCGCCGCCAGCTCCGCCGCCGTCTTGTCCTTCGAGGTGTTCAGCGGCTGCGTCCGCTTGCTGCCGTCGCGGTAGACCGAGATC
>JBGPED010000237.1:0-4765 GCA_041482595.1 Acidobacteriota bacterium
CTGCAGGATGCGAGCAGCACGCTCATCCGATCGGATCTGGTCTTCTTCGCCGATCCGGATCGCACCTTCTCGACCGACTCCTACGGCTTCCGTTTCCTGATCAACCCTCGCAACGAGAAGCGCCGCCTGAAGCCCTATGCGCTCTTCGGCTACAGCCTCCTGAGGTATTCGCCGAGTCCGGCGCTGCAGAAGAGTGAGGAAGGGAACCCGAAGGGCCGGCCGATCGTCCTGGGCGGCGGCATCCGCATGCGTCTGATGCCGCACATGGCGTTCAGGGGCGAGTACACGACCGAGTACGAGCCGACCCACATCTATCACAACGAGCACCTGGACCTCGGGCTGACCTGGGTCTGGGGCGGAGGCGGCGGCGCCGGCGGATCGGCCGACAGCGACGGCGACGGTGTGCTCGACCTCAACGACCGCTGCCCCGACACGCCCAAGGGAGCCCGCGTCAACCGGCAGGGCTGCCCGTGGGACACGGACCAGGACGGTGTCTTGGAAGGGATCGATCAGTGCCCCGACACGCCGCGCGGCTGGCCGGTGGACGAGGCCGGTTGCCCTCTGGACACCGACAAGGACGCCGTCCCGGACGGCATGGACAAGTGCCCCGACACCCCGAAGGGAGCGATCGTCAACGAGCAGGGCTGCCCGAGCGACAGTGACGGCGACGGTGTCCCGGACGGCATCGACAAGTGCCCCGACACCCCGAAGGGAGCGATCGTCGACCCGATGGACAGCGCGACGGCCGGCTGCCCGCACGACACGGACAATGACGGCGTGTTCGACGGTGTGGACACCTGCCCTCTCACGCCCGCGGGCGCCATCGTCGACGAGAAGGGCTGCCCGCACGACTCCGACGGCGACCGGGTGCTCGACGGTCTCGACCAGTGCCCCGAAACTCCCAAAGGGCAGAAGATCGACAAGGAGGGCTGCCCGCGCGTCCGCCTGGACAAGCCGGAGCCTCAGGTCCTGCAGAACGTCAAGTTCGTCCAGGGGATCGATCTGTGGCCCGGGACCGACGCCTGGCTGCAGCTCCTGGTCGACGCGCTGACCTACTGGAGCGACGTCAACGTCGAGATCGGTGTCTACACCGACAACAAGGGAAGCGCCGCGGCGAACAGGCAGATCGCCCAGCGCCGCGCCGAGGTGATCAGGGAGTGGATGGTCCAGCACGGCATCGACAAGAACCGCATCTCGATCAAAGGGTACGGCGCCGTCAACTTCATCGCCGACAACGACAGCGAGGACGGGCGCGACAAGAACCGGCGGGTCGAGGTGAATCGCATCTCCGGCGATCTCCGCAAGCATCCGAAGCCGGTCCCCGAGGAGGCCGCTCCACCGGCCGAGGCCGCACCGGCCACAGCACCTCCCGCGGCCGAGCCCCCGGCTCCCGCGCCGGCCCCGACGCCGGGACCGGAGCCAACGCCCACGCCGGCGCCCGAGCCGACACCGGGGCCCGCACCGACCCCGGAGCCGGCGCCCTCCCCCACACCCGGAGCCTGAGGCGCCGCCCGGTCTCGCTTCCCTTCAGGGATTGACGATCTCGCCGCGCAGCACGCCCATGGCGCAGTGGTCGGGATCGAGGTAGCGCCAGATCGCGTCGTGCACGTCGTCGAAGCCGACCGAGGCGATGCGCTCGGGATAGACCTGCACCGCCTCCATGCCGATGCCGCGCACCTCGGCGTCGGTGAAGCGGTAGGCGCGCTGGGCGTTTCCCTGCAGGGCGATGGCGTGGCTGCCCCGCACGTAGCGCGCGGCCCTATCGACTTCTTCGCTGCGCGGGCCCTCGTGGCGGAGCCGTGAGATCTCCTGGAACAGGACGCGGCGCGCCTCCGCCTCGTCCTTGGGCGACGTGGCCAGGTAGACGGCGAAGGCGCCGCCGGCCACCTTGTGGTAGTTGAAGGCGTGCACGGCGTAGGCCAGCCCCCGCTTGCCGCGCACTTCCTCGAAGAACCGTCCTCCCAGGCCCGAGGTCACCGCCTGGACGATGTCGAGCGAGAAGCGCTCGGGGGTCTGCAGTCCCGGCGTGGGGAAGCCGATGACCTGCGCCGTCTGCTGCCGGCGTCTCGACTCGACGACCTCCGACGCTCCCCAGGCGACGAGCTGCCCCGGATCCTTCTCGCCGTGCCCCTCCTGCACCCAGTCGACGATCGACGACCCGACCATGTCGATCGCCTCCTGCTCCTCCAGGTCACCGACGATGGCGACGACCATGGTCGCCGGCCGCACCATCGCCCTGTGCCAGCGCACGAGGTTCTCCCGCTTCATCGACTGCACCGGCACCATGAGACCGAACGACGGCAGCGCGTACGGATGGCTCCCGAAGGCCGCCTGCCGGAAGAGCTGGAAGGTGAACGGCAGCGACTGGTCCTTGATGCTCTCCTGCGCGGCGAGCTGCAGGCTCCTCTCCTTGTCGATCTCCTCGTGGCGGAAGGCGGGCCGGCGGACGAGGTCCATCAGGATGTCGAAGCCCCGGCGGACGTGCTTCGAGAGGATGCTCAGCGCGAAGCCGAAATAGTCCTCGTCGATCAGCCGTTCGATCGACGACCCGAGTCCCTCGATCTGGAGCGCCACCTGGCGCGCGTCGCGCGTCGCGCTCCCCTTGATCATCGTCGACTGCATGAGCCGCGTCATCCCGGAGTTCTCGCGCCCCTCGCCCGAGCGGCCGCCGCGGAAGGCGACGCACAGCGTGACGAGCGGCAGCTCGCCGCGCCACTCGTGCAGGACGACCGGGCCCGAGTCGAAACGGTGACGCGACACGCCCTGGCTCTCCCCGGCGCGCGTGACGCGCGGCGAGGTCGGGCGGGACGGCACCGGCACCACGCGCGGGGCGGCGGACTCCTCGGGCGCCGGCGCCGGGGCGATCCGCTTCAGCTCGATTTCGAGCTCCCCGGGGTCCGGCACCGGAAGCCGCGCCTCGGCGGCCTCGGGGACGTACTCCAGGAGCGTGGCGTTCTCGAGCGACAGGTGGGCACGCGCCACGCGCAGCACGTCGGCCCCGGTCACCAGGCGCAGCTTCTCGACCAGCTCGTCCGCCAGGCGAAAGTCGCCGAGCGTCTCGTAGTAGGCGAGGATCGACGACTGGCCCAGGACCTCCGAGCGGCTCTGGTGATAGCGGTACTCGATGGCGCTCCGGGCGCGCTCCATCTCGGCGGCCGTCGGGGGCTCGCGGCGCAGACGCTCGACCTCGCCCTGGATGGCCCGCGCCGCCGCCTGCCCGTTCTTCGGCTCGCCTTCGGACATCACGGTCAGGATGCCGATGTCCCGGAACGAGTCGAGCGATGCGCCGATGGAATCGACCAGGCCCGCCTTCTCCTTCACGGACTGGTATAGCCGCGACGCCTGCCCGCTGCCCAGAACGTACGCCAGGATGCGCAGCGCCAGGTCGTCCTCGGTCAGGACCGCCGGCGTGTGGTATCCGAGCACCAGGTACGACCGCTTGATGTCCCCCTCGATCCGACGGTACTTGAAGCTCGTCTGCGCCGGCTCCGGGGGCGATCCGAGCGGGGCGCCCGGCTGCGCTGCCATGCCGCCGAGGTAGACGTGCGCGGCCTCCATGACGTCGGCCGCCTTCACGTCCCCCACCACCGACAGGATGACGCGCTCCGGAACGTAGTGGGTCCGGAAATAGGCCAGCAGGTCGTCCCGGGTCATCGCCCGGAGGGCCTGCTCGTCGCCGATGCGCCAGCGTCGGATCCGGTGCGCGTCGAACGCCTCGCGGAACATCATCTCGAGGGCGTAGGCGCCCGGCGTGTCCATCTTGCGTCGTCCCTCCTGCAGGACCGCCTCCAGCTCGCGCTTCAGCTCGCCGGGATCGAACAGGGGGTGCATCAGCGCGTCGGCTTCGATCTCGAGCCCCTTGCGGAAGTTCTCGGACGGCAGCACGACGTGGTAGTTGGTGGAGTCGTAGTAGGTGCCGGCGTTCAGCTCGCCGCCGAGCGACTTGATCTCGGTCGCGATCTGGTCCGGGCGCAGCCGGTCGGGCGTTCCCTTGAAGAACATGTGCTCGATGACGTGCGAGATGCCGACCTCCTTGTCCTCCTCGTCGAAGAAGCCGGCGCGGACCCACAGATAGATCGCCACGACCGGCGACGATAGGTCCTCGCCGATCAACACGGTCACGCCGTTCGGCAGCACGTCCTTGAGAGTCTGGAGTCTCGGTGTCACCCCGTCACCTCGCGGTCATCGTGAGCCGGCGCCCAGCCAGCGCCGATCGCGTGTCACCCCCTTCGATAAGATACGTTCCCGCCCGCGAAGATGCACATCGGCGCGTTCAGGGGGTCTTCGGTGCCTGACCCGGGGCGGGCGAGGCCCCGCCCGCCGGAGACGGCGACGGCGTCACCGGCGTGGCCGCTGCTCCCGGGCGGGGGGTCGCGCCGCCCGCGGGGAGCGCGGGCTTCTCCTGGCCGGCCAGGGCCGGCGGCACGGGCGAGTAATGGGCGTGGATCAGCCGCCACTGGCCGCCCTCCTTGCGGTAGATTGCCGTCGCCTGACCGCGATCCTCGAGGGCGTACGACCCGAGACGTCCGGTCATCGACCAGTCGTAGGTGGCGTAGCCGAGCGATCCCTGCGCCTCGGCCTGGAGCGCGTCGACCGTCAGGTGGATCTCCGACACCTTGTCGAAGAAGTCCTTCCACAGACGCCCGATCTGATCCCACCCCTGGAACCGGCCCGGAGGCGGCACGTCGAACATCAGAATGTCCTTGTCCTTCGACCAGACCTCCGACAAAGCGCGCAGGTCCTTGCCGTTGATGGCCGCCACCTC
>JBGPED010000238.1:0-4757 GCA_041482595.1 Acidobacteriota bacterium
AGCACGGCACAGCGTGCTAGGATGTCTGTCCCCGTTCGTTTCGGACGGGGATCGATCCCTGGTTCGCCAGGAGGAGCCGAACACATGCGGAGAATCGTCCCGGCAGTCGCTTTGAGCTTCCTGTTGTGCATGGTGGCGGGAGCGTCCTTCGCCGCGGACGTCACCCTCACCGGAGAGGTCCTCGATCTCGCGTGCTACATCGGCCACGGCGCCAAGGGATCCGAGCACGCGGGGTGCGCCGTCAAGTGCGCCGAGATGGGCCAGCCGATAGGTCTCGCCGCGTCGGACGGGAAGGTGTACATCCTGCTCGCCGACCACGCCGACTCGAGCGCCTTCACGAAGGCGAAGTCGATGGCCGGCAAGAAGGTCGAGATCAAGGGAGTGGTGGCCGCCAAGGACGGGATGAACGCCCTGACGGTCCACGCGGTCAAGTCGGTCTAGGTCGAAAAGCGCAAGGCCGGGTGCGTGTCGATGCGCAGGGTGTGGGCCTGGCTGGGCACGATCGTGCTCGTGGGGATCGCCGCCTGGCTGGGCGCGCCGGCGGCGATCCGGGCCTACTGGTGGCGCCACGAATCGAACCCGGTGAGGCGCGGCGCCGAGATCGCAGCGCGCTCCGGATGCTTCTCGTGTCACGGACCGGAGGGGACGCGCGGCCTTCCGGATCCGGGCACGGGCCAGGGCGTGCCGCAGTGGGACGGCGGCGTGCCGATGATGTACGTCAACAGCGAAGACGAGGTTCGGGAGTACATCCTGGACGGCGTCTCGAGACGGCGGGCGCGCAGCCAGAGCGCCAGCGCCGAGAGAGAACGGGCGGCGATCCGGATGCCCGCCTACCGCACCACCCTCCGTCGCGAAGAGATTGACGACCTGGTCGCCTACATCATGGCGGTGGCGCAGATCACCCCGATCCCGGATGCCGGGGCGTCCAAAGGACGCGATCTCGTCCGCCGTTTCCACTGCGAGTCCTGCCACGGTGTGGTCGGCAGCGGCGGAGTTCTCAACCCCGGTTCTCTCAAGGGATATGTTCCCGGATGGGTGGGCGCCGACTACACTGAGCTGGTGCTGAACGCGCAGGAGCTGCACCGGTGGGTCCTCGACGGCGGCATCGATCGTCTTACGAACAAGCGTGTGGCGCGCTTCTTCATCAACCGGCAGCGTCTGCAGATGCCGGCCTACCGGTCGGCCATGTCGCCGGAGGACGCCACCGCGGTCGGCGACTACATCCGTTTCCTGAGAAAGGAGCGTTGAGCCTCCCCTGTGGAGACGCGCCTTCCTTGGGGGGGGCCGTCTTCCCTCCCTCCTGAAGCGGGCCGCCGGTTCTGCCGTAACATTATGGTTGCCCGCCCGGCCGCCCCGTGGTACATGAAAGGGGTGGTTCGGCCCAGTCCAGAGGAGGATCGAATGACCCGTTCGCTTCGGTTCGTGCTCCGACTCGCCCTCGTGGTCGCCGTCGTGGCGGCCCTGCAGCTCGTCACCGGCACATCCTCCGGCGGCGGCTCGCCGTACGTTTCATCCTTGTCGAGCTTCGGCGTGAGCGTGGCCCTCGCGGCTCCGGGATGCAACAACAAGACGTGCGAAAAGGATCCACGCAAGGGTCCCACCTGCTTCAAGGCGAATGGATCCAACTGCTCGGTCAGCGGTGGCTGCACATCTACGATCTGCTAGTGGGTTTTCGCGGCGGGGCCGGCCGGTCTTGCGGCCCCGCCGCTTTTCGTCCATTCCCCGTCTCCGGATCTTCCGCTCCCTCCACTTGGCGCCCCCGCCATTTTTTGATAACGTACCGCTCCCACAGTGCCGAAGTGGCGGAATTGGCAGACGCGCTAGATTCAGGGTCTAGTGGGCGCAAGCCCGTGCAGGTTCAAGTCCTGTCTTCGGCACCAATGCTTCTCAAATTACCGGCGCGCATTCCTGAGAGGAGGATGACGTCATGAGGACCACCCTCAAGTACGTCGTGCGCTGTCTCGTCGTGGTCGTGGCGGCCGTCGCTCTGGTGGCGGCCGTGCTGTCCTCTGTGCCGGCGACCGGCCGCTCTCCCTACGTGTCGGCCCTGGCAAGCCTGGCCACGGGACAGGTCGCGCGGGCCGCGTCGAGGTGCAGCGACAGGACGTGCGACGCGACCGGGACCCGCTGCGTCCACCTGAACGGCTCGCATACCGACTGCGGCGTCGGAGATTTCTGCCGCACGCACGCCTGCCTCTAGCGGGACCGGGCCCCCGGGGATTTGCCGTCCCCTGATTGGGGTGTTTGACGTGGCCCCGGGCGGGCTCCCTACACCGCGCTTTGAAGCGTCTTCCTGACCTCTCCGGAGATCGTCGCGTCCCGGTCCACGAAAGCCTTGATCCGCTCCAGGTCGTCCAGCCGCGTGGCGCCCACCACGCGGTCGATCGCGGCGTGACCGCGCCACTCGCAGTCATCGATGAGGTGCTTCCCCTGGGACGCGCAGTTGCGGCACTTCCGGGCGCCCCACTGCGGGTCCCAGCACGGACAGGTCGCGTGGGCGATCTCGAGCTCGCGTTGCACAGTCATGCGCACCTCCCCTCGGAATAGATGACAGCCTTCCTATTGTGCCCCAGCAGGGGTGTCATGGGCTCACTTTCGCCCCTCACGCCTTGCGCGTCCGCGCCGTTCGATGATACAGATGCGCGCGCGTCCTCCGCGTCGTTTCGCCCGCGGCGACACCGCCCACCCCGACGAGCTCGCGGCCCGCGGCGGGGCAGGTTCCGAGGCCGAACCGGAGATTGTCCATGCGCCGTTCGCTGTCGATCGTTCTGCGCTTCGCGGCCGCCGTCGCGGTCGTCGCCCTTCTGCACATCCTGGTCTCGTCCTCCGTGCCGGCGAGCTCGCCCTACCTGTCGGTGCTCTCCAGCCTGCCGTCAACAGCGCAGGCCGCCACTCATTGCGCCGACAAGACCTGCTCTTCGGTCGGCGGCAGCTGCGTGCGTTCGGCCGGAAGCTTCTGCGCCAAGTCGGGAGGCCAGTGCTTCACGCGCGGCTGCTGATGCGGCGCGCTCGCGACGCCGGATGAAAGAGGGAGAGCCTCGCCTGATGGCCCAGGTGCGGATCATGTACTGGAAGGACATCCCCTACGGCGTGCGCGCCTCGGACGAGTCGGGCGCGCGGGTGAGCCGCCAGCTCCCTCCCGAGTTCCAGGAAGCGGTGGACGCGGCCGCCATGACCGAGGGCGCGACCTCGGCGGAGGACTACCAGGCGGGATTCACCTGGGGCCGGCCGGACGAGCGGCCGGGAACCGCCGCGGCGGCCGCGGATGCGGTCGTGGCCGAGATCGTCGCGGCCTACCCGAAGGAGCGTCTGTCGAAGATGGCGGGGCGCGAAACGACGTGAGGCCTACCGCGCGTGATCGTTGAGATAGCGCAGGACACCGCGCACCGACACGAAACGCGGCGGGCGGCCTGGACCCAGGATCGGAATGTGTCGGTAGTTGCCGACGGCCATGTAATGCATGGCGGCGGCGAGCGTGTCCTCTTCCCGCAGAATCTTGGGGTCCCTGGTCATCACCTCGCGGACCGGCAGGGTCGCGAGATCGTACGTCTTCCCGGTGAGGCGGGTCAGGGCGTCACGCTCGGTGAAGATGCCGACCAGTTGGGTTCCGTCCATCACCAGCACGCTTCCCTGCCGTCGCTCGCGCATCATCCGCACCACTTCCGCGACGGGAGCGCGCGGCGAAACGACGAGGGCCGGCGCCGGCGCCAGGTCGCGCAGCGGCGTCTCCATGATGGTGCCCTGCAGTCCTCCCCGGGGCGTGGGGATGTCGATCGAGCTCAGGTCCTGCCCGCAGTGGTCGCAGGCGTCCATCCCGCCGATGTTCTCGTGGCCGCAGTCCGGGCAGGTCATGGTCCCCCCCCTCGCTCCTAGGTCACCGTCCAGGTCGCTCCCGACTTGAGCAGTCGTTCGATGCTTCCCGCGCCGAACCGCGCGGTCGCCTGGATGCTCTGCTGCTCGAGGATCTCCTCCAGGCGCGGCCGGTCGGCCGAGTAGAACACACCGACCGGGACAGGGTAATCGGGATACGTCATCCGGGTGAGCAGGTAGGCCAGCGTCGGCTCCTGGGCCGTCTCGTCGTGCACCAGGAGATCCTTTTCCGTGATCCCGTTCTCGCCGATCGTCACCACCTCGGGGTGCACGCCGCGCAGTCGGATTCCTTTGCGGCGATCCTTCCCGAAGATCACGGGCTTACCGTGCTCGAGCTGCACCATCCGCTCGGTGCGCACCTCGCGCGCCACGAAGTTGTCGAAGGCGCCGTCGTTGAAGATGTTGCAGTTCTGGTAGATCTCGATGAAGGCGGTCCCCTTGTGCCGGGCCGCCCGCTCCAGCATCGACGACAGATGGTGCGTGTCGATGTCCACCGAGCGTGCCACGAAGGTGCACTCGGAGGCCAGGGCCACCCCGAGCGGGTTGATCGGCTGCTCGGCGGTGCCGAACGGGCTCGACTTGGTCTTCTTGCCGAACTCGCTGGTCGGCGAGTACTGCCCCTTGGTCAGCCCGTAGATCCGGTTGTTGAACAGCAGGATCTTGATGTCGAGATTGCGCCGCATGGCGTGGATCAGATGGTTGGCGCCGATCGACAGCCCGTCGCCGTCGCCCGTGACCACCCACACGGAGAGGTCGGGGCGCGAGACCTTGATGCCCGTGGCGATCGTGGGGGCGCGGCCGTGGATGCTGTGGAAGCCGTAGGTGTTCATGTAGTACGGGAAGCGGCTGCTGCAGCCGATCCCGGACACGAACACGATGTTCTCGCG
>JBGPED010000239.1:0-4752 GCA_041482595.1 Acidobacteriota bacterium
CGCGATGTGAGTCATCGCGGAGGAGCGGCAACGACCCAGACGGCCCCGCGGCGCCGCGAACCCGCAGGGCACATGGGGATTGCGGCCCCATGCTTCGTTCCTCGTCGTCAACGATGCAACCGGCATCGTTTCCTCCTCGCGCCTCGCCTGGGACTCGCAAGCCCCATGTGCGCGGCCCATGCCATTACTCGGACACGCTCCTGGGTCTCAGACGGCCGCGCGGGCGAGGCGGCCCGCTCCCCCGGTCCGGATCGGGACGCAGACCCGCAACTGTTTCAGTGTGCTCGCTCATGCGCCGGTGTCTTTCGAGGGCCGTGATCACTTTGCCGACGATGGATGACGTGGCGAAGCGGTGTAGATCGGCGGGACGGAGCCAGCGGTAGCGGCCACGCGGCGGGTCGGACAGCAGGCGCGCGGGCCGGACCCGCAGCTCGAGGCGCCGGTAGGTGATCGAGTGGCGGATGGTGGCGACGGGCTCCTCGAGCTCGAGCCTCAGCCCGTCGGTCGCGCCGTCCGGGGCCAGCGTCGGAAACTCCCATAACCCATGCATGAGTCTTCGATCCGTGCGGCGGCGGAGCAGGAGCCGCCCGTCCCGGGAGACGACGGCCAGGTCGGCGCGGACGGTCACGGGAAGCCGGGGGGGCCGCAGGGGCGGGGGAACGCGGTCCTGCGCTCCGGCCGACCGCGCGAGGCAGCGTCGCCTCACGGGGCACGCCGGACAGGACGGATTCCGGGGCGTGCAGACGGTGGCCCCGAGTTCCATGAGCGCCTGGTTGAGATCGCCCGGCGAGCCGGTGGCGGTCACGAGATCGGCCGCCCGGGCCCACAACTCCTTCCCGCGCGCCGCCGTCCAGGGGCCGCGCAGGAGAAAAAGGCGGGACAGGACGCGGGCGACGTTGCCGTCGACAACCGGCAGGCGCTCGCCGTAGGCGATGCTCAGGATCGCTCCCGCGGTGTAGCGCCCGACGCCGGGAAGCGCCAGCGCGTCCTCCAGGCGGCGAGGGAAGCGCCCGCCGTGTTGCCGGACGATCAGGCGTGCCGCCGCGTGCAGGTGACGGGCCCGCCGGTAGTAGCCGAGCCCCGACCAGGCGGCGAGAACGTCGGAGAGGCGGGCCCCGGCCAGCGCCGCGATGGTCGGGAAGGTGCTTACGAACCGGGCATAGTAGGGGAGGACCGCCCGGACCGTCGTCTGCTGCAGCATGACTTCGGAGATCCAGACGCGGTAGGGTCCGGGGCTGCGGCGCCACGGCAGGTCTCGGCGGCTCCGTCTGTACCACGAGAGCAGCGACAGGACTAGGGCACGGCGCGCGTTTCGGTGATCGGTCACGCCGCCGATTATAATGACGGAATGCCGAAGGACGGAGACGGCGCCAGGGGAGGGTCGGAGCGGCCGGACGTGTCGGTGGCCCGCCACCCCAGGACCTACCGCGAGAACATCTACGTCTACCCGGTCCTGTCCCGCCGGGCACGCGGCATCTCCATCGGCATCAACCTGAACCCCGACAAGGTCTGCAATTTCGACTGCATCTACTGCCAGGTGGATCGAACGACGCCACCGGCGGTCAGGCGCGTCGACGAGACCCGCCTCAAGGAGGAGCTGCTCGCGATCCTCCTGGAGGCGAAAGGGGGCGCGCTCTACGAGCGGCCGGATTTCAGGACCGTCCCCGACGTGTTCCGCGTCGTGCGCGACATCACCTTCGCCGGCGACGGGGAGCCGCCGTCGTATCCCAACTTCAAGGGGGTCGTCGAGGAGGTCCTGGCGATCAAGAAGGCCGCCGGGTTCCCCGATCTGAAGGTCATCCTGCTGACCAACGCCACGCTCATCGACCGGGACAGGGTCAAGGAGGCCATGCGCCTCATGGACCAGGACCACGGCGAGTTCTGGCTGAAGCTGGACGCCGGGACCGAGGAGTACTACCGGCTGGTCGATCGCACGTCGATCCCTTTCTCGAAGGTCATGGCGAACATACGGGAGGCGGCCCGGCTGCGACCGGTCGTCCTGCAGAGCCTGTTCATGAAAGTCAGGGGGGAGGGGCCGTCCCCGGCCGAGATCGCCGCCTTCTGCGATCGCGTGCAGGAGATCCTGTCCGGCGGCGCCGTTTCGCTCATCCAGGTCTACACGGTGGCCCGCCGTCCCGCCGAGCCGTACGTCGCCCCGCTGCCGGACGACGAACTCGACCGGATCGCGGCCGAGGTCCGAAGACGCGTTCCCTCGGTGCCGGTCGAGACCTTCTACAGCGGCCGGATGAGCTGAAGTGGCCGGGCGCTGGGACCGGGGTCCTCAGGGGCACTCCCTCCGATCGACGATCGGCGCACCGTTTTTATCCAGGAGTGCCGCGTAGACGGCGAAGCCGCGTCCCTTGCGCGTATAGCGCGCGTCCCGCACCACGACGACCCGGCCGCCGCCGGGATCCTCCTCGACGGTGGCGAATGGAAAACGGAAGAACTCGCGGATGACCTCGCCGGCGCAGCTCGTCAGCAAGAGAACAGCGGCCGGGTCGTCGAGGCCGCGAGGCAGGGTCGCCATCGGGGTCCCGGTCCCGTCCACAATCGGCAGCGCGGCGACAGTCCCGTGGCGGACCGTCGATGCGTCGGCGATGATCCCCTCCCAGCGCAACGGGTCGGCGGGGTGCGGCAGCGCCGCAACCGTCGGCGGGATCCCCCGTCCGCGATCGGCGTCCATTTGTCCGACCCGCCCGAGAGCGGCTTGGTGTGACACGGCGCACAGGGCGCCGTACACGACGACCAGACCCAGTCCGGCGCGCGCCGATCGCGATCCATCTCCGGGACGTCGGGCGGCGCCGCGGCAGACGACGAGGGTCGTCAGCAGACCGGCGGTCCAGGCGATCCGGCAGGCCGCCGGGACGACCGGTGCGAGCAGGACGATCCAGGCCGCGGTGGCGGCCCCCAGGAGCCAGACGAGGTCCCGCCGCCTCCCACCCGGGCCGGAGAGGTAGACTGCGCCGCCGAGGAACAGCCAGAGCCACGGGTCGACGATGACCCAGAGATCGCCGTGGACCCAGCGGTCGCTCCAGGGAAGGAACGGGCGGATGCCGTAGGAATTCGCGGCGTCCATCAGGACGTGGCTTCCCACGCCGATCGTCGCCGCGACAAGAAGCGGGAGGGGCTTCGCCTTGTCCTCGAATCGCCGAACCGGGAGCCGGCGGTCGATGACAATGAGGGCGATCCACCACGAGAGCGCCAGGACGGCGAAGCCGGCGATCGAGTGCGTAAAGCCCCGGTGCTCGTGGTAGTAGACCAGGGCGCTCCGGAAGCTGCTCCACGCGAGGTCCACGTCGGGCAGGTTGGCGCCGACCACAAGCGCCGTCGTGGCGAGCGGCGTGGTCTTCCGCAGACCGGCGCGCGCCAGCGCGAACGCCGCGAGGGTGTGGCAGACGTTTTCCATCGCGCCGGCGTGCTAAGATTTTTTTCGCATGAACACGCTCAGGGTCCGATCTCCGCGCCGCGCCGGGGCGCGTCTCTGGAAGGCGCTCAACGTCCAGTTCGACGACTTCCGCGTATGGTACAAGATCACCTACCGGCGCGGGCGTATCCTGGCGACCGAAGGGGACGCCTGGCAGGGTCTGGACGCTCCGGCCCATTTCGAGAATCCGTCCCTCTTCTACCACGGCGACGGCATCGTCCCGCGCGTCGAGGCGCACCCGGTCGGCCGCATCCCGGGCGCCGACGTCCTTCGCTTCACCTTCCCGACGCTTCACCCCATGAAGTTCCCGGAGACCAACGTCGCCGTCGGCCGCTTCTACCGCAACCGGCGGCCCCGCGCCCCGGTCGTGATCATCAGCCACGGCTGGGCGCACAAGACACTCCGGACGGTCGAGCACCTGTACGTCCGACCGTTCGTCCGCGCGGGGTTCTCGGTGGCGTTCGTCGCGCACCCGCTGCATTTCGAGAGGACTCCGCCCGGCGCCTACAGCGGCGAGCTCGTGGTGTCGGCCGACGTGGTCCTGACCGTCGAGGCGTTCCGGCAGGGGGTCATCGACATGCTGGGGACCGCCAACTGGCTGCGGGCAGGGGGACACGGTGCTATCGGTGTCTTCGGCTACTCCCTGGGCGGCTACCTCGCCGGGATCATGGCGGCGGTGCGCGACGACTGGTCCTTCGCGGTCCTCGGCGGAGCGGGCGACTCGCCGGTCTCCCCGATCCTGGACACGCGGCTGGGGCGGAACATCCGCGAAGATCTCGACGCCTGCGGCATGCTCGATCGCGGCAAGTTGCAGCGTGCCTGGAAGGTGATCTCTCCCGGAGCGTTCCGGCCGCGCCTGCCGAAGGAGCGCATCCTGCTCATCGCGGGACGCTACGACCGCATCATGCTGCCCGCCTCGGTGCGCCGTCTCTGGCGTGCCTGGGGCCGCCCGCCGATCCAGTGGATGAACCGCGGACACTATGCGCTTCTGGCGACCAACCGGGGACTGATGTCGCACGCCATCCCGTTCATGAAGAAGATGACGGACCCCGGTCTTCAGGCAGGAGCGTCGACCGCCGGACCGGCGGGGGCCGGCCGCGTGGTGAGCAGCTCGAACCACTTGTAGACGCAGTTCCCGATGGTCAGGATGATGCAGGCCATCATGATGACCGTCAGCGTGGCATTCAGGTAATTCTGGAAACGCAGCGCGGCGGTGGCGGCGGTGCGCGCGTTCGGGAGGAAGTTGTCGGTGATCGACAGCCAGCCCGCGGTGAGCGTGGTGCCGCCCACGAACACCATCGGCACCGCCGTCACCCACGCGTAGCGCC
>JBGPED010000240.1:0-4748 GCA_041482595.1 Acidobacteriota bacterium
CGCCGCTTCCGCAGCCGCACCCCGGGTTCGCTCGACGAGTGGGAGCGCGCCCGGCGCTTCCTGCCCGCGGGCGTGTGCAGCAATTTCCGCCTCATGGAGCCGCACCCCCTCTTCCTGCGCTCGGCGCGCGGATCGCGCGTGCAGGACGTCGACGGCAACGAATACGTCGACCTGGGAATGGCGCAGTCGACCCTGCTCACGGGCCACGCGCACCCTCTGGTCATCGACGCGGTGCGTCGGCAGGTCGGAGACGGCACGATGACCTGCTATCCGAACCCGCGCACCGCCGACCTGGCGGAGGTCGTCTGCGACCGCTTCCGGCTGGATCTGGTGCGTTTCGTCAACACCGGGAGCGAGGCCACGCAGTTCGCCGTGCGCGTGGCCCGCGGCGCCACGGGTCGCGACGGCATCCTGAAGTTCGACGCCTGCTACCACGGCGGGGCGCCGGAGTTCTGGCTGGGCAAGGCCGAGAAGGACCTGCCGCCCGGCGCTCCCGAGTGGATGGGCCAGGAGATCTACAGCGCGGGCATCCCGCGCGCCATGGTCTCGAAGACTTACCTGGCGGACTATAACGATCTGGAGAGCGTGCGCTCCGCGTTCCACGAGCACCCGCAGGAGATCGCCGCCGTCATCCTCGAGCCGATTTCCTTCAACCTCGGCGTTCTGCTGCCGCGCGAAGGGTTTCTGCAGGGACTGCGCGATCTGTGCGACCAGGAGGGGGCGGTCCTCATCTACGACGAGGTGAAGATGGGGTGCAAGCTCGGGCTGCGCGGCGCCGGCGAGTATTTCGGCGTGCCGCCCGACCTCGTGGCCATGGCCAAGTCGATCGGCGGCGGCTTCCCGATCGGTCTGTTCGGCGGCCGGCGCGACCTCATGGAGGGGATCGAGAAGCGCAACGTCAAGCACGTCGGGACCTACGCGGCCAACACCGTGGGCCTGGCGGCCGCCTACGCGACGCTGACCGAGGTGCTGACGCCGAAGGCGTACGACCGCATGTTCGCGGTCAACCAGGCGCTGGCCGACGGCTACCGCGAGATCATCGCGCGCACCGGGCTCGAGGCGCACGTGGTGACGGCGGGGGCGTCCGGCTCGCTGTTCTTCAGCCGCGCTCCGGTGACGAGTGTCGCCGATTTCAAGAGGACGCGGATGGACAAGTGGCCGACGTTCTGGCTCGGCATGGCGAACCGCGGTATCCTGCCGCAGGCCCACGGCCCGGAGGACATCTGGACGGTCTCGGTGCAGCACACCGACGAGGACGTCGAGGCCGCGCTGCGGGCCTTTCGCGAGGTGGCTCCGCTGGTTGCCTGACGGGGTTCACCTGGCGGCTCGGCGCGGGGACTTGACCTCGCCTCCCGGCGTCTCTCCGGCCGCCTGCTTCTGCAGCAGGACCCGGAACTGGTCCGCCGGCACCGGCCGGCTGAACAGGTAACCCTGCATGAGCCGGCAACCTCTCTGCCGCAGGCAGTCCCTCTGCTCCGCGGTCTCGACGCCCTCGGCGATCACGGCCATCTTCAGCCCTTCCGCCATGGCGATGATGGCCGCGGTGATCGCCGCGTCGCCCGGATCGGTGGCGATGTCCCGCGTGAACGACTGGTCGATCTTCAGCGTGTCGATCGGGAAGCGCTTCAGGTAGGTCAGCGACGAGTACCCCGTGCCGAAATCGTCCACCGAGACGCGCAGGCCCATGTCCTTCAGCCGCTTCAGCGAGGTGATGGTGTCCTCGACGCTCTGCACCAGGATGCTCTCCGTGATCTCCAGCTCCAGGCAGCGCGGATCGAACCCCGTGGACTTCACGATCTCGTCGACGATGTGCACGAGGGGCTGCTGGCGGAACTGCCGCCCCGACAGGTTGACGGCGACGATCATCTCGCCGAGGCCCTCATCGCGCCACGCCTTGCCCTGCGTGCACGCCGCCCGCAGCACCCACTCGCCGATCGGCATGATCAGGCCGGTCTCCTCGGCCAGCGGGATGAAGTCGCCCGGCGGGACCATCCCGAGATCGGGATGACGCCAGCGGATCAGCGCCTCGGCGCCGATGATCCTGCCCGTCACCACGTCGATCTGCGGCTGGAAGTGGAGCAGGAACTCCTGGCGCTCGAGCGCCTTGCGCAGGCTGTTCTCCATCGCGAGACGCTGCAGGGCGGAGGCGTTCATCGAGGCGTTGTAGAACTGGTAGGTCCCGCGCCCGGCGTCCTTGGCGTGGTACATCGCCGAGTCGGCGTTCTTCAGAAGGGTGTCCGCGTCCTTGCCGTCGTGCGGGAACAGGCTGATGCCGATGCTGCCGCTCACGAAGACCTCGTGCTCCTCCAGCTTGAACGGCTCATTCAGCGCCTCCATGACCCGGCGGGCGATCTTGGCGGCGTCCTCCCCGCGCGCGATGTCGGTGATGGTCACGATGAACTCGTCTCCCCCGAGGCGCGCCACCGTGTCGCTCGAGGCGAGCGGATCGCCGCGGGCGATCGTGTCGGTCGAGCGCAGGCACTTCTTCAGGCGCTCCGAGACCGCCTGCAGCAGCCGGTCGCCCACGGTGTGTCCCAGGGTGTCGTTGATCCTCTTGAACCGGTCCAGGTCCAGGAACAGCATGGCGAGCAGGTGCCCCTGCCGCTGGGCGGTCGACAGCGCCTGGTTGAGCCGCTCCATGAACAGGACCCGGTTCGGCAGGCGGGTCAGCCCGTCGTAGTACGCCAGGAAGCTGATCTGCTCCTCAGTCTGCTTGCGTTCGGTGATGTCCTGGGTCGTGCCGGCGAGACGCAGCGGCGTGCCGTCGTCGTCGAAGACCACCTCCGCCTGCTCGTGCACGAAGCGGACGGCGCCGTCCGGCATCAGGACCCGCGCGTCGAAGCTGTACGGCCCCTCCTTCCGCACGGCCTCGCCGGTGGCGCGCGCGACCAGCTCCCGGTCCTGGGGGTGCACGCGCTCGAGATAGGACGCGAGGTCGGGCGTGAACGTCTTCGAGTCGACGCCGAAGATCCGGAAGGTCTCCTCCGACCAGCGCATGCGCCCGGACTTCAGCTCGCGCTCCCAGTTGCCGAGACGCGCGATGCGCTGCGCGCTCGCGAGACGGGCCTCGCTGTCGCGCAGGTCGTCGACGGTGCGCTTGGCGCGCAGCATGTAGCGCAGGCGGTGGCCCAGCACGAACAGGTTGATCGGCTTGGACGCGAAATCGGTGGCCCCGGCCTCGTAGGCGGTCTTGATCGAGTCGGTGTCGTCGAGCCCGGTCAGGATCAGGATCGGCGTGCCGGCCCCGCCCGGGACCTGCCGCATCGCGGCGCACGCCTCGAAGCCGTCCATCTCCGGCATGCGGACGTCCATGACCACGAGCTCGGGCTTGTGCCGCGTGAACGCCTTGACCCCTTCCGCGCCGTTGCGCGCCTCGACGACGGCGAACTGGAAAAGCCCCAGCGCCTCCCGCATCAGCTCGCGGATCGCCGTGTCGTCGTCGACCACCAGGATCAGAGGCTTCGTCTCGACCTCTGTTCCGGCGCTCACGATCCGCCCCCCGCTTCCAGCTTCCGGAGGGCCTCGACCACCCTCGTGTACTCCGCTTCGATCTCGTGCACGCCATCCGGGACCGGGCCCTCCATCGCCTCGCGGGCCCGGGCCTCGAGCGTCCTGCACAGGGCCGACAACCGGAGGGCGCCGACCATGGCGCTGCTCGACTTGAGACTGTGGGCCAGGCGGTACACCGTCGCCGTCTCGCCACGCTCCGCGGCGGTCTGCAGCTCCTGGATCATCGACGGCGCGTTGGAGAGATACAGGCCGATCACGCGGGGGATGACGTCCGGCTGGCCCGGTCGCTGGAGCGGCCGCATGCTTTCGAGCGTTTCCATGTCGATGGGGGCGTCGCCATCCGAGGGCACGTCCGGGGCGGCGGCCGGCGTGGCAGGACCGTTCGGGCCTGCGGCCGCGGCCGGTGGCGCGGCGACGACCGATCCCGGGACGCTCCCGGCCGCTGCCGCGGCCGTGTCTTTGCCTGCGGGCGGGGCGTCCTGTTCCGCGGAGGCGCCGGCGCCGATCCAGCGCTCGAGCACCGTGCGCAGGGTCTCCCGTCCGAGCGGCTTGCTCAGGTAGTCGTCCATCCCGGAGGTGAGACAGCGCTCGCGGTCTCCCTCCATTGCGTTGGCGGTCAGGGCGACGATCGGGATGTGCCGCCCGTCACCGGCCGCGTCTTCCAGGCGGCGGATCTCGGTCGTCGCTTCATACCCGTCCTTGCGGGGCATCTGGCAGTCCATCAGCACGAGGATGTACCCGCCCTTCGCCAGCTTCGCGAGCGCTTCGTCGCCGTCCCCGGCGATCTCGACGCTGCAGCCCAGCGATTCGACCATGGCCAGGATGACTTCCTGGTTCACCGGGTTGTCCTCGGCGAGCAGGATGCGTCCCTGCAGCGGCGGCGCCTTCTCCGAAAGGCTGTGGCGCGTCACCAGCATGTAGTCGTCCGCCGGACGGCCCAGCACCGCCGCGAGGCAGTTGTAGAGGTCCGACTGGCGCACCGGCTTGCTCAGGTAGCCCTCGATCTTCGCCCGCCGCGCCTCCGCCGCGTCGCCGCGCAGCCCGACGGAGGTCAGGAGGACCAGCCGCACCCCGGCAATCGACCCCTCCGACTTGATCCGGCGGGCCAGCTCGAGCCCGTTCATGCCTGGCATCATCATGTCGAGCAGGCCGACGTCGTAAGGCCGGCCGCCGCCCGCCGCCTGGCGCAGCATCTCGAGCGCCTGGGGTCCGCTGTCCGCGCTGCCTTCCTTCATCCC
>JBGPED010000241.1:0-4746 GCA_041482595.1 Acidobacteriota bacterium
AAAAATACTGAATAAGAAATCACACAAGGAGAAAGCATATCACTACTAAGCTCAAGAAAACTCGAATAGCATTCTGGGCGTGTACCGCGACTTCATGGAAGGGTGGATGGCCATGCCGGTCGTGACGGGGCAGAAGACAGAGTCCGAGATATTCGCCGGCGCGGTGCGCACGTATGGTCTCGAGGCGATGATGCAAGACAACAAGGCGCTGCAGGCGGGGACGTCCCACAACCTCGGTCAGAACTTCGCGAAGGCGTTCGAGGTGCGGTACCAGACCAGGGAGGGGACCTGGGAGCACGTCTGGTCGACGTCCTGGGGCGTGAGCACGCGGCTCGTCGGCGCCCTGGTGATGGCCCACGGCGACGACAACGGCGCGAGCTTCCCGCCGCGCCTCGCCCCGGTGCAGGTCGTGATCGTGCCGATCTGGAAGAGCGACGAGGAAATGACGCGCATCTCCGAGGCCGTGCGCCTGGCGGCCGAGGA
Organism: Acidobacteriota bacterium; assembly: GCA_041482595.1. Lineage (GTDB taxonomy): Bacteria > Acidobacteriota > Polarisedimenticolia > Gp22-AA2 > Gp22-AA2 > Gp22-AA3. The sequence continues at coordinate 484 of JBGPED010000241.1, forward strand.
GCTGAAGGGGGCGTTCCGCGTCAAGACCGACCTGCGCGACGAGGTCTCGCCCGGCTGGAAGTTCAACGAGTGGGAGCTGAAGGGCGTGCCGCTGCGTCTCGAGATCGGCCCCAGGGACCTTGAGAAGAACCAGGTCACGGCCGTGCGCCGGCTCGACCGCCGCAAGACCCCCGTGCCGCGCGACGGTCTCCTGGCGCGCGTCGCTCCCCTGCTCGAGGAGATCCAGGCCGACATGCTCGAGAAGGGTCGGGCGTTCCTGCGGGAGAACACGCGCGACGCGAAGAGCTACGACGAATTCAAGCGCGCGCTCGACGAAATGGGCGGGTTCTTCCGCGCCCACTGGTGCGGCTCGGCCGACTGCGAGAAGCGGATCAAAAACGAGACCAAGGCGACCATCCGCTGCATCCCGCTCGAAGGCAACCGGGAGGACGGCACGTGCCTGCGCTGCAACGGCGCGTCCAGACGCTGGGTCTACCTCGCGCGATCGTACTGATCGCGACCCTCCTCCCGGTCGCTCCGGTCTGGAGCCGCGCAGCGACCGCTCCGGACGCGGACGAGCCCCAGGCAGCCCCCACAGCGGCGCCGGCCTCGCCGGTGACCGTGCGGTTCCTCGAGCCGGCGCCACCCGGCCTCGTCCTCGGTCAGACCCGCATCACGGTCGAGGCCACGACCACCCCCGACGCCCGCATCGCGCGTGTCGAGATCGAGGCGGACGGAGCGCTCCTGAGCGTTCTCGAGCGCCCGCCCTACACCCTGACGTGGGACGCCGGCAGCGGGTTCGTCAAGAAGACCCTGCGCGCCGTGGCGGTCGACTCCCTCGGCCGCCGGGGCGAGGCGATCCTGGTGACGCGCCCCGTCTACGTCGGCCAGTATGAAGAGGTCCGCCTGGTCAACGTCTACGCCACGGTCCGCGACCGCAAGGGCGCATCGGTCCTGAACCTGACAAAGGACGATTTCACGATCCTGGAGGACGGGGTGCCTCAGGTCCTGACGCATTTCACGTCCGCGAAGGTGCCGCTGACCATCGTCCTGCTCGTCGACGCCAGCAACAGCATGAATCTCGGCGGCAAGATCGAGCTGGCGCGGAAGGCCGCGGTGGAGTTCGCGGAGAGTGTCGACGCGGAGGACCGGCTGATGGTCCTGTCGTTCAACGACGACCTTCAGGGTCTCGCCTCCCCGAGCGCCGACCGGAGGGCGATCAAGACCGCGATCGAGGCGATCCAGGCCCGCGGCGGGACGGCGCTCTACGACGCGATCTACAGGGCGGCCGACCGGCTGGCCGGGGCGGAGGGCCGGCGCGTCGTGGTGCTCCTGTCCGACGGGCGCGACCAGGCCTTCACCGACAACGAACCCGGCAGCCTGCACCTGTTCGAGGAGGCGCTGGAGAAGGCGCACCGCTCCGAGGTCTCGGTCTACACCATCGGTCTCGGGCGTCATCTGGACACCGAGCTCGACCTGCGCCACGAGCGCAGCCTGAAGGACATCCTGGACCAGCTGGCGCGCACCTCCGGAGGCCGCTCGTATTACCCTGAAAGAGCGGGACAGCTGTCGGGCATTTACAGGCAAATCGCCGTCGATCTGAAGGCCCAGTACGCGCTGGCCTACGTGTCGACCAACCGCGTCCGAGACGGGATGTGGCGGGCCATCTCGCTGAAGACGAGGAATCCCGACCTGGACGTGGAAGCGCGATCGGGTTATTACGCCCCGGGCCCGCCGGGACACTGAGACGCGAGAGGGCGGGGACGGCGGATGAGCATCAGGTTGCGGACGTAGATCAGAACACCCGCCGACTGGCCGATGGTGAACACGATGTCCTGCCTGTACCAGAAGGCGTAGGCGAACAGGATCAACCCGCCGAAGAGGCTCAGGTACCAGAACGCCACGGGAATCGTGCTCTCCTTCCGCCGCTCCGAGGCCAGCCACTGCACGATGAAGCGCATGCCGAACAGGACCTGTCCCAGGATGCCGAACAGCACCCAGCCGTTCACGTGCAGCAGACGTTCAAACATCATCCTTCACCTCGTAGCGCAGCTTGCGCCGCTTCATCCAGCGGACGGCGAGCAGATCCATGAACGATGGCAGAAGGCGGTTGCCGATGCCGTACTTCGATTCACCGTGGCGGCGGGGCCGGTGCCCCACGGAAATCTCCTTCACGCGGAACCCTTCCATCTTCAACAGGGTCGGCAGGAAGCGGTGCATCCCGTCGTACAGCACCAGGCGCCGGAGCGCCGCCCGCCGGAACGCCTTGAGCGAGCAGCCGGTGTCCGTGATCGTCTCGTCGCTCAGGCGGTTGCGCACGTAGTTCGCGACCCTCGACGAGACCCGCCGCACCAGGCTGTCCTGCCGCCTGGCGCGCACGCCGACCACGGCGTCCCAGCCCGCGAGCGCCTCGAGGAGCCGCGGGATGTCGGCCGGATCGTTCTGGAGGTCGGCGTCGAGCGTGACGACCACCTCCCCGCCGGCGCTCTTGAAGCCCGCGTCCATGGCCGCGGATTGCCCGGCGTTGCGCGCGAAGGTCAGCACTCTCACGTGCGGGTCGGCGGCGCGCAGCCCGCGCAGGACACCGTCGCTGCCGTCGGTCGAGCCGTCGTCCACGAAGAGGATTTCGTAGGTGTTGCCGGTCGACTTCAGGACCTCCGTGATCTCGCGGTGGAGCAGGACCAGGTTGTCCCGCTCGTTGTAGACGGGAATGACGAGCGAGACTCCGGGGGAGGCCAAAGTACCGCCGCTCACGCTAATTAAAGATCCAGAGACGGCGGAGCCGGCTCATCCAGCGGTGCCGCGCGGACTCCGCTTCGGTCAGGAGCTCGGGGGCCAGGCGGAACTTCCACTTCAGGACGGCCGAATCGTCGATGCGCCGCAGGAACGGGAACAGGAAGCGCGCGCCCGGACCCGCCGGGTCGAAGCAGAAGGAGGCGTTGAAGTCGATGATGCACGGCCGGCCGTCCTCGGTGACGAGGATGTTGTCGCGCTTGCGCAGGTCGATGTGCGCGACACCCCGGGCGTGGATCTGTCGCACCAGCCGTTGCAGCTTCTCGAACATCGGTCCGGCCTGGTCCCGCTTTCTCTGGCACCAGCGGGTGATCCGCTCGCCCTCGATCGGCTCCATGAGGATCCCGATCCGTCCGGCTTCGCCATAGCATCTGGGAATGCCGGCGATTCCCTGCAGCCTGCGGAGGGCCCGCATCTCGCGCGCCACCTGGCGGCGCCCCAGCAGGCGCACCGGCCAGATCTTGTCGCTGAAGTCCTTGAGGACCGCGCGATCCGAACCGTAGGCGACGCTCTTGATGTCGGGCTTGGCCCAGCTCCCTTGCCGGATGATCTCGATCGTCAGCGGGGTGGCGGCGGCCTCGAGCGTCTCGGCCATCGGCGCTCCTGTGCTATTCTGCGAGCTCGCACAAAGAACCTTCATCTTACCATAGCCTCCCGAGGGGCACCGGACATGGCTCTTGGCCGAGCGCGCACGTGCACGACGCTCCGGGTTCGGGTCGCGGTCGCCCCTTAGCGATGACCGCCTTCACGCGCCGGGAACTCGAGTCCCTGCCGCGCCGCCGTCTCCACGACGGGCGCAACGTCACCAAGGCGGTGGTGGATCGCGTCGAGATCGGCGGGCGCAGCATCGTCCTGAAGGACCTGTCCCCGCGCCCCTGGCCGGTGCGCCTGATCCTGGGCCCGTGGCAGCTCGATCGCGAGGAGCGCGCCTATCGCGCCCTGGCCGGCGCGCGCGGCACCCCGGCGTTCCTCGCGCGGGTGGACCGCCAGGCGATCGCGCTCGAGTACGTGGCGGGGCGGAGCCTGGCGTCCTTCCGGCCGGGCGAGCTGGAGCCCGGGTTCTTCGATCGCCTCGATCTCCTGATCGACGCTCTCCACGCGCGCGGCGTCGCGCACGGCGACCTGCACCGTCACGATGTCCTGGCCGGTCCCGGTGACGAGCCGTACCTGGTCGACTTCTCCACCTCCGTGGCGCTGTGCCCGGGGGCCGGATGGGTGTCGCGGTTCCTCTTCCGGCAGCTGTGCCGGGCCGACCTCCGCTCGGCGGCCAAGCTCAGGCGCCGGCTACTGCCCGCCGCCGGCGCCGAGCTGCCCGAGCGCCCCGGCCTGTACCGGATCGGTCGCCGGGTGAAGGCCCTGCTCGATCTGATTCGGCGCCGGAAGTAGCAAAAAATCCCCTGGAGCGTGGAAGTTCGCCCGCGCGGGCGAACTTCCACGCTCCAGGGGATTTTTTGCTACTTCCGGCGCCGAATCAGATCGAGCAGGGCCTTC
>JBGPED010000242.1:0-4645 GCA_041482595.1 Acidobacteriota bacterium
CAGGCTGTTGACGTATTCCTCGTCGCGGCGCCCGCGTCCGAGCGTCCAGAAGGAGTAGTGGAACGGAAAGCGCGGGTTGTGCAGGAAGGTCATCGGCGGCGGGTCGCGCGGATCGCCCGGCGCGTAGCGCAGGTGATACGGCTTCCACGCAACACCGTCCGGGGTTCCCTCGATCTCGGCGACGATCCGCTCGCGGAGGATCCCCGGGAACAGGTGGTAGACGTTGACGCTCCGGAACGGGGCGTACATGGCCCGGACGCGCGCCAGGCCCTGGCCCTGGACCATCGACGGCGCGAAGTAGCCGAGCGCCTCGACGATCGAAGCGGGCACGAGCAGGAGCGCGAGCGCCCAGCCGGGAACGCGCGCGAGGAGGTTCCTGCGCCGTGCGCCCGGGGGCGCAGCGACGGCCCGCGCGACGGGCGCCGGCGCGCCCGCGGCACCCGGTCGGCCGAGACGCAGCATCCTTTCCGCGAACCTCAGCGCCGCGTCGAGGTCACGGTCCTCGAGACAGGCGAGGCTCAGCACGATCGACAGGAGATTGAAGAAGCCGTAGTTCGAGGTCAGGCCGATGAAGACCTGGAAAGGGAGGTGGACCGCGAAGAACAGGAGACGGAGGCGGCGCGGCAGGAAGATCAGGAGCGCCAGCGGCAGCTCGACGAAAAACGTGAAGAACACCGAGAGCTGATGGAACCAGAGGGGAAACTGCTGGACGAGCCAGCCGCCCCAGGAGGGCAATGGGGCGGTCTCGTAGTAATAGGTCATCGCGGTCAGGTTCAGCCAGGTGTCCTTCCCCGCCTCGATCTTCGCCAGCCCCGACTCGAACAGCAGCCGGAACAGGAGCCACTTCACGAGGAACAGCGCGATCGGCTGCGGCTCCGGCAGCGGCCGTCCGCGGACGAGATCGAGGAGCGTGCCGCGCCCCGGCAGGAGGATAGCCAGAAAGGAGGCTTCCAGGAGAAGGTTGTCCCACTGGTAATAAAAAAAGTCCCGCCCCGCGGTGATGCACGACAGGTACAGGAGCCACAGGACGAACGGAACGGCGCGGCCCCCGACCCCGAGGACCAGGAGGATCGAGATCGCCGCTCCGAGAAGCGGAACGATCAGGAACGCCGCGTCGCCGTGGATCCAGAGGAACACGGTGGGGAAGGAGAGAACGCTCTCCAGCCGGCCCGCGTGACTCGAACCGAGGCGCGCCAGGAAGTCGGACCATGGCAGGAGCCCGTGCGTCCCGACCAGGTCGCGGAGCTGCACCGCGAGCGACAGGAAGGCGGCCAGGAAGACCAGGCCGAGGCCGGTCCGGAACAGGACGAGCACTCTGCCGCGGGCGGTCATGCGCTTCCCGCGCCCTGTGAGCACACTTTCGTGATTCCCTCCCGAGTCCGCTCCCGCCCGCGCCCCTTTTTCGCGGGGAGTTCGCGCGGGCGCTTGACAGCCGGCGGCCGGCACCTATTTTCGCCTGTAGCGCCCAAACATTCACGTCGAGCCGTGCCGCTGCGGGCTTTTCCGGCGGCGCGGCAGGGGGAGGTGGAACGGTGCGGGGTGCGCGCATCCTTGTGGTGGACGATCAGGAAGCCAACCGGCAAATCATCCGCGAAGTCCTCGAGCCGCTCGGGTACCACGTCGAGGAGGCGTTCGACGGCGAGGATGCCCTCGATAAGGTCGCACGCGAGGTGCCCGACCTCATCCTGTGCGACGTCGTGATGCCGCGGCGCGACGGGTACTCCGTGTGCCAGGCCCTGAAGGGCGATCCGAAGACCCGTCTCGTCCCGATCGTCATGCTCACCTCGCTCGACCAGCTCCCGGACAAGGTCAAGGCGGTCGAGCTGGGCGCGGACGATTATCTGACCAAGCCCTTCAACGTCCTCGAGCTGACGACCCGCGTGCGCTCCCTCCTGTCGCTCAAGCACTTCACGGACGAGTTCGAGCACGCGTCACGGGTCCTGGAGAGCATCGCCCTGGTGATCGAGAGCCGCGACCGTTACACCGGCGACCACTGCCGGCGGCTCGGCCGTTATGGCACCCTGGTGGGTCAGGCGATGGGCGTTCCGGACGAGGATGTCAGAGCTCTCTACCTCGCCGGCATCTTCCACGACCTCGGCAAGATCGCCGTCTCCGACGCCGTCCTCAACAAGCCCGGGCGTCTCACCCCGGACGATCTCACCGTCATGCGCAGCCACCCGGTCGTCGGCGCCGATCTGTGCCGGACGATGCGCACGATGGAGAAGATCGTCCCGCTCATCCGCCATCACCACGAGCGGCTCGACGGGTCCGGCTACCCGGATGGATTACAGGGGAAGGACATTCCTCTCGTGGTGCGGATCCTCAGCGTGGTCGACGTGTACGACGCCCTCGCGACCGAGAGACCCTACCGCGAAGCGCTGTCCCACGCCAAGTGCCTGGAGATCATGCACGAGGAGGTGCGCAGGGGCTGGTGGGACCCCGACGTCCTCGAGACCCTGGATCGCTGCCTGCGATCATCCTGAATCCGCAGAAATCCTAGGTTGTTTTCAAAGGGGAGACGCCGCCCTGCGGCCGGGCGACGCGGCGGGCGTTCAGGCGGACGAGACCGCGCCCGAGAGCGAAGTGCACGAGATCCGTCTTGCCGCGCAGCTGGAGCTTCTTCAGGATGTTGGCGCGGTGGGTCTCCGCGGTGCGCGGGCTGATTCCAAGCGAGGCGGCGATCTCGGGCCCGGTGAGGCCTTCCGCCGTCAGGTGCAGCACCTCCCGCTCGCGGTCGGTCAGGCGATGGTAGGGATCACCGTGGGCGTCGCGCCGGCTGCGCTCGTAGTTCTGCAGGTCGGTCTCCGAAAGGGGTGGGCTGATGTACCGCCGCCCGGCGGCCGCCTCGCGCACGGCCTGGGTCAGGCAGGCGGCGCTGGCGTCCTTGAGGACGTAGGCGCGGGCGCCGTTGTTCAGGCCCTCCCAGACGTACGCCGGGTCGGCGTGCATCGACAGGATCACGACGCGTGTTCCCGGTGTCCGCTTCGCCACGCGTCGCGTCACCTCCAGGCCGCCCAGCCCCGGCATCATGAGGTCCACCACCAGCACGTCCGGCCTCAGCCGGTCGACCAGGTCCGCGACCCGCAGGCCGTCGGACTCCTCCCCGACGACCGAGAAGTCGGGTATGCCGTCGAGGAGGAGGCGCAGCCCCTCCCTCACCACCTGGTGATCGTCGGCCAGGACGATGCGTATCATGCGCCCCCCCCGCCCGCGCATGGAGCTCCCGTCGCAATGACATCCTGATTATGGTGGCGCGATGGGGGCCGGGGGAATGGGGTCGATGCCCCAATCAGGCGTTAGGGTCTCGCCCCGGGCCGTGGGGGCTCAGCGCGCCGGGACGATCTCGTCGTAGACGACCGAAATGTCGTTCCCCAGCGTCCGGAACTGCGGCTTGATCTCCGGATACTGGTCCATGGTGATGGTCCGCACCGCCTCGGGCTTCGACTTGCCAGCCTTCGCGGCCATCTCGACCGCGGTGATCAGATCGGACATGAAGGCCCGGAACCTCTTCAGCGTGGCCACGTCCGTGGCGGGACCGTGGCCCGGGATCACCTTCGTGTCGGGCGGGACCACCGACAGGATGTGATCGATGTTCTTGACGTAGCCGAGCGCCGAGCCGCCGGCCCAGGCGTCGATGAACGGATACATGCCGTTGAAGAACAGGTCGCCCATGTGCAGCACCTTCTGGTTCGCGAAGTACACCATCGAGTCGCCGTCCGTGTGGCCGGGGGCGACGTGCAGGACGTCCACCTCCTGGCCGCCCAGCCACAGGCGCACGGAGCCGTCGTAGGTCAGTCCCGGGGGCGCGGCCCTGGCCGCGTCGTAGGCGAGGGCGTCCTTCAGGAGAAAGTCGAGCAGACCCAGGTCCTTCTCCAGGGCGGCGCGGTACGGGTCGGTGGCGTCCTTGATGAGGTCGATCTCCTCCTGGATGCGGCGCTTCTTGTCCGGGAAGGTTTTCTTGACCGTCTCGGGGTACTCCAGGAGCCGCGGGCGGACGGTGTCGTGCGCGATGATCTCCGCGAACTTGACGAACACCGGGTTACCCCCGGTGTGATCGCCGTGGTAGTGGGTGTTGACCAGGTAGCGGATCGGCCGGTCGGTCACGCCCCGGATCTGATTGACGATCCCCTGCGCGACCTCCTCGTACTGGTCGTCCACCACCACGACCCCGGCGTCGGTCACGAGGAAGCCGACATTGCCCCCCTGCCCGTACAGGCAGTAGGTGCTTTCGGTCAGCTTCTCGAGCCTGAACTCGGGTCCCTTCTTTTCCTGCGGCACGGGAGCGGCGGCGGGTGCGGCGCCCGTGTGCGCCAGGAGAGGCCCTGTCGTCAGGGCCAGGATGGTCGTCAGGATCAGAGAGCGCATCGCTTCCTCCGGGTGGTGGATGATCGAAGACAGCGGACACTTTACCACCGGCGGGGTATCATCCGGGCGATGACGAAGAGACCAAGTCCCACCCTCAACGCCAGGGCGGTGGCGCGAGCCCTCGCGAAGGCCGACCCGCCGCTCGGGCGCCTGATCGAGAGGGTGGGCCCCTGCCGCCTCGAGCTGGACGCGGTCAAGAGCCCCTTCGCCAGCCTGACCGAGGCGATCGTGTACCAGCAGCTCACAGGACGCGCCGCGGCGACGATTCACCGGCGATTCG
>JBGPED010000243.1:0-4644 GCA_041482595.1 Acidobacteriota bacterium
CAAGAAGGACGCGCCCGACGCCCAGGACGAGGACGACGCGAACCGCGCCCTGCCGCCGCTCGCCGATGGGGACCGCCTGAAGCTCTCGAAGCTCGACCCGAAGCAGCACTTCACCCAGCCGCCGCCCCGCTTTACCGAGGCGTCGCTGGTGAAGGAGCTGGAGGAGAACGGCATCGGCCGCCCGTCGACCTACGCCACGATCCTGACCACCATCCAGTCGCGCGACTACGTCGAGAAGCAGGACGGCAAGTTCGTCCCGACCGAGCTCGGGTTGACGGTCACCGATCTCCTCGTGCAGCACTTCAAGGACATCCTGGACGTCAAGTACACGGCCCGCATGGAGGAGGAGCTCGACGAGATCGAGGAGGGCCGGCTCGACTACGTCGACGCCTTGAAGGAGTTCCACAAGCAGTTCGTCAAGGACCTCAAGGCGGCCACGGCCAACATGGAAAACATCAAGAAGATGGAGGAGCCGACCGACCGCACCTGCGAAAAGTGCAGCAAGCCGATGGTCATCAAGTGGGGGCGCTACGGCCGCTTCATGGCCTGCTCCGGGTACCCGGACTGCAAGAACACGCAGGAAATCGTCACGGTGGTCAACGGCAACGGCGGCGGGAAGCCGGGTGCTGTGGGGTCGGCCTCCGAGTCACCCGCCATCCCCGAGGACCACGGCACCTGCGAGAAGTGCGGCTCGACGATGGTCCTGCGCAAGGGCCGCTTCGGGCCGTTCATCGCCTGCTCCGCCTACCCGAAATGCCGCAACACGAAGAAGATCGCGATGGACAAGGAAGGGAAGATCACGATCACCAAGAAGCCCGACCGGATCCTCGACGAGACGTGCCCGCAGTGCGGGAAGCCCCTGGCGGTGAAGGACGGCCGTTTCGGCGAGTTCACCGCCTGCTCCAACTATCCCGAGTGCAAGCACATCAAGCTGAAGGAAGTCGGTCTCGACTGCCCGCGCGAGGGCTGCGGCGGTCGCATCGTCGAGCGCCGCTCCCGCCGCGGTCGCGTGTTCTTCGGCTGCAACAACTACCCCAAGTGCGACTTCGTGACCTGGTACCGCCCCGTCGCCGAGCGTTGCCCGTCGTGCGGCAACCCCTACGTCCTCGAGAAGATCACCAAGAAGGACGGCACGACCCTGTTCTGCGACCACGAAGGGTGCGGCTACAAGAAGGCGGTCAACTCCTAGCCCCCCGCTTCTTCCTTGAAGTCGCAGTCCGCCTCGCCCCCGTCTCCCGCCACGCAGTCGAAGACCTGGAAGCGCCCGCGTTTCGGATTGAAGCGGATGAGAAGCGGCGGGTCGAGGCCCGCGGCGATCTCGCCGTTCTCGTTCTCGGTGATGGGGGTCAGGCTCAGGGCGATGTGGCCGTCGGAAGCGTCCGGCCGGCCGTTCCAGCCGAGGATCTCCCCCGCAACACCCAGCCCGCGCCGGTCGACGAGCCGCCCGCGCGCGCCACTCGCCTCCTTCTGCACCGAGATCACTGTCTCGACGTCCTGGTCGTGGAGGAGGACGATGCACACCCGCGACGCCACGAAGCCGACCGGGTCGGGACAGAAGCCGCCCGCGTCGCAGGCGTCCTTCACCTTCTTCAGCGTCCCGTCGGGCAGCGGCTCGGCGACGATCGCCTCGCGTCCCTCCTCCGCCCCCAGCCAGACCGCGGCGATGATCGAGAAGCGGTCGAGCCGCAGGACGCGCTTGATTCTCTCCAGGTCGGACGGGCGGACGACTCCCGCGAGCGCGTCGCCGTACTTGACGCCCGCGGCCACGCGGCCGGAGGCGTGGGTCGCGAGGAGGACCAGCGCGAGCGACAGGACGACCGCGGAGCGCCGGCTCACGGGCGCACGCCCGGCACGAGGACCGGCGCCACCCTTTCACCGATCACCCGCGCGATGTACAGGTTCACCGGCGGCGTGCCGAGCGGAATCAGGACCAGGAGCGAAGCCCAGGCGACCGCCCGGAACGCCCTCCGGCCGATCAACCACGCCGCCAGGACGCCGCCGGCGAGCCCCAGTGGCATCAGGACGAAGAAGGCGAACCCGATGGCGGGAATGAACCCCCATCCGCCGTTGGCGCTCTCCGGAGAGGCTGCGGCGGCGATCGCCATGAAGACCCTGACCTGCGCGCTCACGATCAGGAGAAGGACGATCAGGATGACGATGTTGAAGCCACGACGGATCCCGGCCGTCCAGTATTCGATCAGGTTCCCGGGCGCCGAGCTGTCGGCCTGCATCGGAACCTCTCCTGTGTCTTGACGGAATATAGAGTGGTCGCCGGCTAATCACCACGGGATCGGCTTCCGGTCCTTGAAGAAGCCGCCGGTCGGCACGTCGGGCCCGGTCGCGAGCCAGACGATCGTGTCGGCCCCCTGCTGCGGCGTGCGCGGGGCGCCCGCGCCTCCCATGTCGGTCTTCACCCAGCCGGGACAGAGCGAGTTGACCCTGATCCCGGTCCCCTTCAGCTCGTCGGCGAAGATGCGCGTCAGGGCGTTCAGCGCGGTCTTGGAGATCCGGTAGCCGGGCCAGCCGCCGTTCATGTCGCTGAGCTGCCCCATGCCGGACGACACGTTGATGATGCGGGCGCCATCCTTCGGCATCAGCGGCAGGAGCGCCTGCGTGACGCGCAGCGCGCCGTAGACGTTCACCTCCATCGTCAGGCGCAGCGTCTCGACCTTCGCCAGCATGACGCCGGTCGCAGCGGCACCGCCCCCTGCCTTGCCGTCGATCATGATCCCGGCGTTGTTCACCAGGACATCGACGCGTCCGTAGGTCTTCTTGATCTGCCGCGCGAACTCGTGAACACTCGCGTCGTCGGTCACGTCGAGGGGCGCGAAGTCGACGTCCAGCTCCTCCTTGCGCAGGCGCTCCGCCGCGGCGCGCCCCTTGCCCTCGTCGCGCGCCGCCAGGACGACCTTCATCCCGTGTTTCGCCAGCTGCCGGCAGGTCTCGAAGCCGATGCCGCGGTTGGCCCCGGTGACGACGGCGATTCTCTTCGTGCCGACCATGGGCGTCTCCTTTGCTCGATAAAAGCCTCAGTTTATCAGCCTTGACGCCCCGCTCCGGCTTGCGCTAAGGTCTGGCGCATCATCGAAAGGGGACACGTATGCGCAAAGCCGCGCGGTACATGCCTTCGGCCATCATCCTGCTTCTGTTTTCCCTGGCGCGGCCGGCGGTCGCGGCCGTCAGCACCTGCGAGCCGGACGGTCTGCAGAGCACGGGCGCCGTCTACCGCGTCTGCATGCCCGAGACCTGGAACGGCGACCTCGTCCTGTTCGCGCACGGCTACGTCGGCTTCAACGAGCCGGTGGCGATCCCCGAGGACCAGCTCGTCCTGCCGGACGGGACCTCGGTGCCGGAGATCGTCAACAAGCTCGGCTACGCCTTCGCCACGACCTCCTACCGCACCAACGGCCTGGCGGTCCTGCAGGGGATCGACGATCTGCTCGACCTGGTCAACGTCTTCAACGGCACCCACGGCCGGGCGCGCCGCGTCTACCTCGTCGGCCCTTCCGAAGGAGGGATCGTCACGGCGCTGGCCGTCGAGCGTCACCCGGAGGTCCTGGCCGGATTCGCCATCGTGGTCTTCATGGCCAACCGCCAGCCGCTCACTGGCATCGAGGCCGCCCTTCCCGACGCGGCGTCCCGCGAGGAGTACCGGTCCATCGTGCGCGCAAACGGCGCTCTGCCCTGATGCGCGTCATCATCATCGGCGGTGGACTGGCCGGGTCGGAGGCCGCCTGGCAGGCGGCCCGCCGCGGAAATCAGGTAGATCTGCACGAGATGCGGCCGGTCCGGACGACCCCGGTCCACGCCACGGGCGACCTCGCCGAGCTCGTCTGCTCGAACTCCCTGAAATCGAACCTCCTCGACACGGCGTCCGGTCTCCTCAAAGAAGAGATGCGCCGCTGTGACTCGCTCATCATCCGGGTGGCCGACGCGTGCCGGGTACCCGCCGGCGGGGCGCTGGCCGTCGACCGCGAGCGCTTCGCCCGCGGCGTCACCGAGGCGATCGAGTCGCTTCCGAACGTGCGGATCCTGCGCGACGAGGTCCGGGCGATCCCCGACGAGGGGCCGTGCATCCTCTCCACCGGCCCCCTTGCCAGCGAGGCGATCGCCGCCGCGATCGCGCGCTTCACGGGCACGGAATACCTCTACTTCTTCGACGCCATCTCGCCGATCGTGGAGGCCGACACGATCGACATGTCGAAGGTGTTCCGGGCGTCGCGCTACGGCAAGGGGGGCGAGGACTATCTCAACTGCCCTCTCACCGAGGCCGAGTACGACCGCTTCCACCGCGCCATCCTGGGGGCGGCCGAGGCGCCGACGCACGAGTTCGAGAAGGAGATCTTCTACTTCGAGGGGTGCCTGCCGATCGAGGAGATGGCCCGCCGCGGCAGGGAGACGCTGGCGTTCGGCCCGATGAAGCCGGTCGGTCTCGTCGACCCGCGCACCGGCCGGCAGCCGCACGCCGTCGTGCAGCTCCGCCAGGACAACCTGGCGGCCGATTTTTACTCGATGGTCGGCTTCCAGAACCACCTCAGGTTCCCCGAGCAGATCCGCGTGTTCCGGATGATCCCCGGCCTCGAGCGCGCCGAGTTTCCGCGCCTCGGCCAGGTGCACCGCAACTCCTACATCAACGCGCCGGCG
>JBGPED010000244.1:0-4630 GCA_041482595.1 Acidobacteriota bacterium
GGGACACCCGTCACCCGGGGACGCCGACTTCCCGTCCGCCGGCGTTTCCGCCGGAGGGGTGGACACCGTGCCCGGGCGCAAGGCGGGGAGACCTTCGAAACGGGTCGTGGCGATGCTGCGCGGGAGGCACCTGCAGGAAGCGCCGCCGGCGCCGCCCCGCCAGGGGGAAAAGCCGTTCTGGGCCGAGCACAGGGCTCCCGACCCAATGGAGATGCCGGTGAGCACCATCATGACGAGCCCCGCCATCTCCGCCGAGGAGGACACGCTCGTGATGGATCTCTGCCGGATCATGTGGAGCCTGAGGATTCACCGCGTCCCGATCCTGAAGCAGGGCAAGGTCACGGGCCTGGTCTCGTCCATGGACCTGTGCCGCGCCGTCCTCGAAGGCAAGATCAGAATCTGACCCGGAGGTCGGCCATGATTCCCACGCCCCGGCGGCGTCCCTCGCCCCGGTTTCCATCCGCCGCCCGGCGCGCGGCCCTGGTCGCCGCGGCGCTCCTGGGGGTGCTCGGGCCCTTCGCCTGCGCCCGCCGGCCGGACGATCCCGTCCTCTCCCTGCTCCGGACGACCCTCAAGCGCGGTGACCGCGTCATCCTGGTACGCGTTCTGGACCCGCAGGCCTTGAGCGTCGCGGCCGTGATCGATACGACAGCGGGCAAGCCGGAGCTGCGTTTCTACGAGCAGAAGGGCACAGGGCAGTACGCCCTGGTGCACACCGTCCAGGAGGGAGACTCGTTCAAGAACCTGAGCGTGGAGGACGTGGACGGCGACGGGAAGGACGAGATCGTGACGACCTGGGAAGGAGGGCACCTGGAGATCATCGAGGTCATCGCCCGGGGAGCGGATCATGCCTACCGTTCCATTTTTCAGAACGCCGGGCGGCAGGTCGAGAAGCGCTACGACCCGGCCGGACGCATCGAGTTCTGGATCACCAGCCGCACCTACGACGAGGGGCCGGGCGAGCCCCCGGCCTACGCCACGACCGTCTATCGCCTCTCCGGCGGCACGTACGTCGAGACCCCCAGGAAATAAACCGGCCCGGCCCACCCGGTGTTACCATGAGCGCCATGAGCGACGAGATCCGCAAGGAGGTGTTCGGCAGCGGCCTGGTCCTGATCACCGAGCCGATGCGCACCCTGCGCTCGGTGGCGCTGGGGGTCTGGATGAAGCGCGGCTCGCGTCACGAGTCGCCGGAGCAGAACGGCATCTCCCACTTCATCGAGCACCTGCTGTTCAAGGGGACCGAGACCCGCAGCGCGAAGGACATCGCCCTCATCGTCGACTCGGTGGGCGGGCAGATGGACGCCTTCACCACAAAGGAGTACACCTGCTTCTACTTCAAGGTCCTGGACGAGCACGTGGACATCGCCGTGGACCTCCTGTCGGACATCGTGCGCCATCCGAAGTTCATGCCGGAGGAGGTCGAGAAGGAGCGCAAGGTCATCTACGAAGAGATCAAGATGGTCGACGACACTCCGGACGAGCTGGTGTACGACATCTTCAGCGAGTCGTTCTGGAAGAACCATCCGCTCGGCCGGCCGATCCAGGGAACCAAGCGCTCGGTGTCGCGCATGGACCTCGACATGCTCATCCGGTTCTTCCGCGACTCGTACCAGCCGGCGAACCTCATGATCACCGCCGCGGGCAACCTGGACCACGGCCGGCTGGCGGACGCCATGCGCAAGGCGTTCGAGCCGATAAGGAACAGTTCGACACCCATCCCCATCGCGGCGCCCAGGACCACGGGCGCCGTGGTCGTGCGCGAGAAGAAGGAGCTGGGGCAGCTGCACCTCTGCCTCGGCGTTCCGTGCTTCGGTCTGCCGCCCCAGAGACGCTACCGGGAGTACGTCCTGAACACGCTCCTGGGCGGCACCATGTCGTCGCGCCTGTTCCAGCACATCCGCGAGGAGCGCGGCCTGGCCTACTCGGTCTTCTCGTCGGTCAACTCGTTCCTCGACAGCGGCAACCTGCTGGTGTACGCGGCGACCTCCCCCGAGTCGGGCAGGGAGGTCGTCGAGCTGATCCTGCAGGAGTTCACCAAGTTGAAAGAAGGATCGGTCGGCGACCGCGAGCTGCAGATGGCCAAGGACCACCTGAAGGGAAGCCTGATGCTGTCTCTCGAGAGCAGCAGCAGCCGGATGTCGAACCTGGCGCGCCAGGAGTACTACTACGGCCGCCAGTTCTCGGTGAACGAGATCCTGAAGGGAATCGACGCCGTGACGGGCGAAGATCTCCTGAGCCTGTCGCGCGAGATCTTCGACCCGTCCTCCTGCACCCTGGCGGTCCTCGGGCAGACCTCCGGGCTGGGAATGGAGAAGGTCGAGCTCCGGTTCTGATGCCGAGCGACACGACCGAGGTCCTGATCGTCCGCACGCGGGAGAACCCCGACCTGCCGTTGCCGGAGGCCGCCACGCCCGGGAGCGCCGGGCTGGACCTGCGCGCCTGCGTGCAACAGTCTGTTGTGTTGGAGCCGGGACGGCGCATGCTGATCCCGACCGGCTTCCGCATCGCCCTGCCGGAAGGTTACGAAGGGCAGGTCCGGCCGCGCAGCGGCCTGGCGCTGCGGCAAGGTCTGACCATGCTGAACACTCCCGGAACGATCGACGCGGACTACCGCGGGGAGATCGCCGTCATCGCCGTCAACCTGGGCCAGGAGCCGGTCACCATCAGCCGCGGCGACCGGATCGCCCAGCTCGTCATAGCACCGGTGGCCCGGCCCCGGCTGGTGCCCGTGGACGAGCTTCCGCCGAGCGGCCGCGCCGCGGGCGGCTTCGGGCACACCGGCAAGACTTGATCCCGAACCATCCAACGCGGAGACCCCGATGCGCATCGTGAGCAAGGCCGTCATCGTCGCGGCGTCCTGTCTGACCATCCTCGGCTCCCGCCCGCCCGCCGCCGGCGAGACGCCGGCCTCCCAGGCGGTCGACCACGGCCTCGATCTCGCGGCGATCGATCGGACCGTCGACCCGTGCGCCGACTTCTACCGGTTCGCCTGCGGCGGCTGGATGAAGAGCAACCCGATCCCGCCCGATCGCGGCACCTGGGGGAGAGGCGGCCAGCTGGACGAGCGCAACCTCGCGGTCCTGCATAATATCTTGGAGGCAGCGTCAGCACAGGCTCCGGCGCGCACGGCGGTCGAGAAGCAGATCGGGGATTTCTACGCCTCCTGCATGGACGAGCCCGGGATCGAAAAACGCGGCATCGAGCCTCTCAAGGCGGACCTCGGGCGCATCGAGGCGATCGATTCGACGCGGAAGCTCGGGGCGGAGATCGCCCGGCAGCACGTCGCCGGCGTCAACCTGAACGTGGCCGGCGGCGGCTTCTACGCCATGAGCCTTCTGTTCCGGTTCGGCTCCGAGCAGGACGCCCGGGACGCTACGTCCGTCATCGCGGTCGTCGACCAGGGAGGGCTCGGCCTGCCCGACCGCGACTACTACCTGAAGGACGACGGGAAATCGGTCGAGACCCGCGGGCGCTATCGCGACCACCTGCGCCGGACCTTCGAGCTGCTCGGTGACGCCAAGGAGCGCGCCGCGCAGGCGGCGGAACGCGTCCTCTCCCTGGAGACCGCGCTGGCCAAGGTGTCGATGGACCGGGTCGCAAGACGCGAGCCGGAAAACGTCTATCACAAGATGACGCGCAAGGACCTCGAGTCGCTGGCACCGTCGTTCGACTGGACGACCTACTTCTCGAAGATCGGTGCTGCGAAGGTCCCGGGCCTCAACGTGGCGGTCCCCGACTTCATCAAGGGGGTCGAGTCCCTCCTGAAATCGCAGCCGCTCGAGGGCTTTAAGGACTACCTGCGCTGGCAGGTCGCCCGCTCCGCCTCGCCGCTCCTCGGGCAGACATTCGTCGCCGCGAACTTCGAGTTCTACGGCAAGACACTCGGCGGCGCCCGCGAGATCAGCCCGCGCTGGAAGCGCTGCGCGCAGCTGACCGACGCGCTCCTGGGCGAGGCGCTCGGGCAGCCGTACGTCGAGCGCGCCTTCGGGGCGCAGGGAAAGGCGCGCACGCTCAAGATGGTCGAGGCGCTGGAGAAGGCCCTGCGACGGGACATCGAGGGCCTGCCCTGGATGACGGAAGCGACGAAGAAGCAGGCCCTCGTCAAGCTGGATGGGATCAAGAACAAGATCGGCTACCCGGACAAGTGGCGCGACTACGGCAGCGTCCGCGTCGTCCGGAACGACTTCGCCGGCAACGTCGGCCGGGCGCGCGCGTTCGAGGTGGCGCGCGGCATCGCCAAGATCGGCAAGCCGGTCGATCGCGGCGAGTGGGGCATGACGCCGCCGACCGTGAACGCCTACTACGACGCGCAGCTGAACGACATCAACTTCCCGGCCGGCATCCTGCAGCCGCCCTACTACGACAACGCCGCCGACGACGCGCTGAACCTCGGCGGCATCGGCTCGGTCATCGGCCACGAGCTGACGCACGGGTTCGACGACCAGGGGCGCAAGTTCGACGCGCAGGGGAACCTGCGCGACTGGTGGACCGCGGCGGACGCGAAGACCTTCGAGGCGCGCGCCGCCGTGCTGGGCGCGCAATATTCGGCGTTCGAGCCGCTGCGGGGCGTGCACGTCAACGGCGCTCTCACCATGGGTGAGAACATTGCCGACCTGGGCGGCCTGAC
>JBGPED010000245.1:0-4597 GCA_041482595.1 Acidobacteriota bacterium
AACCTGCACCGCTGGGGCGCGCACCTGATGGTGTTCGCGGCCTTCCTGCACATGCTGCGCGTCTTCTATCACCGGGCCTACCGCCCGCCGCGCCAGTTCAACTGGGTGGTCGGCGTGGTCCTTCTGATCGTCACTCTGCTCCTGTCGTACACCGGGTACCTGCTGCCGTGGGATCAGCTGGCGTTCTGGGGTGTCTCCGTCGGGACGAACATGGCCAAGGAGGCCCCCCTCATCGGAGAGAAGATCCGCTTCCTGCTCCTGGGCGGACACATTGTCTCGGAGAACGCCCTGCTGCGTTTCTACGTCCTGCACTGCGTCGTCCTGCCGGTGGCCCTCCTCCTGCTCGTGTCGGTCCACATCTGGCGCGTGCGGAAGGACGGCGGCGTGCAGGGACCGCCGGAGGAGCCCGGCCCCGGCGAGGAGATTCGATGAGCGCGCTGCCGCCCCTCGACCTGACGGAGTCAAGGGACCCGCTGGCGACGCCGCGCCGGGTCGCCCTGGTCCGGCCGGACATGCGGCCGGCGGTGCGGCGGTCGGAAGAGCGCTACGTCATGACCTTCCCGCACCTGATCGTGCGCGAGGTCATCCTGTTCCAGGTCGTGGTGATCGGCCTGGCGATCGCGGCCATCGTGTTCGACGCGCCGCTCGAGGGGATCGCCAACCCGGTGGAGACCCCCAACCCGGCCAAGGCCCCCTGGTACTTCCTGGGTCTTCAAGAGCTGCTGCACTACTTCCCGCCAATCGTCGCGGGCGTTCTTTTGCCGACGCTGGTGGTCCTGGCGCTGGTCGTGATCCCCTACGCGCGGATCAACCTCACCGCCGGACCGCTCTGGGCCGGAGGAGGCCGCCTCCGACCGCCCGCCCTCGGCGCCGCCATCGTGCTCGTGGTCGCCCTGTTCGGCGCCTTCGAGTGCTGGCCGATCGTCGTGCCGACTGTTCTCCTCGCCGTCGCCATGTTCGCCGCCCGCGGTGGCGAGACCGGAGGACGCGTGCGCCGGGCCCTGGCGCGCGTCACGCTTCCCGAGTGGGTCATGACCTGGTTCGTGATCATCGCCACCCTCCTGACGCTCATCGGGACCTTCTTCCGCGGTCCGGGCTGGTCGTTCGTCTGGCCCTGGAGCGCGCCGCCCCCCGGATGAAGGAGCAAGCGTGCCCAGGAGACTGAGTCGTCCCTTCGCCGTTTCGAGCGTCCTGTTCCTCGTCGTCCTGGCGATCTCGCCGACGAAGAACTTTCTTCGTCCCTACCGCCGGATCCAGGAGCAGTACCGCCGTCTCGGCCAGAAGCGCGCCAGGAGCATGAAGGCGGCGCAGGAATACGCCGACCGCCCGGTCGCGATCCGGCAGGTCTGGCTGCGGGAGTTCGAGAACCGCGTGGACCGCTGCACCACCTGTCACCTGGGGGCGGCGGATCCGCTGATGGAAGGGGCGCCCGAGCCGTACCGTCTGCACTCCAGGACCGTGCACACGCCGGACGACTTCGATCGATTCGGCTGCACGGCCTGTCACGGCGGCCAGGGTCTCGCCACTTCGGAAGAGGAGGCCCACGGGACGACGCCGGACGCCGGTCCGCCGATGACACCGGCGCTCTACATCGAGGCCGGCTGCGGACGCTGTCACGAAGGCGAGACGGTTTCCGAGGCCCCGATCCTGTCGCGCGGCCGCGCTCTCATGACGCGCTTCGGCTGCTACGCCTGCCACGCGGTGCGCGGGCAGGAAGGGTTCCGCTCCGAGGCCCCGCCGCTTACGACCGTGTCGCTCAAGACGGGCGGCCTGTGGCTGAAGCGCTGGCTCTCCGGCCCGAGGGTGGTGGACCCCAACGCGACGATGCCCGATTTCCAGCTCGCCGAGACCGACATCCAGGCCCTGTCGCATTACCTGTTCAGCCTGCCTCCCCCGGCCGATCTGGCGCGGCGGATCGAGGCGGCCGCCCACGAGCCTCCGGGAGATTCCGCCAGCGGCAAGAAGCTCTTCTCCGAGTCGCGCTGCATTTCCTGCCACACGGTCGAGGGGAAGGGGAACGGATCGGCGCCCGAGCTGTCGAAGATCGCCTCCGCGGCCGGCCGCGGCTGGCTCCTGGCCTTCCTGCGCGACCCGCACGCGTTCAATCCGCGGACGCGCATGCCCCATTACGACCTCGGCGACAAGGAATCGCGCGATGTGGTCGCCTACTTCGAAGAGGAGCTGCGGGACTTCGACGCCCCGAAGGACCTGCTCGATCCGATCCGGGTCAACCAGACCCTCGCCGAGAACGGGCAGAAGCTCTTCCGGCGCTACGGCTGTTTCTCCTGCCACGCCGTGCTGGGGGCCGGAGAGCCGGAGAAGTTCGGACCGGATCTCGACGGCATCGGCGACAAGAGATCGGCCTCGCTCGACTTCGGCCGCCGCGCCGACCTGCCGCGCACGCTGCCGGCGTGGCTCGCGGCGAAGATCGGAGCGCCGCGCTCGTTCGCCTCCGGTCTCAAGATGCCGTCGTTCGGGTTCAGCGAAGAGGACAGTCAGGCGATCGTCACCGCCCTCCTGTCGATCGGGGCGCAGCCGGTCCCGGAGCCGTACCGCTTCACACCGGTGCGCCCCGCGGCCCTGATCCCCGGGGGGCGGGTCGGCGATCTGATCGACCATTATCGCTGCCTGTCGTGCCACCAGTTCGGCAGCCGCGGCGGAGACGTCTCCACCGCCCCGCTCACCTACGAGGGGAGCAAGGTCCGGAGGGACTGGCTGATCGATTACCTCATGCTCTCCTACAGCATCCGTCCGATCCTGGAGGAGCGCATGCCGGTGCTCCGGATGGATCGCGACGAGGCGACGCTCCTGGCCGACACCCTGGCGAACTTCTACCTCGACCCGTCGATCCCGGAGAATCCGTTCGCCGGCAGGCCGCCCTCCGACGCCGACCCCGCCGAGGGACAGCGGCTGTACACGGCTTTCGGCTGCCGCGCCTGTCACATCGTGGGCGCGGCCGGCGGGTACTATGGGCCGCCCCTCACCGAGGCGGCGAAGCGCCTGAAGCCCGGCTGGGTATACACCTGGCTGAAGGGGCCGCAGCGCTGGCGTGCCGACGTTCGCTGCCCCGACTACAGCCTGACCGACACCGACGCCCTCAGATTGACGGCCTATCTCGAGACCCTGCACGGATCCCCGGCGCCGCCTTCGGGAGGACGATCAAAGTGACGACCGCGCCGCGCCCGTGGCGTTCCATGGCGCTCGTGCTGCTCCTTCTTTTCGGCGGCGCCGCCTGCTCGCGAAAGCCGGCCGCTCCTGCCGCGACACCGCAACCCTCTGCGTCGGCGGCGCCGGCTGCGCCAGCCGCCTCCGCGCCGGCGCCCCCCGCGCCTCCCCTGACCTACGAGGCCCGATCGGGCCGGGACGTCTACCGGCATTATTGCCAGACCTGCCACGGCGAGACCGGCGCGGGGGACGGCTTCAACGCCTTCAATCTCGATCCGCAT
Organism: Acidobacteriota bacterium; assembly: GCA_041482595.1. Classification (GTDB taxonomy): domain Bacteria; phylum Acidobacteriota; class Polarisedimenticolia; order Gp22-AA2; family Gp22-AA2; genus Gp22-AA3. The sequence continues at coordinate 3,447 of JBGPED010000245.1, forward strand.
CCGCGTGACTTCTCGGATCCGGCGTTCCAGAAAAAGACCGACGCCGACATCCGCGACGCCATCCGGCGCGGCGGCGCGGGCGTCGGTCTCTCGCCCCTCATGCCGCCCTGGGGACGCACCCTCGGCGATAGGAAGATTGACGACGTCGTCCTCTACTTGAGAACCCTGCGGCGGCCGCCGTCTTGAGATAGAATTTAAATCCTGGTCGCCGGAGGACACGCCATGAACACAAAGCCACGGACGCCTGAGTCTGTCCCCTCGGATCCCGACCGTATCGTCGACACGGTCCGCGAGCGCTACGGGCGCATCGCCACGGGACAGGAGTCCGGCTGCTGCGGAGGGGCGACCGGCTCGACCTGCGGCGACCCGGCGGCCGACGCGGCGGCGGCCATCGGCTACCGCGACAGCGACCTCGAGGCGGTCCCGGAGGGCGCCAACCTCGGTCTCGGCTGCGGGGCGCCTCTCGACTTCCTCGACCTGATGCCCGGCGAGACGGTCCTCGACCTCGGATCGGGCGCCGGCTTCGACGCCTTCCTGGCCGCGCGCCACGTCGGCGACACCGGCCGCGTGATCGGCGTCGACATGACCCCGGAGATGATCCGGAAGGCCCGCGCCAACGCCGCCGACGGCGGCTTCACGAACGTCGAGTTCCGCCAGGGCCGCCTCGAGTCGCTGCCGCTCGAGGACGCCACGGTCGATGCCGTCACCAGCAACTGCGTCATCAACCTGGTGCCGGACAAATCGGTCGTGTTCCGCGAGATCGCCCGCGTGCTGCGCCCCGGCGGCAGGCTGGTGATCTCCGACATCGTCCTGGACGGTCCCCTGCCCCCAGCACTCGCCTCGGATCTTCTCGCCTACGTCGGCTGCGTCGCCGGGGCGATGCAGCGCCGCGCCTACTTCGACCTCGTGCAGGCCGCCGGGCTGACGGGAGTCCGCATCCACAAGGACGTGGACTACCTGGCCGCCGCCGGGTACCTTCTGCCCAAGGAGCTGCAGGGCCGCCTGGAGCTCGACGGCATCACCGCCCGCGATCTCGAAGGGAAGGTGCGCTCACTGACCTGGAGCGCCGTCAGGTCTCAGAGTTAGAGTATCCGCGCATCACACGCGCGAACTTTGAGGAGAGGCGCCAGGATGCCCTCGGACAATCCGAT
>JBGPED010000246.1:0-4584 GCA_041482595.1 Acidobacteriota bacterium
CGCGGCTTCATCTCGAAGAGCACACGGCGGAGCTTGTGGATGCGCGGGAGCTCCTCTTTGGTGAACAGCTTCTCTTCCTTGCGCGTGCCGGACTGGGGAATATCGACCGCGGGATAGATCCGCTGCTCGAACAGCGAGCGGTCGAGGACAAGCTCCATGTTCCCCGTGCCCTTGAATTCCTGGAAGATGACGTCGTCCATCCGGCTGCCGGTGTCGACCAGGGCCGTGGCGATGACCGTCAGGCTCCCGCCCTCCTCGGCCTTGCGCGCCGCGCCGAACAGGCGGCGCGGCTGTTCCATGGTGCGCGCGTCGAGTCCGCCGGAGAGGGTCCGGCCCGTCCCCGGCGTGGCCGTGTTGTGTGCGCGCGCCAGACGGGTCAGGGAGTCGAGCAGGATGACCACGTCGCGGCCCACCTCGACCAGGCGCCGGGCGCGCTCGAGGACGAGGCGCGACACCGAGACGTGCTGCCGCGCCATGTCGTCGGAGGAGGAGGCGATCACCTCGCCCCGCACGTTCCGCTTCATGTCGGTGACTTCCTCCGGCCTCTCATCGACCAGGAGCACGACCAGGTGGATCTCCGGATGGTTCCGCGAGATGGCGGCCGCGATCTTCTGGAGAAGGGTGGTCTTGCCGGCGCGCGGCGGCGCGACGATGAGGCACCGCTGGCCCTTGCCGATCGGCGTCAGGAGGTCGATGACGCGCATCGACAGCTCGGCAGGCTCCGTCTCCAGGCGGATTCTCTCCAGCGGATCGATCGATGTCAGCTCGGAGAACGACCGTCTCTTCGCGAACTCCTCGACCGGCAGTCCGTTGATCGAGCGCACATCCACGAGACTGGTCGTGCCGGGTCCCGGCGCCCCGCCGTGGCCCGGGTGCCCGCCGCGCGCCCCGTGGCGCGGGTGGCCCTGCCTCGGGTCATGCGCCGGGCGGCCGCCGCGCGGTGACGCCGACGCCATCCCTTCGATCTCGGAGCCTTCGATCCCGCCGCCGTTGAGACGGTGGTTCGCCGGACCGAGACGCAACAGGATGTCGCGCGGAACGAACACGTCCTCGGGCGAGGGCCGGTAGTTGCGCTTCGGCTGTCGCAGGAACCCCCCGTTCTCGTTGAGGATCTCGAGGACGCCCCCCGCCTCGATGGCCGGCGCGCCGGGTTGCGGTCTCGCGTCCCGGGGATGCGAGCTCCCGTGGCCGTGCCCCTGGACATGGCCGGTCTCGCCCTGTCCCGCGCCACCCTCCTGCCGCGCGCCGCCGCGCGGGTGATGCGACCGACGGTGCCGCCAGTCCCGGTGGTGCGGCTGGTTGCGGCGATGGGCGGCATGGCCGTGCGCGTCCCGCCCCTGGGCGCCGTGGCCACCCTGCCTGGGGTCCGTCGACGGAGAACGGTCCTCCGCCGCGGAGCCGGCCGGCGAACTCGGGCCCGCGGGCGGCTTCTGCGCCCCGGGATCGTGGTGATGCGATGACTCGGGCCGGCCATGCGCAGGCCGACCGTGATCGTGATGGCTCTTGTCAGTCAAGGGCTAAGGCCGTTTCTGATGGAGGGGCAGGAGAAACCCCATTGGCGTGACACGTCATGGTAGCCGGATCCGCCCGTCCGGGTCAAGGCCGGGAACGCCCGGGGCATCCCCGGTTTGGGGTGGCTGGCCGGGGAGCGACATCCTCTTTATATTGGTGGGCATGCCTTTTCTGCCGCAGTCGCGCGCGGGGCGATGGGGAATGCTGGGGGCGGGGATCCTCCTCTGCGGGATGGCGGTGGACGCCACCCTCGTCGAGCTGAGCTGGATCGAGGTGGTGCGATCGGTGGAATACCTGCCGATGATCCGCCCCCTCGCCCCCGACCTGACGCTCGTGCACATCAGCGACATCCACATCGCGTCGCTGGGGTACCGTGAGCGGCGGGCGATCGAGATCATCAACGGCGCGCACCCGGACATCGTCGTCATCTCGGGCGACCTCGTCCGCGGGCGCGACCACCCGGAGGAGCTCCGATCGTTTCTCGGCGCGCTGCGCTCGCGTTACGGCGGGTTTCTCGTCTGGGGTAACCACGACTACTGGGACGGGGTCCCGGGAACCTGGGGTCCGGAGGTGGTGGAGAGCGCGGGCTTCACCCTTCTCCGCAACAGCAGCAGGACGATCGTCTACCCCGGCGGGAAAATCGTGATCGCGGGGCTGGACGATCCGGTCACGGGACACGACAACCTGAGGCTCGCCATGGCGCGAGTCTCGCGCAGTGACGCCTGCATCCTCGTCGCCCACAGCCCCGACATCGTGCGCAACCTGGGCAACTGGGACATCGATCTCGTCCTCGCGGGCCACACGCACGGCGGCCAGGTGCGGCTGCCGATCGTCGGCGCCCTCTATATCCCGTACGGCTCGCGCGATCACCAGGAGGGATGGTTCGACATCCCGCGGGACGTGCGGTTGCACGTGAGCCGCGGGCTCGGCTGGTCGTGGCTCCCCGTCCGTTTCCTCTGCCGGCCGACCATCGACATCATCACGCTGCGCGCCGGGACGGCGCCCGGGAAGCGCGCGCGGAGCATCATCGGCCAGTCGTGACGCTCGCGCGCTCGGGAATCTTCGCCCTCCGCGATCGCCGGAGTCGCGCGGCGCGTGCAATCTATTGACAGTCGATCATCTTCGATGCTATAGAGACGACGGATTTTTTTTCGATCGTCGATCGCAATCGGAGGAAGTCCCGATGTTGATCCGGCCCGCGACGACGATCGCGGAAGCCCGGCAATCATCTTGGGCGCGAATCTCGCCCGGAGTGCAGTGACGAGCGGCGGTGCCGCGGCAGTGACGATGAAGCGCGACGCTCCCGGAAGACGCGGGCTCCGCCGCCCTGCTCAATCTTTGGCACGCGAGAGATCGACGGAGTCTGCGGGTGCCCGCGCATCCGCGATGACGCTCCCCAGTGCCGGGCTGTGCGCCCGGGATTCACGGGACGGCGTCCCTGCCTGACGCGAAAGGAGGTGAGTGGCCATTCCGAAGAAAAAGAAAGCCGCCAAGAAGAAGGGGGGAAAGATGAAGAAGGGGAAGAGGTAGGTCCCCTTTCATTGAACTGGATAGCGAGGGGTGACGCCGTCACCCCTCTTCTCTTTTTCGCCGCCCCGCGCCTGGCGCGCCGTCTTTGACACGGGGAGTCCGCTTTGCCACAATGGGCGTCTATCGCAACGGAGGCGCGCGTGAATTCCTCGAGGACCTGGAAGAGCGGCGAGGTCGCCAGGATTTCCGGAACCTACCGGTGCCAGAACTGCCATCTGGCGGGTCGCGAGCTCACCCTTTCGATCGAGTCGGGGAAGGTCTTCCCGATGTGCAGCTCCTGCCCGGAGCGGGACGTCACCTGGCGGCTGATCAAGGCGTCCTCCCCGATCAGGGCGACCGCTTGATATCCCGACGCTCCCGCAGGCGCGCTCTCAAGTCTCCGATCTCCTTGAGCCTCTCTGCGAGCGTCTTCTCATAACCGACAGGCTTCGGCTCGTAGTAGCGCCGCCCGCGCAGGCGGTCGGGCAGGCACTCCATGTCGGTCGTCCCTTCCTCGACGTTGTGCGCGTACTGGTAGTCCCTGCCATAGCCGAGACTCTTCATGAGCCCCGTCGGAGCGTTGCGGATGGCGAGGGGGACCGGGTCGGTGAGACCCGCTTCCAGATCCTCCCGGATGCGCCCGCAGGCGACGTACAGCGCGTTACTCTTGGGCGCGAGTGCCAGGTAGACCGCCGCCTGGCCCAGGGCCAGGGTCCCCTCGGGCGTCCCGAGGAAGTCGAACGCGTCCCTGGCGTCGAGAGCGACCGCGAGCGCCTGCGGGTCGGCGTTCCCGACGTCCTCCGACGCGAAGCGCACCATGCGCCTCGCCAGGTACAGCGGGTCCTCTCCCGACTCGAGCATGCGCAAAAGCCAGTACAGGGCCGCGTCGGCGTCGCTGTTGCGCAGCGACTTGTGCAGCGCCGAGATCAGGTTGTAGTGCTCCTCGCCGGCCTTGTCGTACAGGAGCGGCGCGCGCTGGGCGGCGCGCGCGATCGAGGCCCGGTCCACGTGGCGCGTTCCGTCCGCCGCCTCGGCTGTCGTCGTCGCGAGAAGCTCCAGGATGTTGAGCGCCCGCCGCGCGTCTCCCCCGGACAGGGACGCCAGGTAGAGGAGATCCTCGTCGGAAACCACCACGCGCCGGGAGGCGACTCCCCGCGGAGACCGGACCGCCCGGTCGAGGATCAGAACGAGGTCCCGCTCGGTGAGCGCCGGCAGCGTGTGGACGGTGCAGCGCGACAGCAGGGCGGCGTTCACCTCGAACGACGGGTTTTCCGTGGTCGCGCCGATGAGCGTGATGGCGCCGCTCTCGACGTTGGGCAGGAAGGCGTCCTGCTGCGCGCGGTTGAAGCGGTGGATCTCGTCCACGAACAGGATCGTGCGCCGTCCCGTGGCGCGCCGGTACTGCTCGGCCGCGCGCATGACGTCCTTGATCTCCTTGATGCCGGAGAGGACGGCGCTGAACTGGATGAACTGCGCCCGGGTCAGGCGGGCGACGAGCCGCGCCAGAGTGGTCTTCCCGGATCCCGGCGGGCCCCACAGGATCATCGAGCGGACCTGGTCACG
>JBGPED010000247.1:0-4553 GCA_041482595.1 Acidobacteriota bacterium
AACGAAGCATGGGGCCGCAATCCCCATGTGCCCTGCGGGTTCGCGGCGGCGCGGGGCCGTCTGCGTCGTTGCCGCTCCTCCGCGATGACTCACATCGCGGTCGTCGCGGCGCCTCGCAGCCGACCCCGCGGCGCCGCAAACGCGACCCATGCCATTACTCGGACCGGCTCCTAGGAGCGTGGGGGCCCCGGAGAAGGCGAATCTCCAGGGCCGTCGTCGTCGGGCCCGAAATCAATCTTGATGCCGGCCCTCTCCGCCTCGCGGATGGCGCGGCGCACCAGCCGTCGCTCGCGCGTCCGGCGCAGGAACCTCCTGACCCACAGACTCTCCGCGCTCAGGAGCGTCAGACCGGGGATGAGGAACAGGATACCTGGACCGGGGAGGACCAGGAGTGCTATCCCGATGACCGTCAGGAGCCAGCCGACCCCCAGCCGGACGATGCGCCACGCCTGCCTCTTGCCGCTTTGATAATCCATGCGCGGGGGTCCCGGGACGATCAGGCTCCGGGGTGAAATCCCTGGAGCGCCTCTTCGGTGAGCTGCCCGACGTACACCAGCCGCGCCTCCCCTTCGAGCCGCACGCCCCGGGCCTGGCGCGGCGGCCCCTCGAAGTGCACGCGGATGAGGGCCCCCGAGCGGGTGCGGAGCGACACCGGGGACGTGGCGGCCTTCCCCGAGGCGGCCGCCGCGATCGCCGCGGCGACGCAGCCGGTGCCGCACGCCAGGGTCTCCCCTTCGACACCTCTCTCGTAGGTGCGGATGGCCAGCGCGCCGCCGCTCCCGGGTCCTACGAAATTCACGTTGACGCCTAAGGGAGCGAATCGCGGGTGCGAGCGCAGGGCCCGGCCGAGGGTGACGATCGACTCCGGCTCCGGGATCTCCCGGAACACGACGAAGTGGGGAACGCCCGTGTCGAGGAGGACGCCGCGCACCGGGCGGCCTTCCACCGGGACCTCCACGCCGTCGTCGAACCCCCGCGGATCGCGCATCTCGAACGTGACCGACGACCCCCGCACCTCGGCGCGGTGCACCATCACCGACGTCTCGACCGTCATGCGCGCCGGCGCGATTCCCTGAAGGTACGCCAGACGGGCGGCGCAGCGGGCGCCGTTGCCGCAGAAGGTCGGCTTCCCGTCGGGGTTGAAGAAGGAGGCGCGCAGGTGCGCCACCGACGACGGCTCGAGCAGGATGACCCCGTCCGCGCCGACCGACAGGGCGCGCGTGCAGAGACGCCGCACGAGATCGGGAAGAATGTCGCGCTTCAGGGCGGACAGGCGGTTGTCGAACAGGATGAAGTCGTTGCCGGCCGCTGACATCTTGAAGAACTCGGTCTGTGCGGGGGTCATCGTCATCTCCCCGGGCCGCCCGGAACTGAGGCCGTGTCGGCGCTCACGCTCTCCGACACCTCCGCCGAGCGGGCGCTCTCGTTGGGCGGTGTCGCCCCGTCCAGCGCGGTCACTTCATAATAATACCGCACGCCTCGCGCGGCGGTCGTGTCCGCGAACGACGTTTCCGCCGCATCGACCTCGCCGATCGGCCGGAACTCCCCCTTCGCCTCGCGGCGATAGACGCGGTACCCGTGCAGGTCCGGCTCGCTGTTCGGGAACCAGTACAGCTTGATCGCCTGCCCCTCGACCGCCGCCGCCAGCCCGGTCGGCGTCCTGGGCGGGTACACGTCGAGCGGCCGCACCTCCGCCTCGTCGCACGAAACGCTCTCCCGCAGGGGAGGCGGCGGCAGAAGGAGCGCGCGCACCGAGTAGCGGTACGTCTCGCCGTACGTGAACCGGGTGTCCACGTAGGTCCGCTCGGAGAGCGGCGCCGTGTTCAGCGGCACGAGCGGCTCCTCCGCCTGCGCGGCGGGACGCCTGTAGACGTTGAACAGCTCTCCCTTCGCGTCGGGCTCGCCGGAATCCCAGGCAAGACGCACCTCCCCCTCGGCGGTCTCGACCTTCAAATGCAGGGGCGCCGCGGGCGGGGGCGCCAGCTGGATTTCCTGCGCCGCGGAGAGCGCCGAGCTCTGCCCGTGCCCGTCCACCACCTGCACCGCGTAGATGTAGCGCGGCGGCACCGCGGCAGGCGCCCCCGCCCCGGCGGCCACAGCACCCCCGAGCGCCGAGCGGTCGTGGTAAACGAGGGGGCCGGAGGCGGCGACCGACGCCACGACCGCGGCCTGCTTCTGGAACACCATCATGAGGTAGCGGACAGACACCGCCGCCGGCTTCAGCGTGGGTGACGGGCGCATCCTCATGATGTGCACCTTTGCGTCCGGCCCGAGAGGCGTGCCGTCGGTGCGGCTGAGCGACACCGTGGCGTCCAGGAGGACGTCCGCACCCACCTGGCGCACGTGGACGTTCTGCGCCGGGCGCGGGAGGATGCGCAGCGGCGGCAGCGGCGGGCCCTTCTTGCCGCAGCCCGCCGCGTGCAGCGCCGCCGCGGCCAGAACCACGCAGACCAGGGCCCGGGGCCGGGACGCGGGGGATGCGGAGCGGGTGTCGGAGGGCACGTTACAGGATGTACCGGCTCAGGTCCTGGTCCTTCACGATGTCGGCCAGCATCCGGCGGACGTAGGCGGCATCGATCGTGACCTTTCTTTCCGTCATCTCGGGGGCGTCGAACGAGAGGGTGTCCAGGAGCCTCTCCATGATCGTGTGCAGCCGCCGCGCGCCGATGTTCTCGGACTGCTGGTTCACCTGGGCGGCCAGCTCGGCGATGGCGCCGATGTCATCGTCGGTGAACACCAGGTCGATCCCCTCGGTCAGAAGGAGGGCGTGGTACTGGCGGATGAGCGCGTTTCTGGGCTCGGTCAGGATGCGCACGAACTCGGGCGCCCCGAGCGACTGCAGCTCGACTCTTATCGGGAAGCGCCCCTGCAGCTCCGGGATCAGATCGGACGGCTTGCTGACGTGGAACGCGCCCGAGGCGATGAACAGGACATGGTCGGTCCGCACCATGCCGTGCTTGGTCGAGACGCGCGTCCCCTCCACCAGGGGCAGAAGGTCGCGCTGCACACCCTCGCGGCTGACGTCGGGTCCCTGCCCGCGCTCCCGCCCGGCGATCTTGTCGATCTCGTCGATGAACACGATGCCCGACTGCTCCACGCGCAGAAGCGCCTCGCGCTTGGCGGCGTCGGCATCGATGAGCTTTTCCTCCTCCTCGTGCTGCAGGATCTCGCGCGCTTCGCGCACGCTGACGCGGCGCGGCTTCTTGCGCGCGCCGAACAGCCCGCCGAGCGACTCCCTGAGGGTGATGTCCATTTCCTCCTGTCCGCTGCCCCCGAAGATCCGGAACGCCGGGAAGGAGTCCTGGGACACCTCGATCTCGATCGGGTGCTCCTCCAGGACACCCTCGCGCAGCTGCTGGCGCAGCTTCTCGCGCGTGCGCTGGAACTGGTCCTCCGGCTCCCCCTCGCTCCCCGGCGCGCGCTTCGCCCCCTGCGAGGGCAGCAGGATGTCGAGAAGCCTCTCCTCGACGTGCCCGCGGGCCGCCTGGGCCACGTCCCGCGAGCGTTCGAGCTTCACCATCTCCAGGGAGGTGTCCACGAGATCCCGCACCATCGACTCGACGTCGCGTCCGACGTAGCCGACCTCGGTGTACTTGGAGGCCTCCACCTTGATGAAGGGAGAGTTGGCCAGCCGCGCCAGGCGGCGCGCCATCTCCGTCTTGCCGACGCCGGTCGGACCGATCATGATGATGTTCTTCGGCGCCACCTCCTCGGCCATGTCGGGCGGCAGCTTCAGCCGGCGCACGCGATTGCGCAGGGCGATGGCGACCGCCCGCTTCGCCTTCTCCTGACCGACGATGTAACGGTCCAGCTCCTCGACGACCTGCCGCGGCGTCAGGTCGGCGGGCGGGTCCATCAGACGAGCCTTTCCGTCCACCCCGGCGCGCGGCAGCCGCTCGACCATCACAGCTCCTCCACCACGATCCGGTCGTTGGTGAAGACGTCGATCTCCGCCGCGATCTGCAGCGCCTGCTCGACGATCTCGCGGGCCCCGAGCTCGGTCCTGCGCGCCAGGGCTCTCGCCGCCGCCAGCGCGCACGACCCGCCCGAGCCGACCGCCACCAGACCGTCGTCCGGCTCGATGAGGTCGCCCGTACCCGAGAGAAGAAACGATTTCCTGTCCGAGGCGACGAGCAGGAGCGCCTCCAGACGGCGCAGCGCACGGTCGGTGCGCCAGTCGCGCGCCAGCTCCACGGCGGCCCGCTCGAGGTTGCCGTGATACTCCTCGAGCTTCGCCTCGAAGCGGGTGAACAGCGCGAAGCCGTCGGCCGCCCCGCCGGCGAACCCGGCGAGAACACTGTCGCGATACAGGCGCCTTATCTTGCGGGCCGTGTGCTTCATCACGGTGTGGTCGAGCGTCACCTGGCCGTCCGCGCCCATCGCCACCTTTCCCCGGTGGCGGACGCACAGCACGGTTGTCGCGCGGATCTTCACGATGATCTCCCGTCCGGCATTATGGTGGAAGACCCCCCGGGGGTCAACGCGCCACGGCCGCGGGGACGAGGCGCACCCGGGCGTCGACGACGAACGACGAGGCGCGGTCCGGGCCCGCG
>JBGPED010000248.1:0-4521 GCA_041482595.1 Acidobacteriota bacterium
CAACGACAGGGTCTTCGCGATCACGGCGGCGATGGCGGACGGCACCGGTCTGGTGAAGTTCGGAGAGAAGCACCCGTCCAGGTTCTTCGACGTCGGCATCGCGGAGGCGTACGGCGTGACGTTCGCCTCGGGACTGGCGATCTCGGGGATGCGGCCGGTCGCGGCGATCTACTCCACGTTCCTGCAGCGCGCCTACGACCAGATCATCCACGACGTCGGCGTGCAGTGCCTGCCGGTCACGTTCTGCCTGGATCGCGCGGGCCTGGTCGGAGCCGACGGCCCGACGCACCACGGGGTGTTCGACCTGACGTACCTGCGCGCGGTGCCGAACTTCGTGATCGCCGCTCCCAAGGACGGCGACGAGCTGTGCGATCTCCTGAAGACCGCGGTCGACCAGGAAGTGTATCCGTTCGCCATCCGCTACCCCAAGCGTCCCAGCCGCCGTTTCACGCCCGAGCGCCCCTTCAGGACCATCCCGATCGGGACCTGGGAGATGCTGCACGAAGGGCGCGACGCCTGCCTGCTGGCGGTCGGCTCGATGGTGGAGACGGCCGAGACGGTGCGGCAGAAGCTTCTGGAGGAAGGTCTCGACGTCGCGGTGGTGAATTGCCGGTTCGTGAAGCCTCTCGATGGTGTGCTCCTGAGAGAAGTCGCGGCGCGATACCCGGTCCTGGTGACCCTCGAAGAAAACACGCTCCGCGGCGGCTTCGGCGACGGAGTGCACGAGCTGCTCCACGAGTCGGGCCTGACCCCGGGAGCGCTGTACCACGTCGGCCTTCCCGATCGCTTTGTCACGCACGGATCGATGGCCCAGCTCCTCGACGAGGTGGGTCTCTCCGTCCAGACGCTGGTCCCGCGCGTCCGGGCCTTCGTGAAGGGACGAGCGTGAGCGGCCCGCCGCGCATCGAGTCCAAGAAGGGCGATCTCGCGGGCCTCACCGCCGACATCGGCATTGTCTACAAGTTCAAGGGGGACGCGGTCCTCCCGGGTCCGGTCGACCGTTCCCTGGCGCAGCGTCTCGTCGAGATCGCCAAGGAGGATCGCTTCGAGGGCGGGGCCGGCTGCCACCTCCTCTGGCACGCCACGCCCGGGGACGGGTTGAGGTGCCGCAGGTACCTCCTGCTCGGGCTCGGGGCGAAGGACGATCTGACCCTGCTGCGCTACCGGCGCTACCTCGGGGATGCGCTCCTGGAGTGCGACCGGCTGGGCGCCGCGAGCGTCGCACTGCCCCTCCTGCAGGCCGGTGCCTCGCCGTTCCCGGCGCGCGAGGCGGCGGTGGCCGCGTCCGAAGGGATCCTTCTCGGGACCTACCGGTTCGATCGGTACCGATCCGAGGCGCGCTCCGGGCACAAATACCTGCGCGAAGTCCAGGTCGCCGCGGGGGACGCCCCGCTCCGGGACGTGTCGGACGGGATCTCGTTCGGCGAGACGACCTCGAGCGCCACCAACTTCGCGCGCGATCTGGTGAACGAGCCGGCCGGCGAGCTGTTCCCCGAGAAAATGGCGGAGATCGCCAGGCAGGTGGCCGACGAATCGAAGATCGGCATCAAGGTCTTCGATCAGGAGGAGATGCGCCGCATGGGGATGGGAGGGATCCTCGGCGTCGGGCAGGGCTCGAAGAAGGCGCCGCGCCTGATCCAGCTCGAGTACAAGCCGGAGGAGCGGGCGGTCCGCAAGGTCGCCCTCATCGGCAAGGGTCTGACGTTCGACTCGGGCGGGCTGTCCCTCAAGACCTCGGAAGGGATGGAGACGATGAAGTGCGACATGGCCGGGTCCGCGACGGTGCTGGCGACGCTCAAGATCCTGCCCGAGCTGGCGCCGCGGACCGAGGTCGTCGGCCTCATGGGGATGGCGGAGAACATGCCGGGGAGCGGCGCCCTGCGGCCCGGCGACGTCCTCAAGATCATGAACGGCAAGACGGTCGAGGTGCGCAACACCGACGCCGAGGGACGGCTGGTCCTGGCCGACGCCCTGTCGTACGCCTCGACCCTGCCAGACCTCGAGGAGGCGATCGACTTGGCGACCCTGACGGGGGCCTGCGTCGTGGCGCTCGGTCCGATGGCGGCCGGTGTCCTCGGGAACGACCGGGACATGGTCGACGACATCCTGGCCGCCGCCTCCAAGGCGGGCGAGCCGATGTGGCCGCTGCCCCTGTACGACGAGTACATGGAGCACATCAAGAGCGACATCGCCGACATCAAGAACACGGGGATCCGCTGGGGCGGCGCCATCACGGCGGGGCTCTTCCTGAGTCAATTCGTGCGCCGCGGGTTGCGCTGGGCGCACCTGGACATCGCCGGCCCGGCCTTCGGAGACAAGGAGTACTCCTACATGAAGAAGGGCGGGTCGGGCGTCGGCGTGCGCACACTGACCCGCTACCTCCTGGATCTCGCGGGTTAGTCCGGCGCGGATCTTCGGGGGGACGATGGGGCACCGGGAACACCGCCTGCAGGGTCCGCCGTCGGTGTTCTGCGCCGTTCTCACCGTCAGCGACACGCGCGATGCATCGACCGATCGGAGCGGCGCCCTGATCCTCCGGGCTTTGCGGCGGGCGGGGCATGCCGTGGCCGATTACCGGATCCTCAAGGACGATCCCCGCCGCATCGTGTCGCACCTGAAAGCTCTTTCCCGGAAGCCGGAGGTGCGGGTCGTTCTCCTGACCGGCGGCACCGGCATCGGCCGCCGGGATTCGACCTACGAAGCGGTCACGGGTCTTCTCGACAGGCGGCTCGACGGTTTCGGCGAGATCTTCCGGGCCCTCAGTTACCGCAGCATCGGATCGGCGGCGATGCTGAGCCGCGCGGTCGCCGGCACCTACCGCGGCCTGGTGGTGTTCTCGATGCCGGGATCGCTGTCCGCCGTGCGCCTGGCGATGACCCGGCTGATCCTGCCGGAGATCCCGCACGTGGCCGGGCTTCTGGCGCCCGGCAGGGGACGACATGCCCGCACTCATTGAGTCCGAACGATTGCCATCAGGCCCGGATCCGGCCGGTGTCGCGGAGGACCTGCGGCGCCGGGTCGAAGGGGAGGTCCTGTTCGACTCCCTGCACCGCACCCTGTACAGCACGGCGGCGTGCATCTTCCAGGTGATGCCACTCGGCGCCGTCGTCCCCCGTCACGAGGCGGACGTCCTCGCCGTGCTGGAGTACGCGCGCGGGAACCGGATCCCGATCACGGCACGCGGCGGCGGTTCGGGTCTCGCGGGGCAGACACTCGGGCACGGCATCGTCCTCGATTTCTCGAAATTCTTCCAGCGCATTGCGGAGATCGATGCAACGCGCGGCACGGTGCGGGTGCAGCCCGGTGTCATCCAGGCGCAGCTCAACCGCGTCCTCAGGCGCCAGGGGATGCAGTTCGCCCCCGATCCGTCCTCGGCCTCCTGGTGCACCCTCGGCGGCATGCTGGCGAACAACGCCGGCGGCTCGCACACCATCAAGCACGGCGCCACGCGGGAGAACACGGTGTCCCTGCGCGTGGCGCTGGCGGACGGCACGGTCCTCGACACCGAGCCCCTAAAGCACCCGGGCCGGGGGGCCTGGGCGCCGGGACCGCAGGCGCGCCTGGCCTCGGGACTCCTGGAGATCGTGACGTGCCACCGGGACGTGATCGACCGGCACCAGCCGAGGACGCGCCGCAACTCGTCGGGTTACGCCCTGCGTGAAGCGGTGAACGGGAGCATCGACCTGGCGCAGGTCCTCGTCGGGTCGGAGGGGACGCTCGGGCTGATCCTGGACGCCACACTCCGCATCGTGCCGGTCCCAAAGGCGAAGGCGACGGCGCTGGCGCTGTTCGACGATCTCGAGAAATCGGGTGCCGCCGTCGTGGAGATCCTGAAGTTCGGTCCGTCGGCCGTCGAGCTTCTCGACGGGACGTTCGTGCAGGTGATCCGCGAGGCCGATCCCGCGACGGGTGCCACGCTGCCGGACGGCACGGAGGCGATCCTGATCGTCGAGCTGGACGGCGACGACCCGAAGGAGGTGCTGGACCGGATGGCGCGCCTGGCCGCGGTCCTGACGGGCCGGATGAGCCTCGCGAAAGACGTCCGGTACTCCGCCCGGCCGGAGGACACGGCGCGCATCTGGGCGGTGCGCAAGGCCGCCTCGCCGATCCTGTCGCGGCGGGAGGGGACGCGGCGCAACACCCGTTTCATCGAGGACGCCGCCCTCCGTCCGGATCAGATGGCCGAGTTCGTCAAACGCATGCGGGCCCTCCTGCGCAAGTACAACGTGCAGGCGGCGATCTTCGGTCACGCCGGCGACTGCAACCTGCACTGCAACCCGATGCTGAACCAGAAGGACCCGCGGGACCTGGCGCTGATGGAGGCGATGGCGGAGGAATTCACCGACCTGGTGATCGGCATGGGCGGATCGCTGTCCGGCGAGCACGGCGACGGCCGGCTGCGCACGCCGTACCTGCGCCGCGCCTACGGCCCGCTGGTCGACGCGTTCGAGGACGTCAAGCGCCTGTTCGATCCGCAGGGGATCCTGAACCCCGGGATCATCGTGCACGACGGGACCTACG
>JBGPED010000249.1:0-4483 GCA_041482595.1 Acidobacteriota bacterium
CGCCCGCGAAGAATCCGCGGCGCCACGAACGCGACCCATGCCATTACTCGGACAGGCTCCCAGATTCGCTGTAACCGCCCGCGGCCTCCCCTCGTCTTGAGGGTTGAGCGGCGCTTGAAACGCCGCCATTCGATGAAGGAGATCACGATGAGTCCACGCAAGAAAACCGTCACCGTCCTGGCGTCGGTTGCCGCGGGCCTTCTGGCGATCGGCGCCGCCGTCGCCGTCCCGGCGCGGATGCACCATCACGGCGGGTTGTTCGGCGAGCTCGGCTTCGGCGGCGGGATCGGCCGCGCGCTCACGAGCCTCGACCTGACCGACGATCAGAAGACCCAGGTCAAGACGATCCTGCAGGACGAGGGGCCGAAGGTCGAGCCCCTGGTGGACGAGCTCCTGCGCTCGAAGAAGGCGTTGTTCGAGGCGGTGCACTCCCGGACGTTCGACGAGAAAGCGGTCCGCGCGGCGGCCTCGGACTCCGCGAAGGCCACGACCGACCTCGCCGTGGAGCGCGCGCGGATGGTGTCCCGCTTCCGCCGCATCCTCACCGACGAGCAGCAGGACCGTCTCGAGTCGATTCGACGGCAGTTCGAGGAGCGTCTCGAGAAGCGGGTAGGGCTGGCGCGCACCATCTGGAAGGAGCACGCGGCCGATTTCGTCGACGCGCTCTGAGATCCTCCGATCCGGCCTTATGATGGCGACGCTTGAGCATACGGCATGAACCGGCTTTGGAGAAGGTGGGCGGCTTGGCCCACGACGATGAGAGCGACGCGTCCCTCATGGGGAGGGCCGCCGGGGGGGACCCGGCGGCCTTTGACGTGCTGGTCCTGCGGTGGAAGAATCGCGTCTTCCGGCTGGCCCTGCGCTTCTTCCGCCGCCCCGAGGACGCCGAGGACGTGACACAGGAGGTCTTCATGAAGGTGTACCGCACGGCGGCGACCTACCGGATGGACGCGCCGTTCGAGCACTGGCTCCTGCGCATCTCGACGAACGCCTGTCTCGATCGTCTGCGATCTCAGTCCCGGCGTCCCGAGGAGGTCCTGTCGGCGATCACCCCCGACGCGGGCGCCTGGCTGGACCGGGCGCTGGGCGGGTCGGCGCTTGAGGCGCTTCAGGCCGAGGCGGCGAAGGAGACGGCGGCCGAGCTCCTGGCGACGCTGCCGCCGAAGGACCGCACCGTGCTGGTCCTCCTCGACCTCGAGGGCCTCTCCGCGCGGGAGGTGGCCGCGGCGACCGGCTCGACGCGCGCCGCCGTCAAGGTGCGCGCCATGCGCGCGCGGCGGGCGCTCCGCCGGCTCGCCCTCGGTCCAAAGCACGGAGGACGATCATGAACTGTCGCCGGACCAGGGAGCAGCTGCGGCGCGCGGCCGAGGCGCGCGCCCACCTCCTGTTGCGGCTGGGAAGCGAGCGGGACGAGGGCGTGATGGTGCGCCCCGGCTTCGAACAGCGGCTCAGGGCGCGCCTGTCGGCGGAGGCCGACGTCGCGAGGACTTCCGCCTGGAACGGCGGCTTCGAGCGCCTGGTCCGGCCGGCGCTGGCAGCCGCCGCGGCCCTGGTCCTCGTGTGCGCGGGGTTGTACGTCCAGGTCGCGGCGCCCCAGGGCGGAGGCGACCTGGCGTCCCTGCTCGAGACGGACCCGGTCTTCACGTCGATCCTGACCACCAACCCGGACGCCATGTTCGCGGATCCGCAGAGCGCTCCCGCGACGGACGGACCATGACCCGGGGGCGCGCGGCGCTTCTTCTCGGCGGGATGTTCGTCCTGGGTCTGGCCTGCGGGGCGTTCGGGACGGCGGCCTTCACCCTGCACCGGTTCCAGAGGGGCGGGTTCTCCCACGAGCGCATGGAGCAGTTCGTCGTGCGCCGTCTGTCGCGCCGTCTTGACCTCGACGCGGCCCAGCGCAAGACGCTTTGGGAGGTCGTCCACAAGACCCGCCTGCGTCTCGACGAAGTGCACGACGAGGTCGCGCCCAGGGTCGAGGCGATCCTGGACGACGCGTGCAAGGAGCTTCTCCCCTCCCTCGACCCCGGGCAGCAGCAGAAGCTCGAGATCGTCCGCGCCGAGGCCAGGGAGCGGCTGCGCCGGCACTCCCTGAGAGCGCCATGACCCTCCATCTCGGGTTCCACGGCGCCGCCGGCACGGTCACGGGTTCGCGCCACCTGCTTATGACCGACCGCAGCCGCGTGCTGGTCGATGCGGGGATGTTCCAGGGTCTCAAGGAGCTGCGCCTTCTCAACTGGAGCCAGCCGGCGTTCCAGCCGGGGTCGATCGATCACGTCGTCCTGACCCACACCCACATCGATCATTCCGGTTACCTGCCGCGCCTGGTGCGTGACGGTTACCGCGGGCCGGTCCACTGCACCCCGGCCACCGCGGAGCTGGCCAGGCTCCTGCTTCTCGACGCGGCGAAGCTGCAGGAGGAGGACGCGGACTACGCGAACCGAAAAGGGTTCAGCCGCCACACCCCGGCCCTGCCGCTGTTCACGACCGCGGACGCGGAGGCGGCGCTCCTGAGGCTCCGTCCGGTCGACTACGGGGCGTGGATCGACCTGGGCGAGGGGGTGCGGGCCCGCTTCCACAACGCCGGCCACCTCCTCGGCTCGGGGATGGTGGAGACGCGCGTCGAGCAGGAGGGGCGGACGCGGACGATCGTGTTCAGCGGCGACGTGGGAGGGTACGGCATGCCGCTCCATCCCGACCCGGACCCGCCGCCGTCCTGCGACATCCTCCTGATCGAGTCGACCTACGGCGACCGGTTGCACGACCGCACGCCGCTCCAGGAGCAGCTGCGCGTCCCGATCGGCGAGACCCTCGCCCGCCGCGGCACGGTGCTCGTCCCGGCGTTCGCCGTCGGGCGGGCGCAGCAGGTCGTCCTCCTCCTGGGCGACATGATGAAGGCCGGGACGCTGCCGGAGGTCCCGATCCACGTCGACAGCCCGATGGCCGTGGACGCCACGCGCATCTACGCCACGCACCTCGTGGACCACAACCTCGACGAGGGGCTCGTGCAGGGAGCGACCAGCCGGCTCTGCCCGCCGACCCTGCGCTTTCACCGCACCGTGGAGGAGTCCCGGGCCCTCAACGATCTCCCCGGGCCGCGGGTCATCATCTCGGCCAGCGGCATGCTGACGGGCGGGCGCGTCCTGCACCACCTGGCGCGCCTGCTCCCGGACGACCGCAATCTCATTCTCCTGGTCGGCTACCAGGCCGCCGGCACGCGCGGCCGGCTGCTGCTCGAGGGGGCGCGCTCGCTGAAGATCCACGGGAGGCAGGTCGACGTGGCCGCGCGCTTCATGGCGCTCCACGGCCTGTCGGGACACGGCGACGCCGATGAGCTCATGCGCTGGCTCCGGTCGGGCGGCTTCAAGCCGCGGGCGGTGTTCGCCACGCACGGCGAGCCCGAGGCCGCCTCCACCCTCGCCCGGCGCATCGGGACCGAGTTCGGCGCCCGCACCTTCGAGCCCCGCCTGGGGGCGGTGTTCGACCTCGACGCCATCCTGAACGCCTGAAGCCGGAACCGTCCTCGGCCGGCTCCTCCCGCGCCGAACTCCTGTACTCTGTCCGCCATGCCCGAGCTCCCGGACGTGGTGGTCTACATCGAGGCGCTCAAAGAGCGCGTCCTGGGGCAGCGCCTCATCGCGGTCAGGCTGCGCAGCCCGTTCGTGCTGCGCACCGTGGATCCGCCGATCGGCGCGGCCGGTGGGCGCGCGGTCCTCGGGCTTCGCCGGATCGGCAAGCGGATCGTCTTCGACCTCGAGGGGGATCTCTTCCTGGTCGTTCACCTGATGATCGCCGGGCGGCTGCACTGGAAGACGGCCGGGGCGAAAATCCCGGGACGGCTCGGCCTCGCGGCGTTCGATTTTACGACCGGCACGCTCCTTTTGACCGAGGCCGGCTCGAAGAAGCGCGCCTCCCTCCACCTGGTCAGAGGCTCGCCGGCGCTCGGCGCCTTCGAGCGCGGCGGGATCGAGGTGCTCGACACGGACCTGCCCGCCTTCAGCGCCGCCCTGCGGCGCGAGAGCCACACCCTCAAGCGCGCCCTCACCGACCCGCGCCTGTTCAGCGGCATCGGCAACGCCTATTCCGACGAGATCCTGCACCGCGCCCGGCTGTCGCCGCTGCGGCTCACCCTGCGGCTCGCCGACGGCGAGATGGAGCGTCTGTTCGAAGCGACCACGACTCTCCTCCGCGCATGGACCGAGCGCCTGCGGAGCGGGAGAGGCGGCGGCTTCCCGGAGAAGGTCACCGCCTTCCGCGACGGCATGGCCGTGCACGGCCGGTTCGGGAAGCCCTGCCCCGAATGCGGCACGGCCGTGCAGCGCATCGTCTATGCCGACAACGAGTGCAACTATTGCCCGCGCTGCCAGACGGAGGGGCGGGTGCTGGCCGACCGGGCCCTGTCGCGCCTCCTGAAGGACGACTGGCCGAGGACGATCGAGGAGATGGAAGAGGGGCCGGGGATCACTCCCGGTACATCGACTCGATC
>JBGPED010000250.1:0-4453 GCA_041482595.1 Acidobacteriota bacterium
CCGGCACCCGGACGCGCCGCTGGTCGTGGTGGACAACACCTTCCTGGGTCCGGCGTTCCAGCACCCTCTCGAGCTCGGCGTCGATCTCGTGGTGTACTCGGCGACCAAGTACCTGAACGGCTTCAGCGACATCCTGGCCGGCGTCGTGCTCGCCTCGGACCTGGAGCTCATCACCCACCTGCGAGGCACGCGCGCCATCCTGGGCAATATTCTTCAGCCGGACGAGTGCTGGCTCCTGGACAGCCGCCTGCCGACTGTGACCCTGCGCATGAACCGGCAGAGCAAGAACGCCCAGCGCATCGCCGAGAGCCTGGCCGGCCACCCGGCCCTGCACCGGGTTCTCTACCCCTCGCTGTTCACCGACAAGGAGCAGATCGCGATCCGCGACGCGCAGTGCGATTTCCCCGGCGCCATCATGACGCTCGACCTCAAGGGCGGGAAGGCGGCGGCGTTCGCGTTCCTGCGCTCTCTGCACATCCTGCGCGACGCCGTCAGCCTCGGGGGCGTCGAGTCGCTCGCCTGCCACCCGCGCACCACCACCCACTCCGAGCTGTCGGCGGAGGACCTGGAGCGCGCCGGGATCTCCGACAGCCTGGTGCGAATCTCGATCGGGATCGAAGACTGGCGGGACCTGCAGCGCGACATCAAGGACGCGCTGGACTCAGTGCACTGACCGGATGCGCCCCCGTTCCACCCGTTCCAACCGGCCGTCCCGTATAACCCGGCGACGATGATGACCACGGACCGCGAGCTGATGCACCGGGTGGCGAGAGGCGACGAGCCGGCCTTCACCGAGCTGTCGAACCGCTACAGCGCGCGCCTCCTGACCATGGCGTGGCGGCTCCTCGGCAACCGGGCCGACGCGGAGGACGCGGTGCAGCGCGCGCTCCTGCGCCTGTACACCTCGGCGAAGAGCTATCGCTCGGAGTGGGCCGTCTCCACCTGGCTGTACCGCATCACGACCAACGTCTGCGTGGACGAGATGCGCCGGCGCCGGAGCCGGTCCGTGCTGCAACGGGCGGCACAGGAGGACGCGGACGGGCAGGGGCTGCTGTTCCCGTGGGGCGGAGGGCACGGCGGCGGGCCCGCGCAGAACCTCGATGTGCAGCGCGCCCTCGACCGAGTACCGCTCGAGGCGCGCATCCTCCTCGCCCTGCGCTACGTGGACGGCCTGTCCTACCGCGAGCTGGCGCGTGTCCGCGGCATCACCGTCAACACGGTGAAGAGCCAGCTCGCCCGCGGAAAATCGATCTTGAGGACGGTGCTTCAGGAAGGAGGGCACAGGCAGCGGACGGCCGGTGCCTTGACGAGAGGAGCCGAGCGATGATGACGCGTGCGTTCCCGAGTGGTGACCAATTGGAGAACCTGCTGGTGGTTCATTTCCGGCCGGTCGCGGCCGGCGGCGACCTGGCGCGCCGGGTCCTGGATCGCCTGCGCGACGACTGGGACCCGGAGCGCTTCGCCGCGCGCATCCAGGTCGAGGCGTCCGAGCGCGGTATCCGCACGGTGCGCCCGGGCGGCCGGGTGCTCCCGCCGGTGTCGCGTGCGGCGAAGCGGATGGCCGAGCGCGCCCGCGCGGAGCTGCACGACTACCTCGGGGGGCGGCGCGCCTTCTTCTCGGTGCCGATCGATTTCGCCGGCACGCGGCCGTTCCAGCGCAAGGTCCTCGAGCTGACCCACCGCATCCCCTTCGGCGAGACCCGGACGTACTCCTGGATCGCCCGGCGGATCGGTCACCCGCTCGCCGTGCGCGCCGTCGGCACGGCCCTCGGTCGCAATCCCGTGCCGATCCTCGTGCCGTGCCACCGTGTCCTGAGGACCGACGGCGGCCTGGGCGGGTACGCCTTCGGGCTCGATCTCAAGACCCGGCTCCTGGGTCTCGAGCGGGCCACGCCCGTCCTGGAAGGGTGCGCCACGACCGGGATCGTCTGCCGCGTCGGCTGCCCGGACGCGATGCGGATGCGCGACGACAGCCGCGTCGTGTTCGCCTCCGTCGAGGACGCCCGCACGGTCGGCTACCGGCCGTGCAGGACCTGCCGGCCCGGGGCGGCGGCCGGAGCGTGAGGAACGCCGCCGTGCCGCGCGAACGGACGCGCGCGCCCCGCCGCGCGCCCGCGACCCGCGTCGCCGCGCGCCTCGAGCACCTCGACTGGGAGGCGATCGAGCAGTCGCTCCGGGACCGGGGTTGGGCGAAAACCGATGCCCCGGTTCTCACGCCGCAGGAATGCGCCGAGCTGATCGCCCTTTACCAAGACGACGCGCGCTTCCGCAGCCGTGTCGACATGGAGCGCTTCCGTTTCGGCCTGGGCGAGTACAAGTATTTCAGTGACCCGCTGCCGCCCCTGGTGCGCGAGCTGCGCGAGAGCGCCTACCCGCGCCTGACGGCGGTCGCAAACGGCTGGATGGACGCCCTCGGAGAGCACCGTCGCTTCCCCCCGACCTTGAGAGGCTTCCTGTCAGCCTGCCACAGCACCGGGCAGACGAAGCCGACACCGCTCCTCCTGCGCTACGAAACCGGAGGCTTCAACTGCCTGCACCAGGATCTTTACGGCGAGGTGGCCTTCCCCCTGCAGCTCACGTGCGTTCTGAGCCGCCGCGGTCCCGATTACACCGGCGGCGAATTCCTCCTGGTCGAGCAGCGCCCGCGCCAGCAGTCGCGCGGCGAGTCGATCACGCTGGAGCAGGGCGAGATCATCCTCTTCACCACGCGCGAGCGTCCCGTGCGGGGTGTCCGCGGCCATTTCCGCGCTGTCATGCGTCACGGCGTCAGCCGCCTGCTCTCCGGGACCCGTTACAGCCTGGGGGTCATCTTTCACGACGCGCGGTAGCCGCTCCGCGCGTCGCTTCACGCGCGGAGCCGCACGCGCTATTCGGCCCGCAGCGCCTCGACCGGATCGAGGCCGGCGGCGCGCCGCGCCGGCAGGACACCGCTGAGCAGGCCGACGGCGAACGACAGGGCGAGGGCGGCGAACACGTACGGGACGGGCGTGTTCACCGGCAGGCGGGGCAGGGCGAGCTTGAGGATGCGCGCGATGCCGATCCCGGCGGCGATCCCGAAGGCGCCACCGGCCGTGGCGAGGAGGGCCGCCTGCAGGAGAAAGAAGGCCAGCACCTGGCGCCGGCGCGCGCCGAGGGCGCGCAGGAGTCCGATCTCGCCGGTGCTCTCGTTGACCGAGATCCACATCATCGTCAAAATGCCGATGGCGCCGACGACCAGCGAGATGCCGCCGATCGCGCCGACGGCGGAGGTCACGACGCTGATGATGCGGTCGAGGGTGGACAGCATCGTGTCCTGCGTCGTGATCGTGAAGTCCTCCTCTCCCTGGTGGCGCCCGGTCAGGACGCGGCGGATGTCGCGGACGACGCTGTCCTTGGCGGCGGCGTTCCGGTAGACGACGTCGATCTCGATCAGGTCGTCGCGGTTGAACAGCCGCATCGCCTCCGACACAGGGATGAAGGCGGTGTCGTCCAGATCGAGCTGCAGGAACTGCCCCTTCGGCTCCATCACCCCGATGACCCGGAACGGACGCCCGCCGATCCTCACGCGCTCGCCCAGGGCGTTGTTGTCCCCGAACACTTCTTGCTTCAGCTTCATCCCCAGGACGACGAGCGGCGAGCCGTGCCTCGGGTCTCCCGCCGGCAGGAACGCACCGTGGCGCACGCCGAATTTCCAGACGCGCGGCACCTCCGAAGTCACGCCGTAGATCAGGACGCTCCGGCCGCGCTCGCCGTGCTCGACGCGGGCGTTGCCGAACGCCACCGGCATCGTCGCCTCGACCTGGGGGATGCGGCGGAGCGCCTCGGCGTCCTCGATGGTCAGCTTGCGGATCGTGCCGGCCATGGCGGTGGGGTTGCCGCCGGAGGTGTTCGACTTGCCGGGATTGATGCCGATCAGGTTGGTGCCGAACTGGGTGAACTCGTTCAGGACGTACAGCCGGATCCCTTCGCCGATCGACGTGAGCAGGATGACCGACGCGATGCCGATGGCGATGCCGAGCATCGTCAGGGCCGAGCGCAGACGATGCCCGGTCACGGCCCCCCACGACAGCTTCATGAGATCGACGATCCGCATGACGATCACCTCGTCCCGCGCCGGGACGGATCGATCATCGTCCCGCCAGGGCGATGACCGGATCGAGGCGCGCGGCGCGGCGCGCCGGCAGCACGCCGAACAGGGCGCCCGAGGCCAGGGAGACCGCGAGCGCCGCGAACACCGCCCACGCCGGCGGGCGCGCCGGCAGCGCCGGGAACGCCTGCCCCAGCACCCCCGAACCGGCGTAGCCGATCAGCAGGCCGAGGATCCCTCCGGTCGCGGACAGCAGGACCGCCTCGACCAGGAAGACCTTCAGGATCTGGCGCGGCGGCGCCCCGAGAGCCTTGAGCAGACCGACCTCGGGCGTCCGCTCCGACACCGACACGAGCATCACGTTCATGATCCCGATGCCGGCGACCG
>JBGPED010000251.1:0-4389 GCA_041482595.1 Acidobacteriota bacterium
ACCTTGCGGTAGGGGGACTCGATGAAGCCGTACTCGTTGATGCGCGCGTAGCAGGACAGGGACGAGATGAGCCCGATGTTCGGCCCCTCCGGCGTCTCGATCGGGCAGATCCGGCCGTAGTGCGTCGGGTGCACGTCGCGCACCTCGAACCCGGCGCGCTCGCGCGACAGACCACCCGGGCCCAGCGCCGACAGGCGGCGCTTGTGGGTGATCTCGGACAGGGGGTTCGTCTGGTCCATGAACTGCGACAGCTGCGAGGACCCGAAGAACTCCTGGATGGCCGCCATGACCGGCTTGGCGTTGATCAGGTCGTGCGGCATGGCGGTGGTCATCTCCTGGTAGACCGACATCTTCTCCTTGATGGCCCGCTCCATGCGCACCAGCCCGATGCGGAACTGGTTCTCGAGCAGCTCGCCGACCGCGCGCACGCGGCGGTTCCCCAGGTGATCGATGTCGTCCACCCCGGCGGGGTTCTTGCGCAGGCCGAGGAGGTACTTCAGGACGAGCACGAAATCGTCCACCGCCATCACGCGCTGGTCCAGCGGGAAGCTGGTCCCCAGCTTGGTGTTCATCTTGAGGCGGCCGACGCGCGACAGGTCGTAGCGGTTCGCGTCGAAGAACATCCCGTTGAACAGCGTCCGGGAGCCTTCCAGCGTCGGCGGATCGCCCGGCCGCAGGCGCCGGTAGATCTCGACCAGGGCCTCCTCGGGCGTCTTCACGGGGTCCTTGCGCAGCGTATCGGTCAGGACGGTGGCGATCTCAGACTCGAGCGGGAAGAACACTTCAAACGATGACAGACCCCGGGCGATGATCTCGTCGATCGCCTTGCCGCCGACCTTCTCGTTCGCCTCCCCCAGGATCTCCCCGGAGCGCGTGTCGACGATGTCGGCGATGGCGTAGGCCCCTTCGAGCTCCTCCGGGTCGACCGGCACCGTCTCGACACCCGACTTCTCCAGTGCAGTGACGATGGTCGAGGTGATTTTCTTGCCGCGGGCGACGATCGTTTCCTTGCCCTTCCGATCGGTCACGTCCGCCCGGGCGCGGCGCCCGGTCAATCCGGAAGACACACGCCAGGCCAGCTTCTTGTTCTCGACCACGATCGTCTCGGCGCGGTAGAAGCGGCGCAGCACCTCCTCGTCCGATTTCATGCCCAGGGCCCGCAGCACGACGCTGCCGAGGAACTTGCGCTTGCGGTCGATGCGCACGTACAGCAGGTCCTTCTCGTCGTACTCGAACTCCAGCCAGGAGCCCCGGTACGGGATGATCTTGGCCATCCAGACCTTCTTCTGGTCGTCGGACTGGAAGAACACGCCCGGCGAGCGGTGCAGCTGCGACACGATGACGCGCTCGGTGCCGTTGATGATGAACGTCCCGTTTTCCGTCAGGAGCGGGATCTCGCCGAAATACACCTCCTGCTCCTTGATGTCGCGGATCTCCTTGCTCCCCGAGGCCGAGTCCTTCTCGTACACCACCAGGCGGATCTTCACCTTGAGCGGGACGGTGAAGTGCATGCCGCGCTCCTGGCATTCCGCGACGTCGTACTTGAACTTGAGCGACACGGGGTCGCCGCACATCTCGCAGTGGTCGACCCGGTTCTCGTTGGCCCAGCCGCAGTCGGGGCAGGTGTGGCGCGGCGCCTTCGGGTTCTGGGAGATGGTCTTCTTGCCGCACTTGACGCAGGTGATCCGGAGGTGCTCCAGACCCTCCAGCTTGCCGCACTTGCACTCCCAGTTTCCGATGGTGTACTCGACAAACTCGAGCGAGCAGGTCTGGCGGAAATCGGAGATCGGGAAGATCGACTTGAAGACCGCCTGCAGCCCCGTGTCCTCGCGATCCGCCGGCGCCGTGTAGATCTGCAGGAAGCGCTCGTAGGACCGCTTCTGCACCTCGATCAGGTTCGGGATCGGGATGACGGTGTGGATCTTCGAAAAGTTGACTCGCTCGCGGCCGTTGCCGTTCGACGGGATGGACTGCTCTTCGCTCGTCATCTGGGTCAAGAGGCCCCCTTCCTCCCGGCGCTCGGGACACGTCCCGTGCGCGGGCGGACCTGTTCAATGACTTCATGGAGTCGACTCCCGGGGCGCGCGGTCCGCGCAAGGGCGCGGCACCCTTCGGCGGGACGTGCAGCCAGCCGGGAATCGGATGGAACGTACGGCACGAGGACGCCGCCTACTTCAGATCGACCTTGGCCCCGGCCTCCGTGAACTTCTTCTTGATGTCCTCGGCTTCCGCCTTGGACACCCCTTCCTTGACGGTCTTCGGCGCTCCGTCCACCAGGTCCTTCGCCTCCTTCAGACCCAGGCTCGTGACCTCGCGGACGACCTTGATGACGTTGATCTTCTTGTCGCCCACCTCGGTCAGGACGACGTCGAACGTGTCCTTGGCCTCGGCGGCCGCGGGGGCGGCGGCACCGGCCATGGGTCCGCCCGCCATCATCACGGGCATGGCGGCGGCCGAGACCCCGAACTCGCTCTCCAGCTCCTTCACCAGCTCGGCCACCTCGAGCATGGGGGCCGCCTTCAGGTAGTTCTTGACGTCGTCCTTCGTAATCGCGGGCATTCTGTCCTCCTGAATCCAAGCGCTTCGTTTCGTGAATCGATGCGTTCCCTGTCAGGGCGCGGGCACGGCGCCCGGCGCCGCCGCGTCCCCTTGCGTCTTCTTCCGGGCGATCTCGTCGAGGGCCCGGACCAGATTGCGGGCCGGCGCCTTCATCACAGTCACCAGACGGACCATCGGACCGTTGAGAACCGACAGCAGGCGCGCCACGAGCACCTCGCGCGATGGCAGCGAGGCGAGGGTCTTGATCGCCTGGGGATCGACCAGGCGGCCGTCGATCAACCCGGCCTTGATCTGGAACCCCTGGTTCTCCCTGGTGAACTCCTCCAGCGCCTTGGCGAGCGCGGCCGGATCCTTGCTGCTGTAGGCGATCGCGGTCGGCCCCTCGAAGTGCGGGGCCAGGCCCTCGTAGGGCGTGCCCTTGATGACCCGCAGCGCCAGGCGGTTCTTGACCACCCGGTACCTCGAGGACGTCGCCCGCACCTTCTTGCGCAGGGCGGAGACCTGGTTCACGCTCAGTCCGCGGTACGCCAGGACGAACGTCGGCGGGCGGGACTCGAGCGCGCTCCTGAGCGCCTCGATTTCCTGGGTCTTCTCCTGTTTGTTCATCACTCTCTCCTACACGAGCGCTTCAAGGCTTCCGAGGTCCAGGCGGACGCCCGGGCCCATGCTGCTCGACACGTAGGCCGAGCGCAGGTACTTTCCCTTCGCCGTGGGCGGCTTGGCGCGCAGGACCGCGGCCACCAGCGCCCGGGCGTTGTCGAGAAGCTTCTTCTCGTCGAAGGACGACTTCCCGAACGGGACGTGGATGATCGACGTCTTGTCGACACGGAACTCCACCTTCCCCGCCTTGATCTCCTGCACGGCCTTGGCCACGTCGAAGCTGACCGTGCCGGTCTTCGGGTTGGGCATGAGCCCTTTCGGCCCGAGGATCTTCCCCAGCTTGCCGACGTCCTTCATGGTGTCCGGCGTGGCCACCACCGCGTCGAAATCGAGCCACCCCTCCTGGATCTTCTGCACCATCTCGACGCCACCGACGTGGTCCGCGCCCGCCTTCTCGGCTTCCTTCATCTTCTCGCCCGTCGCGATCACCAGGACCTTCTTCGAAGCCCCGGTGCCGTGCGGCAGGACCACCGTGCCCCGAACCATCTGGTCGGCGTGCTTCGGGTCGACGCCGAGGAGGAGCGCCAGCTCCAGGGTCTCGTCGAACTTCGCGTACTTGACACGCTTCAAGAGGGGGATCGCCTCGTCCAGCGTGCAGGGCTTCCCGGGCACCTGCTGCTTCGCCGCCGCGTACTTCTTGCCGTGCCGCTTCATGCCGTCACCTCGATCCCCATGCTGCGGGCCGTGCCGAGGACGGACCGGATGGCCGATTCCAGGTTCTCGGTGTTCAGATCCGGCAGCTTGGTGCGCGCGATCTCCTCCACCTGGCTCATGGTGACCTTGCCGACCTTCTCCTTGTTGGGGACCCCCGAACCCTTCGCCAGGCCGGCCGCCTTCTTGAGCAGGATGCTCGCGGGCGGCGTCTTGGTGATGAACGTGTAGGACCGGTCGGCGTACACGGTGACGATCACCGGGATGATCATCCCCTCGCCCGCCTTGGCGGTCTGCGCGTTGAAGGCCTTGCAGAAGTCCATGATGTTGACGCCCTGCTGGCCCAGCGCGGGACCGACGGGCGGCGCGGGCGTCGCCTTGCCCGCGGGTATGTGCAGCTTGACGTAGCCGACGATCTTTTTGGCCATGAGCCGTCCTTGGAGGCCCTTGACGGACCTTAAAGCTTTTCGACCTTCAGGAAGTCGAGCTCGACGGGCGTCGAGCGCCCGAAGATCGTGA
>JBGPED010000252.1:0-4357 GCA_041482595.1 Acidobacteriota bacterium
CCGTGCGCCGCCAGGAGGTACCACGGCGGCCGCGCGCCTGGCAGCGTGCTCAGGGGATCGGCCGGGATCCCGAAGCGCTCGGGCAGGAGCGTCGCCAGGGTGATCAGGCCGCCGAAGATGAGGACCGTCAGGATGAGCAGGTTGTAGAGGTAAACGCGGTACGAAGCTCTGCCGGTATGACCTGTCCCACTCGCCGATGAAAGCCCGACCCGCCGCACCGAGGAAAAGTGCAGGTAGAAGAGGACCAGGAGGAAGGCGGGCAGGACCAGCGCGTGCAGGACGTAGAACCGGGTCAGGACCAGCGAATCGATGTCCGTCCCGCCAATGAGGGCGGCGAACAGCGGACCCAGCCCGGGCAGCATGAAGAGGATCTCGACGGCGCGGACGGTCGTCCAGTAGCCGCGCGAGTCCCAGACGAGCAGTCGGCCGGTCAGGTCGGCGTGCGTCGCGACCAGGAAGGTGAGGACGGCGACGATCCAGATCGCCTCGCGCGGCGGCTTGTACAGCCCCTGGACGAAGAAACGCCACAGCCTCACGAGCAGCATCCCCAGGAGGGCCATGGCCCCCCAGCGGTGCGTCTGGTGCACGAACCAGCCAAAGTTCACGTCCCTCACGATCGTCGTGACCGATCCGAAGGCCTCGGAGGCCGTCGGCTGATAGTAGAAGGCGAGCAGGATTCCGGTGAGCCCGACGAACAGGAACAGGATGAAGGACAGAAGCCCCAGCACCCGCGGCCAGCGGGCGTACGACGGCAGCGGCCGGCGGAGCGCCTCGTCGATCGCCTCGCCGAGCGGACGGCGCGTGTCCAGCTCGCTCGGAAACAGACCGAAGCCGGTCAGGAGGGAGAACATCTCGGTGAGATTGAATCGGGCCTCGAGCCAGGCTAGGAGCGGTCGCTTCACGTCGGTCCCTCCGGAAATTCTAGATGTGGACCACGATCTCGTCGGCGCGGGCCTCCGCCGGGTACTGCCGGAGGGCCGTCTTGGGCGGTCCGAACAGGACGTTGCCGTTCGCGTCGAAGGCTCCCGCGTGGCACGGGCAAACGAACCGGCGGGTCTCCTGGCTCCACTTGATGATGCAGCGCAGATGCGTGCAGATGGCCGACACCGCCGCGACCTCCGTGGGGGAGGTGCGTACCACGAACAGGGGCGAGCTCCCGTGCGGCACGAAACGCACGTCGCTCACCTGCAACGACGAAAGACTGCCGCAGCGCACCAGCCCCTCCTCCGGGCGGCGCTCCGGCGAGGGCGCCTTCAGGAACGCGGCTCCGAGGGCCGCCGCACCGAGTCCCCAAAGGGACAGGAAGCCGCGGATCAGCCACTGCATGGCGGTGCGCCGCTCGAGCGGCTCGCCCTGTTCATCACTGGTGTCGGTCGCCACCGTCCCCTCCCGGGGCGCTCTTCGCCCCCGATTTTCCGCCGTCCACGGTCAGGCGCGCGGCGGGCTCGCCTCACCCAAAGCGCTTCGTTTCTCCAACGCCTCGAGCTCCAGAGGATGTTCCTCCCGCATCTCCTCCTCGCTGAGCGTGCCGGTGAGCCACGCCAGGTTCATCGGGTACACGTCCGGGTTGAAGATCACGTAGTAGAAGTGCCACACGATGATCGCCAGCGTCGCGAGCCAGGCCTCGTAGAAATGGACCGTGCGCGCCACGTCCCAGCCCAGCTTCGTGATGAGGCCGATGAAGGTGTTCTCGAACCACAGGATGAAGCCCGTGCCGGCCATGACGATGTTGCCCCAGACGAGCGCCCAGTACTCGCTCTTCTCGATGTAGCTGAAGCGCCCGAACCGCGGCTTCGTCTGCGACAGACCGAGGTTGTACCGCAGCACGTCGCGAGCGTCCGTGAGGTCGCTCAACGACCACCAGATGTCCCGCAGGAACTGGCGGCCCCGCGCGGTGAACGCCAGGTAACACAGGTGGTAGACGGAGGCCAGGACGATCACGACGCCGGCGACGCGGTGCAGGAGGCTGCGCAGGTCGAACAGCCGATCGCTCAGCATCCGCAGCCCCACGACCCAGAAAGCGTCCGGGTAATGCAGCATGAACCCGGTGCTCACCAGGACGATGAAGCTGCTGAGAAGGGCCGCGTGCTGGATCCGCTCACTGAGCGTCATCCTGAGATGGAGCCGGTGCGCCACCGGCGCCGGCTCCGCCGTCCCGCTCCGCCTTTCCTCGAGACGCCGCCGCGCTTTGCGCACGAAGTCCAGCCCGTTGTGGGCCGCCATGCCGCCCACCACCCCCACGATGACGACGACGTAGGTGGCGGCAATCCAGTAGAGGATCGGATCTTCCTGCTGGCTCATGACGACGTGCACCTCGCCTATGGCGAACCGGGCATTGGCGCCGGGGTGGCACTTGCCGCAGGTCGCCGCCAGATTCTCCGGGTTGACGCTCGAGGCCGGGTCGCTGGAGGCCCGGATCCCGTGCGCGCCGTGGCAGCTGGCGCAGTTGGCGACCTCCACCTGGCCGCCGCGCATCGCCAGGCCGTGGTAGCTGTCGGAGAAGGTCTTGAAGCGATCGCTGCGGATGCCGTACTTCTGCGACAGACGCACGGAGCTGTGGCAAGGGGAGCAGACCTGGGCCGAGACGTTGGCCGGGGCCACCGGGGCGCGCGGATCGCGGGACCTCAGGATTGAATGCTCTCCGTGGCAGTTGGTGCAAACCGGGGCGTCGGCGTTCCCCTTGTGAAGGGCCGTGGCGTGCACGCCGATCTCGTACTCCTTCTCGATCTCCCTGTGGCACGCTCCGCAGGTCTCGGGGATGTGCATCTTGTTGACGCGCGCCGAGGCTTCGAGGCCCAGCTTCATCTCATGTGCGCCGTGGCAATCGACGCAGTTGGCGGCCGCGGCGTTTCCCGCCTGGAGCGCCTTGCCGTGGACGCTCGCCTCATAG
Organism: Acidobacteriota bacterium; assembly: GCA_041482595.1. Taxonomy (GTDB): domain Bacteria; phylum Acidobacteriota; class Polarisedimenticolia; order Gp22-AA2; family Gp22-AA2; genus Gp22-AA3. The sequence goes on from JBGPED010000252.1 coordinate 2,891, forward strand.
GCCGCGATGAAGCCTGCCGTCGGGTTGGTGCGCGCGCGCACCTCCGGGTCGTCGAGATGGCACGACAGGCACATCTTCTCCTGCTCGAGCTTGCGTTCCACTGTCTCGCCGCCCGCCCGCGCCCGCGTGATCGGCCGGTCATGGCAGGTGAGGCAGTCGGGCGCCCCTTTCACCTTCTGCGAGGCGGCGCGCCCGTGGGCGGAGTCGCGGTACTGCGTGGCGATGGCCGCGTGGCATGAACCGCAGGCCGTGGCCAGGCTCTCCCTGCTGAACTTCGTGCCGGGGGTTTTGGGCGAGGCGATTTCATGGGTGCCATGGCAGCCCTTGCAGGACACGCCGGGGGCTCCGTCGGTCCCCGTGGCCCGCCCCATGGCCGTGTGGAACGCGTGCGACTCCGAGACGTCCGCGTGGCACGACTTGCAGTTCACCGGCTTGATCGATTTCGCGTGCGGCACCTCGTCCGCCTTGAAACCGGCGTGACAGCCGGTGCAGTCGAGATCGGCGTGCACGGAGCGGCCGAAAGCCGCCCCGTCCACGTGCAGCGAGACGGTGCGTCCCTCCTTCTGCATTGTCAGCGACGCATCGCCGTGGCAGCCGAGACAGTCCTCGGAGGTCCCCGCGAGCGTTCCGGTCGCCGAGACGACCCAGGCGGCGAGCAACGCCACGAGGGTGGACGCAGGCGGCCGGACGCGGGCGATCATGACGACGGTCGCTTCCTTTCGATCTCCCTCACCTTGAAGGCCAGGGCGACGATCACCGCGAGGATGACGATGAGGGAAAAGCCCAGGCCCGTGCGCCTGAGGCGCAGCTCGGCGGCGGCGCGCTGGCCCGCCGCGATACCGGCGTCGGCGGTCGCGATCCCCTCTTTCGCTGCCAGAAGAAAACGCTCCAGGTCGAAGCTGTGGATCAGCACCTTGGCCTCGACCAGGTCGTCGCGCGCCTTCTGCAGGGCGAACCGGTCCTGCGAGACCTCGATACCGGCGCGCTCGGCGCGGTCCAGCCCTTCGTCGGCCTCGTGCAGGTGGGTCACCAGCACATGGATGTGGTCGGCCATGTCCGCGGCCGCCTTGTAGGCCTTCTCCCCCTCGGCGTGGCAGCCGGTGCAGGTCGAGAGTCCGCCCACGCCAATCATGTCGTCCGTGGGCTGGAGAACCGCATGGTTGCTGTGGCAGATCATGCACTGGATGCAGGGCGTGAGTTCGATCTTGAGCTTGGCCTCGGTGTCGTGGAACAGCGTGGCTTCGCGGCCGTGGCACGAGCCGCAGACGCTCGCGACGTTCCCGACGCCAGGTGGTACGGCCCCGTGGCTGCCGTGGCAGTCGTTGCAGGTCGGGGCGGAGGTGTCCCCCTTCCCGTACAGCGCCCGGGCGTGCACGCTCTTCTTGTAGTCGTCGTACTGGGTCGTGGGGATCATGTAGTGCCCCATCCGCTTTTCATCGGCGTGGCACTTCGCGCAGGTGTCGGCGA
>JBGPED010000253.1:0-4347 GCA_041482595.1 Acidobacteriota bacterium
CCCCTCCTGCTGGAGAACCGCGACGGGCGCTTCGTCGACGTCACGACGCAGGCGGGCCCCGGGTTCGAATCGAAGGAGGCGGGCCGCGGGCTGGCGGTCGGCGACTACGACAACGACGGCGACCTGGACATCCTGATCACGGCCCTGGACGCACCGCCGATCCTCCTGCGCAACGACAGTCCGGGCGGCGCGTGGATCACCGTCGTCTGCGAGATCCCGGGCGGCGAGGCGATCCCGATCGGCGCCACGGTCACGCTGACCGCGGGCGGGCGCGCGCAGCGGCGCGACATCGCCTCGGGGGATTCCTACATGAGCAGCCACGACCCGAGGCTGCACTTCGGCCTCGGAGGCGCGGAAACGGTCGAGACGATCGACGTGCGCTGGCCGGACGGGACGCACACGATCCGGAGGAACGTCCCGGCCCGGCAGTTCCTGACGATCCGCAAGGGGACCTGAGAGACCCTCAGACGTTCCGGAGCGCCAGCACCTCGCGCGCCGGCGTGCGGTCGCCGGTGCAGGAAATCCGGCGGGGCGCCTGAAGGTACAGAAGCTTGAATCCGGCGGTCTCGTACAAACGCACGATTCGCTCCGTCGCCTGGTTCGACAGCACGACAGGACCCCTGTGCGCGGAGAGCCTGTCGACGAGGCGGACCTGGTCGTCCCACCCGAACCCCTCTTTGGCGTACTGGGTGAACTGCACGTCGTAGGGTGGGTCGGCGTACACGAAATCGCCCTTCTCGAGCGGAACCTTCTCGAAGTCCATGCTGATGAAGTCCCAGCGCGCGAAGGCCTGCCGGTAGGGCGTGAAGTCGCGCGTATAGTTGATCCTCGCGTACCGGCCGAAAGGGACATTGAATCCTCCCTGCCGGTTGAAGCGGCACAGCCCGTTGTACCCCGTCCGGTTGAGGTAATAGAAGAGCCCCGCCGCCTCGCGACCGTCGTCCCTGCCACGCGCGAGAAGCTCGTTGAATCGTCTGCGGTGCGCGTAGAACATCGTCTCGTCGTTCTTCATCGGCAGCGTGATCGCAAGACCCTGCTTCAGCCGGCGATAGAAGGCGATCACATGCGGGTTGATATCGTTGAGCAGCGCGCGCCCGGGAGCGAGGCCCAGGCTGACCGCGAGGCCACCGCAGAAGGGCTCGACGAGACGCCTGTGTGCATGGGCGGCCCAGAAGGGACGCAGGTGCGGCACCTGCCAGCGCTTGCCCCCCGCCCACTTGAGCGGCGGCCGCAGCGGCAGAATTTCCTCCGTGGCTCCCGCGCGGACCGCCCGGGCGGGCGCGGCGAGAGCCACGGGCGCCTTGCGCTTCAGGGTTGCCGATGGCTTCATTCCGGGGACCATAGCACAGGGTGCGCGGTCACAGGTTTCCTTGATTGGCACGTGCGACGAAATCTTCGAGGTTCAGGATGCTGACGTTGTCCGTACCGGTGAGATACCTCCTGAGCCCGTCGCCGACGTAGAACTCGCGAAGACTCCAGCCTCGCCCGCCGAGCACAAGATAGGCTCGCTCGTAAGGACCGGAGCGAACCGCCTCCGCAAGACAGATCACTTCAAATGGGACTTTCTGCTCCGCCGTCCCCGATACCTGCTGCCATTTCAACGAGATGATCCACGCGCGGCCGTCTCGCTCCGCAAGGACGTCCACTTTGTGGGCCCCACCTCCGGGTCGCACACCGATGCTGACCTGGGTCCGGCACCGATAGCCGCCGTGATCCAAGGCGGGAATGACCATCTGCTCGAGCACCGAACCGGTGGAGGTGTCGCGGGGTGACACGATTATCGTCGCGGGCCGCTGCCGGGCGCAAGGGGGGCGGCCAGGACGACGGCGCCTATAAAGATGATAGGGGCAAGACTGCGGGCCGAAGGGCGTCTCGGGTCTCGGTGGCTCAACAATCCTCCGGGCGAGGCGGAGCGGTCACCTTACCGCGAGCCGCGATCCCGGTCAAGTCGAGACGCATCAACCCCTTGCCGCCCGCAGGCAAGGGCCTATATTGGCAGCGTCGGGTGTCACGCCCGCCGGGAGATCGATGGAATTAGACTCGAGGAATGTCCGTAGGGTTTTGATTGGCGCCGTCGTCCTTCTGGGGACCGTCCGGATGACGTTCCCCCACCTTGCGCGGTCCACCGGCGAGCGCCTGGTCTTCGACGCGCTCGCCGTTCTCGTGGGCGGCGGGCTCATCGTCTTCGGGTTCATCGTCCTGCGGCGCAAGAGGCTTCTCGAGAACGTCCCGACGTCGCGGATCCGCTCGGTGGCGATGGGTTTCGCCGAACTCCTTGGCAACGCGAAGAACCGGACGCCGCTGGTCGCGCCGTACTCCGGTATTCCCTGCGTCTACTACCGGCATCTCCTCGAAGAGGAGAGGCAGCGCAGCCGCGGCGGCCGCGAGTGGACGACGATCGACCAGGGCGAATCGTCCGACCCGTTCTATCTTCAAGATACAACCGGCGCGCTCCTGGTCGATCCGGCCGGCGCGGAAACAGTTCTGGAGCGCAGCTACCGGAAGGTCGAGCGGGGCGAGGGGTGGCTGGGACGGCGCAAGCGTTACAGCGAGTGGTGGATCGTGACGGGGCAGAAGCTGTTCGTCGCCGGCACGGTCAGGCGGCTGCGGGACGCCGTCCTGGAGCGGCGCGCCGCGCTGGGCGACCGCCTGCGCGAGCTCAAGCATGACCCGGACCGGATGAAGGCATTCGACGCCGACCACGACGGTCAGATCAGCACGGAGGAGTGGGGCAACGCCGTGCGCTCGGTGCAGGACGACCTGGTCCGCGAGGATGCCCAGGCCCCCGCGGAGCCGCCCGAGGAAACGATCGCCATCGGCAAGGGGAGCGACGAGACGACGTTCGTGATCGCCGCGCGCGGCGAGAAGTCGCTCCTCGTCCGGTTGCGTCTCGAGGTGGCGGGGGCGCTCGTGGGGGGCGCCGTGGTCGTGGTGGTCTTCGCGATCTCGCTTCTGTCGCGCGCCGGTGTGCTGCGGGGAGGGTTCGTCTTCCCCTGGTGAGCGGCTATTTCCCCGCCGCACCCGCGGGGGGCGTACGGGTCGCGAACGCGAAGGTCTTGAGCGGAATTTCCGCCAGGGCCTGCTCCCCTTCCGTGATCGTGAAGGCCCGGTCCATCGCCACGACCTTGAAGGTCTGAACGATCCCCGAGGTCGGCCAGGTGACGCGGACTTCGAGGATCGAGCGCGCGTCCCCCAGGCCGATCTCCTGCCGGAGCGGGTTGGCGCCGAAGGAGCCGCCGCTCGTGACCGAGCGGTGGATCTCGCGCGGCCCGCCGGGGGTGTCGACCACGATGCGAATGCGCGCCCCGATGGCGGCGCGGTTCGTCTTCACGCCCACGAGCTTCAGCTTGACGTAGTGGTTGCCGTGGCCGGGGTTCTCGTACAGGACGGCGCGGAAGTGGTCCGCCTCGTACATGCCACCCATCTGTTCGTACACGTCCTGGTCGCCGTCCTCGTCGAGATCCGCGAACGACACGCCGTGTCCCTTCTGGAGATGTCCGAAGCCGCCCGACGTCGTGACTTCCTGGAAGAAACGGCCACCGGCGTTGCGGAACATTCTGTTGGGAACCAGCGTGCCGAGGTTCGGGTCGCCCGTGCCGACATAGAAGTCGAGCCAGCCGTCGTTGTCGAGATCGCCGAAATTCGCCCCCATCGCGTGCATGAGCCTGTACACGTGCGCGGCCTTGGTGACATCCTTGAACGTGCCGTCGTGCTCGTTGTGGTACAGGCGGGGGCGCTCCGCCTGGTGCGGCAGGCCCAGATAATCGGCCGTGAAATCCTTCAGGTTGTCGATGTGGTATCCGGACACGAAGATGTCCAGCCAGCCGTCATTGTCGTAATCGAAGAACCAGGTCGGGAAGCTGTAGACCGGCTCGGTGACGCCCGCTGAGGCGGCGACCTCGGTGAAGAGCCACTCGGCAGGACCCTTGCCCCCCGGCTTCGGTCCGTCGTTGCGGTACAGGCGGTTCGGCTCTTTGCGGCTCGAGACGTAAAGATCCGGCCGGCCGTCGTTGTTGTAGTCGCCGGCGGTTACGCCTTTCACGAACAGGTCCACGGTCAGCCCCGAGGCCGCGGCACATTCGGTGAAGGTGCCGTCGTGGTTGTTGTGGTACAGCTCGCTCGGGTTGGGGTCGCGCTTTGTCGATTCGTTCCCGACGAACAGGTCGAGCCAGCCATCGTTGTCGTAGTCGAACCATACCGCCGTCTGCGTCGGGTGGAACGACAGCATCCCGGCCTCCTCGGTCACGTCGTCGAACGTGCCGTCGCCGTTGTTGTGCAGGAGCGAGTTCGGCAGGTGCCCGGCCTTGGCCAGCCAGCCGCCGCGCAGCATCAGGACGTCGGGACGGC
>JBGPED010000254.1:0-4344 GCA_041482595.1 Acidobacteriota bacterium
CCATGATCCCCGCCCCCGCGATGAAGCCGATCATCGACGTGGCGGTGAAGAAGGCGCCGAAGAGAAGGTGCCCGGGGAAGATGCCGATGAGCGACAGGGGGATCGGCGCCATGATCACGAACGGGATCAAGAACGACTCGAACCAGCCGACCACCAGGATGTAGATCAGCGCCAGGACCAGCGCGAAGGCGATCCCGAGGTCGCGGAACACCTCGTAGGTGATGTGCCACTCGCCGTCCCACTTCATCGACAGGCGATCGGTCATTTCCGGCTGCCGCGTGGAGTAGCGCTCGATCGCGTACCCCTCCGGGACCGGCAGACGCGCGATCCGCCGATCGAGGCCGGAGATGGCGTAGACGGGGCTCTCCTGGCTCCCCGCCAGGTCGCCGAGGACGTACACCACGCGCTTCAGGTTCTTGTGCAGGATGGCCGGCGCCTCCGTCTCGTTCTTGACCCGCACGAGATCGCCGACGCGCACGGCCGCACCACCCGGAGAATTCAGTCTCAGCTCCAGGGCCGGACCGACATCGGAGCGCAGGGCCGCCGGGAACCCGATGCGGATCGGCACCGGCTCGCGCTCCCTGGCCAGGTGCAGCAGGCCGGCATCGACTCCGCCGACGGCGGCGCCCACGGCCTGCACCACGCGGGCCGGCGGAATGCCGAGGAGGGTCGCCTTCTCGCGGTCCACTGAAAGAAAGCTCTTCGCCTGCGGAGCGCTGATCGACGTGTCCACGTCAACGACACCGGGCGTTTCGAGGAACAGCGACTCGATCTGCTTCGCCAGCCCGATCTGGCGCTCGTGGTCCGGTCCGTAGACCTCCGCGACGAGCGTCGAGAGGACGGGAGGACCGGGGGGGATCTCAACGACCTTGGCGCGCGCCCCATGCCGCAGCGCGATGGCGGCGATCGCCGGACGGATCCTCCTGGCGATGTCGTGCGATTGATCCACCCGCTCTTCCTTCGCGGCCAGATTGACCTGGATGTCGGCACCGTTGGGCCGCTGCCTCAGGAAGTAGTGGCGCACCAGGCCGTTGAAGTTCACCGGCGCGGCGGTGCCGGCGTAGATCTCGTAGTCGGTCACCTCCGGCACGGTGGAGAGATAACGCCCCACCTCGCGCGCCGCCTGCAGCGACACCTCGACCGGCGTTCCCTCGTCCAGGTCGAGCAGGACCTGAAGCTCGCTCTTGTTGTCGAACGGCAGCATCTTGACCTTCACGACTCCGAAGACGACGAGCGCCATCGCCCCGGCGAACAGGCCCGCGACGGCCGCGAAAAAGAACAGTCGGTGGAGCGGCCGCCGAATGAGGCGCCCCATGAACCGCCGGTACAGGCGATCCAGCCGTCCGTCTTTCTGGGGTTCCGCCGTCGCCTTAGGGGCCTCGTGCTTCAGGAGGCGCACCGCGGCCCAGGGCGACACGACGAAGGCCACCAGGAGGCTGAACAGCATCGCCAGGGAGGCGCCGACCGGGATCGGGCGCATGTACGGTCCCATCAAACCGCGCACGAACGCCATCGGCAGGATCGCCGCGATCACGGCGAAGGTCGCCAGGATGGTCGGGTTGCCCACCTCGTCCACCGCGTCCACCGTCAGCCGGAACACGGAGCGCCCGTCGCGCAGGGCGTGGTGCCGGTGGATGTTCTCGACGACGACGATGGCGTCGTCCACCAGGATGCCGATCGAGAAGATGAGAGCGAACAGGGTCACACGGTTGAGCGTGTAGCCGAACAGGAAATAGATGAACAGCGTCAGCGCCAGGGTCACGGGCACGGCGATGCCGACGACGAGCGAGGCGCGCCACCCCATGGCGACGGCGATCAGAAGGATGACCGAGAGCGTGGCGATCAGGAGGTGCTCGATCAGCTCGTTCGACTTGTGCGCCGCGGTTTCCCCGTAGTTGCGCGTGACGGCCAGCGCGACGCTCGACGGGAGAAGCGGGCCTCTCAGGCGTCCGGTCAGATCCAGGACCGTCCGCGCGAGCGTCGTCGCATTCGCGCCGGGACGTTTCGCGATCGAGATCGTCACGGCCGGGAACTCGCGGCCCGGGCCGCCCGGGCCGAACGTCTCGAGCTCGCGCCTCCCGGCTGCCGGCCCGGTCCCCAGGAAGACATAGCGCGACGGCTCTTCCGCCCCGTCGACGATCGTGGCCACGTCCGGGAGATAGACGGGCCGCCCGCCCCGGACGCCGACGACGATCCCGTCGAGCTCGCGCGCGTCGTGCAGGAACGGACCGGTCTCGACCAGGACCTCGCGGTTTCCGGAGACGATTCGCCCCGACGGGGCCTGGGCCGATGCCGCCTGCACCGCGGGCACCAGGTCCAGGATCGACACGCCGCGCGCCGCCAGCCGGGCCGGGTCGGGAAGGATGCGGACCTGTCGTCTCTCGCCGCCGATCACCTCGACCTTCGCGACCTCCGCGACGCTCTCGATCTCGCGGGCCAGCTCGTTGGCGATGCGTCGCAGATCGAAGCCCGTGAGCCGGTCGCTGTAGAGCGTCAGGGCGAGAAACGGCACGTCGTCGATCGTGCGCAGCGCCACGAGCGGCGGCGTGGCACCGTCCGGCCGCTCCGGCAGGTGGGCGGCGAGCTGGTCGTACACCTTCACCAGGCTCGGCTCGAACAGCTCGTTCACCTTGAAACGGACCGTCACGAGAGCGGATCCGGGGAGCGACGCGCTGTACAGGTATTCCACCCCGGGCACGCCCCAAAGGTGCTTCTCGAGCGGTGTCGTGACGCGCTCCTCGACCTCGCGCGGAGACGCCCCCGGCATGGCGACCATCACGTCCACCATCGGGACGATGATCTGCGGTTCCTCCTCGCGGGGCGTGAAGATCACCGCCAGGAGTCCGAGGAGGATCGAGGCGAGCACCGCCAGCGGCGTCAGGCGCGATTGCAGGAAGGCCCCCGCCAGCCGCCCTGCCGTGCCCCCGCGGGAGGGCTCCCCGCCCGACGCCCGCAGCTCCGTCACGGACGGCGCTCCACCACAGCACCGTCGGCCAGAGGACCGGGCTCCAGGACGATTTCCTCTCCGGCCGACAAACCGGCGCGGACCAGCACCAGGTCGCCGGCCGGCTCGCCGAGGCTGATCCAGCGCAGCCTGGCGCGGCCGTCCTCGACGACGTACACGCCGCTCAGTGCGCCGCGCTCGACGATCGCCGCGCGGGGGACCATGGGCGCAGACTCCTCGTCGCCGCGCGGCAGGCGCAGCCGCGCGAACGAGCCGACCCGCGCCCCCGATCCCTTCGGCAGGTCGGCCTTGACGAGAAACCGCAGCGACGACGGATCGCCCGCCGGCGCCAGGACCGACAGCCGCGACGGAACCACGGTGCCTCCTTCGAGGACTGCATCGATCGGCTGCCCCGGCTTCAGCCGGTCGGCCTGCGACCGGGTCACGGTGGCGGTGACCCGCAGGAGCCCGGCGCCCTGGACCGTCAGGAGCGGCTGGCCGGGAATCGCCAGGTCCCCGGCGCGCGTCCTCTTGTTGACGATGAAGCCGTCGAATGGCGCCCGGAACTCCACGTACTCGATCTGCGCCTTCGTCGCGTCCCGCTCGGCGAGGGCCGACGCGAACCCCGCTTCGGCCCCGTCCTTCTCCTGCTGCGTCGCCGCGTCCTTCACGAACAGCTCCCGCATCCGGTCGCGCTGCGCCGTCGCCGCCTGCAGGCCGGCCTCCGCCGCCGCCAGCCGGGCCATCAGATCACGCCCGTCGAGCCTGACCAGGAGATCCCCCGCCCTGACGAAGGCCCCTTCCTCGACCGCGACGCTGTCCACGACCGCCGACACGCGACTGGCGATGTCGGCCGCCCGCGCCGCCTCCACGGAGCCCGGGACATCGACCCAACTCCCGCTCCCGCCGCCCACGCGCGCCGTCCGCACGGTCACGGGGGGCGCGGGCGCTTTCTCCGGCGGCCGCTCCGCCCGGCCGCACGACAGGATCGAGGCGAGCCCGGCCAGCACCAGGGCCGCGGGCGACCGGCGCATCCTCATCGAGGCACCACCAGGCGGCCGGCGGCGCGTTCCAAACGCACCCTTCCGACCACCGAGTCGTAGCGCGCCGAGATCTCCGCCAGCCTCGCCTGCAGGAGCGCCGTCTCGGCATCGAGCAGGTCCGTCAGGGGCAACAGCCCGGAGGCGTAGCGGTCGGCGCCGATGCGGCGCGCCTCCTCGGCGGCCGCGACCGCTTCGTGCGCGGCGGACAGGTTGCGGATCGACACGTCGGCATCGCGGTACGCCCGCTCGACCTCGAGCCCCGCGCGGTCCTCCGCGGCGCGACTCAGGGCGGCGGCCGCGTCGGCACGCGCCCGGGCCGCCTCGATGCGCGCCGCGCGTCCGCGATCGAAGGCGGTC
>JBGPED010000255.1:0-4330 GCA_041482595.1 Acidobacteriota bacterium
CCTCCAGTACCGATCAGCCTCCAGGTCGTCGACCGGCCTGCCGAGCGCCTGTCCCGCGAAGTGGCGGCTGGCGTTCTGCAGTCCCTGGAACTGGCTCGAATCCTGGCCTTCCGCGGCCCAGGGCTCGGTATAGGTGCCGTCGGACAACGGGTTGTTGCCGATCGCAAGATTGATCCCGCTGCTGGCGCTGATTAGAACGCGACCGCCCGTCGCTGCGGCGTTGGCCGCCACGACAGGCAGGACGAACAGGGCGGCACCGGCGCCGACCGCGAACAGGGAGGACCACCGCGATCGGCCCGTCGTCATGCGCCACCAGAGAGCAACGGCCAGCGCCAGGACGATCAGATTCGGCTTGTCCGCCATGCCCAGGCCGCAGGCCGCCCCGCAGAGAAGCGCCGACCTCAAGGTCCCCGTGCGCGAGTGGTGGACCGCCGCCCAGAGCGCCAGCACGACGGCGAAGACCGTCCAGGAGATCATCAGGATCTGCCCTTCCGCAAACACCAGCGGGCCGTACAGGCCGGCGAGAACGAGCCCCACGAGGGCGCGCCGGGTCTCGAAGATCTCACGCGCCAGCAGGAACACCAGGACGCAGGTCGCGACTCCCAGGAGGTGCTGCACCAGGTAGACGGCGGTCGGACGGATCCCGCACACGGCGTAGATCGCGGCCAGGATGTAAGGATAAAGAGTGCTGCTGTAGAAGGGCGCCGCGTTTCCGATCAGATGTCCCGAGAGGATCTCCTGCGCCCGCCCTTGATAGACGAGCTGGTCCTCGACCAGGAAGGTGCTGAGAGGCGATTGTGAGAGCTGCAGCAGATAGACGATTCGCAAACCGAGGATCGCGGCGAGGAGAGCCAGGGGGATGAGGCGCGTGAGCCCTCGTTCGCTCGTGGGGATCCAGCCGTCGGGACGACGTGATGATGCCACGGGCCGATGATACTTTAGGCACTTCGCGGTGATAAGGTAGGCCGCACCATCGCTTCGTGCGAAAAGGCGGAGATTCCTTCAACGTGTTCAGGCGCGATCGTCTGTGGACCTTCGGCGTCTCCCTGCTCGTCCTTGCTGTCCTCGTCCTGTTCAACCTCGATCACACCGTCGATGACGCCTTCATCAGCTTCCGCTACGCGGAGAATCTCATTCACGGGCAGGGGCTGGTGTACAACCCGGGCGAGCGGGTCGAGGGGTACACGAACTTCCTCTGGGTGCTGCTCATGGCGCCCTTCATCACGGGATCGATCGATCCAGAAGCGGCGGCGAAGGCGCTGGGCTTCATCGCGTCGGCCGGAACGCTGGCGGCGGTCGTGCGCTTCGCGACGAGGGCAGGACGCTTCCGGGAAATGGCGTGGGTGGCGCCGCTCTTCCTGGCGTCGAGCCCGCCGTTCTTCATCTGGACGACGGGCGGGATGGAGACGCCGCTCTTCACCTGCCTTTTGACCTGGGCGGCGGTGCTGTCGGCGGAGGGGCTGGAGCGAGGCTCGCTGCCGCCCGCCGCCGGCGTCCTTCTGGGTGCGGCCGCGCTGACCCGCCCGGAGGGAGCCGGCGTTGCCGCGGTCCTGGTCCTCCTGGCCTGGGTCCTGGGGCCCCGGACCCCGGAGTTCCGCCGCTCGGTCCTGCGGGGCATCGGCGTGTTTCTCCTCATCTTCCTCCCCTACTTCTTCTGGAGATGGTGGTACTACGGCCGGCTGCTGCCGAACACGTACTACGCCAAGGTTGGCACAGGGTCCGCCCAGGTGGAGCGCGGGCTCCATTACATCCACGCGTTCTTCGCCTTCAGCGGCTACTGGCTGCTGCTGCCGCTCATCGGTCTCAGGTGGGCCGGCCGGCGGCGGGCGGCCCTCCTGCTCGGCGGGCTGTCACTGGCGCTCGCCGGCTGCGCGATCTTCGTCGGCGGGGACGCTCTGCCGATGTTCCGCTTTCTCGCGCCGCTCCTGCCGGCCTTCTTCCTGCTCCTGGCCCTGGGGGCGGCCGGGCTCCTGGAGCGGTTCGGCGCCCGACGCTACGCGCGCCCGGCGCTTCTCGCCGTCCTGCTCGTCTTCGCCCTCTATGCGACGCGCATCGGGTTCACCGGGGCTCCGTACGACGACGTGACGCGCGACATCCAGGAGGTCTCCGCCTGGAAGGAGGTCGGCGCCTGGCTGCGCGACCACGCTCCGCACGACGCCACCGTCGCCGTCATTCCGGCGGGGGCGATCCCTTACATCTCGAGGCTGCGCGCCATCGACATGCTCGGTCTCAACGACGCGACAATCGCGCACCGCGACGTCCCGGGGATCGGCTCGGGTCTGCCGGGCCACGAGAAGTTCGACGTCGATTACGTCCTGTCGCGCCGTCCGGACATCATCCTCCTGGGTGTCTACGGTCTCGACCCGAAGCCGCGGCCGCCGCAGGATCTGATCCAGTACTTCTACGAGGCGGAGTGGCGGATGCTCGACTCACAGCACTTCAGGGACGAGTACCGGATCCGTCTCGCCCGCGCCCCGGGCGGATACTTCCCCTATTTCGCGCGGGCCCGGTGATCGCCCGGGCTCCTCTTTGCGTCGGCGCCCCGAGAGTGGATACAATCCCGCCGCTTCCTGGAGGCGCCTCCGACCCGCATGGCCTCGACTGAACGGAGCTTCTTCGACCTGTACGCGCAGAATTTCGCGCGGCTGGCGGTCGCCATCCCGCGCGTGGCGCTGGCCGATCCGGCCGCCAACGCCCGGGAGATCGCGCGGCTGTATGCCGAGGCGGCGGACGACGGCGCGGCGCTCGTCCTGTTCCCCGAGCTGGCGCTCTCCGGCTACTCGCTGGAGGACCTGCACCAGCAGGAGGCGCTGCTGCGGGCCGTGCTGGACGGCCTGCGAACGCTCGTCGAAGTCTCGCGGCAGCGACCGGCGGTCCTCGTCGCCGGGGCGCCGCTCCGGCTGGACGGTCGTCTGTTCAACTGCGCCGTCGTCCTGGCGGGCGGCCGCATCCTGGGAATCGTCCCGAAGACCTACGTCCCGAATTACCGCGAGTTCTACGAGAAGCGCCAGTTCGCTTCGTCGCGCGACGCGCTGGCGCGCGAGGTGGAGTGCTGCGATCAGACCGCGCCCCTGGGGGCCGATCTCCTGTTCCGCTGCGTCGAGAACCCCGATCTGACCCTGCACGTCGAGATCTGCGAGGACGTGTGGGCGCCGATCCCTCCCTCGACCTACGCGGCGCTGCGGGGTGCTTTGGTGCTCGCCAACCTGTCGGCGTCGAACATCACCATCGGCAAAACGGCCTACCGGCACCTTCTGGCGGCGAGCCAGTCGGGGCGCTGCATCGCGGCGTACCTTTATGCCGCGGCGGGGCAGGGGGAGTCGTCCACCGACCTGGCGTGGGACGGTCACGGCATGATCTACGAGAACGGCGATCTCCTCGCGGAGTCGGATCGCTTCCTGGACCGGAGCCAGCGGATCACCGCCGACATCGACCTCGACCGGCTGGTGCAGGAGCGGATGCGGTTCACGTCGTTCGGCGACTGCGCGACGGCTCACGCGCGGGCCCTCGATGGTCTGCGGGTCGTGCCGTTCTCGTTCACGCCCCCGGCGGGCACCGTCCTGCTGCGGCGCCGGGTCGAGCGGCACCCCTTCGTCCCCGCCGATCCGGACAAGAGGGACGAGCGCTGCTACGAGGCGTACAACATCCAGGTCTCCGCCCTGGAGCAGCGGCTGCGCGCCACCGGAATCAAAAAGGTCGCCATCGGCGCAAGCGGCGGGCTCGATTCGACGCAGGCGCTGATCGTCGCGGCGCGCGCCATGGACCGGCTCGGTCTGCCGCGCACGAACGTCCTGGGGTACGTCCTCCCCGGCTACGCCACCTCCGAGCGCACGCAGCAGAACGCCCTGCGCCTCCTGGAAGCGCTCGGGGTCACGGGACAGATCATCGACATCCGGCCGTCGTGCGATCAGATGCTCAGGGACATCGGCCACCCGTTCGCCGAGGGGAAGAAGGTCTATGACGTGACGTTCGAGAACGTGCAGGCGGGCGAGCGCACGAGCCACCTGTTCCGGCTGGCCAACCGGCACGAGGCGCTGGTCGTCGGCACGGGCGACCTGAGCGAGCTGGCGCTCGGCTGGTGCACCTACGGCGTCGGCGATCAGATGGCGCACTACAACGTGAACGCCTCCGTGCCGAAGACGCTCATCCGGCATCTCATCCAGTGGGCCGCCGACAAGAACGAGGTGGGAGAAGCGGCGTCCGCCGTGCTGCGCGACGTCCTTCTGACCGCCATCAGCCCGGAGCTCGTCCCTGGGCACGACAACACAGCCCCGGCCCAGAGCACCGAGAAGACGATCGGCCCCTACGACCTGCACGACTTCAGCCTGTA
>JBGPED010000256.1:0-4307 GCA_041482595.1 Acidobacteriota bacterium
CACAAGGCGGTCTGGCCGAGCCCGGACGACCCGGTGTTCCAGGTGATCGACAGTCTCCTGACGTCGGGCCGGACCTCGCGGCTGTTCCGCCGGCTCGTCCTTCTGACGCAGGTGGCCTCCGAGGTCTACAGCGCGCAGGCCCCCGGCGATCGCTATCCGAACCTGTTCGTGATCGGGGCGACCCCGCGCGCGCCGCACGCGCCGGCGGAGGTCGAGACGGCGATCCTGCAGGAGCTGGCGCGCCTGGCCGCCGAGCCCGTGGCGGAGCGCGAGCTGCAGAAGGTCAAGAACCAGCTGCAGGCGTCGTTTCTCTACCCGCTCCGCAGCAACCCGGGGCTGGCGGCGCAGCTGTCGTACTACGAGATCCTGACCGGCGACTGGAAGAACCTCAACGTCTATGCTTCCGCGCTCCAGGCGACCACGGCCGCGCAGGTGCAGGACGCGGCCCGCCGCACCTTCATCGCCTCCAACCGGACCGTGGCGGTCCTGGCGCGCCCGCCGGCGGGCGGCGAGAAGGCCGCGCCATGAAACGCGCCGCGCACGCGCTTCCTCTGGTCGCCCTCGTCCTGGTCCTCGTGGTCGCGGGGGCCGCGCCGGTCCCGGCCCCGCCTCCGGACCCGCGGGCGCTGACCTACCCGCCCCTGTCGATCTCGTTCCCGAAGCCTCAGAAGGTGCTCCTGCCGAACGGACTCCTGGTCTACCTGTTCGAGGACCACGAGCTGCCCCTCATCGACGCGGCCATCGATTTCAAGGCAGGCGGGGTGTTCGACCCGCCCGCGAAGCCGGGGCTGGCCTCCCTGGCCGCGACTCTCATGCGCGCCGGCGGCACGGATCAACAGACACCGGACCAGGTCGACGAGACCCTCGAGTTCATGCCGGCGCAGGTGAGCCTCGGCGCCGGGGACGACATGCTGAGCGGCTCGGTCTCGGCGGTGAAGGACAAGTTCCCCGAGGCGCTGCGCATCTTCGCCGCGATGCTGCGCGCGCCGCGCTTCGACCCCTCCCGGCTGGAGGTGGAGAAGGCGCGCGTCATCGAGGACATCAGGCGCCGCTGGGACGATCCCGGCGACGTGGCCGAGCTGAACTTCCGGCGGCTGGTGTACGGGAGCGCCAGCCCCTGGGCGAGACTGCCGACCGAGGACTCCGTCACGCGCATCGGCCGCGACGACCTCGTCGAGTTCCACCGTGTCTACATCCATCCCAACAACGCGGTCCTGGGCGTGGCCGGCGATTTCGACGGCAAGGCGATGAAGAAGCTTCTCGAGGAGACCTTCCGCGGCTGGAGCCAGGCCAAGGTGACACCGCCCCCGGTCCCGAAGATCAAGGACGAGATCCCGGCCGGCGTCCACCTGGTGGCGCGTCCCCTCACCCAGTCGCACGTCGAGATCGGCCACCTGGGCGTGAACCGCTTCGATCCGGACAAGTACGCCATCAAGATCCTGAACTTCATCCTGGGAGAGGGAGGCTTCACCTCGCGCCTGGTGAAGGAAGTGCGCTCCAACCGCGGGCTGGCCTACTCGGTCGGCGGAGGCATCGGGCTCGATTCCGACCGCGGCCTGTTCCAGATCTCCTGCAGCACGAAGGCCGCCTCGACCGTCGAGGCGATCGATCTCATCCGGACGATCCTGCGGCAGATGCGCGAGGGGGGCCCGACCGAGCAGGAGGTCAAGGAGGCGAAGGAGGCCGGCATCAACTCGTTCGTCTTCTCCGTGGACGGGACGGTCAGGTTCATGCAGACGTTCCTCTACTACGATTTCTACAACTATCCGCCCGACTTCCTGCAGTCCTACCGCGACAATCTCGCGAAGGTGACGCGCGAGCAGGTCCTGCAGGCCGCGCGCAAGCGCATCAACCCCGACCGGCTGGTGGTCCTGGTGGTGGGAAACGACACGGCGTTCGGCCGGCCGCTGCAGTCGCTCGGCCTGGGCGAGCCGATACTCATGAAGCTGGACGAGGGGCCCGCCCCCGCCGCGAACCGCTGACTACTTGAACAGACCGATCTGCTCGGCCTTGTCGAGCCAGTGCACCGCCTTTGGCTTCGTCGGCGGCTCGGGTCTGGCGAACTCCGGACAGATGTCGCGATACTCGCACCAGCCGCACAAGGCGCTGACCTTCGGCGGGAACTCCTTCGTGCCCTCGATCGTGTCGATCAGGCCGATCATGTGGCAGCGCTGCCGCTCGATCTCCTCCGGCGTGCGATCCGAGGTGAGCTTCTGGCCGGAGACCAGGTAATGCCAGACAAGCCGAATCTCGCGGGCATCCGGGTAACGCTTGGCCACCGCCATGCGGTAGATCGTGAGCTGGCGGTCTTTGCGCAGGTCAGCGTCGGAGGGTGGCCGGCCGCTCGATGTCTTATAGTCGTGAATCTCGTAAACACCCTGCTCCTGGCACACCAGGCGGTCGATGAACCCCTGGAGCTGGTACCGGCCCTGGTCGTCGAGAGCAAGCGTGACGCGGTCCTCGAGAGCGAGCGTCGTGCCATCGTCGAACGGGTACTGACCATGATAGTACTTCGTGATGCACTCCACCCCGATCTTCCGGTAATGATCGGGAGCGAACTCCGTCTTGACGATGGTGATCTTGTCCGAGAAGTTCTCGGCCCAGCTTCTTTGATACAGGGCCAGGAGTCCCTCGAGCGTCGGCATCTTCGACGCCAGGAGATCGCGGTACAGCGCCTCCAGCGATTCGTGCACCCGGTTCCCCAGGAACGCCTCGATCGACTGGGTGTCGCGCTTGATCCTGTCGAGGTAACGGTAGCGATACTGCAGCGGGCATTTCTCGTAGGTGCTGAGACGGGAGTGGGAGTAGAGCGGCACGCGCTGTCCCTCGACGGGGTCGAAGTATAGCACGCGCGGGGGAGGCGGGGCCGCCTTGGGGGCGCGCCTCCCCCTTCGGGGGTGAACACAACCTCCCAGAGTCCGGCGCGGGCGGTCTTACGTCGCCGTGAAGTCAAAGACCCACGTGCTGCGAGACGGGAGGTGCTCTCATCTTCTTCCAAGACGACGACCGAACCGCGTCCCGTTTCGCGGGAGTCCGGGGTGGCGGGCCGCACCGCGGCGTGCCAAATTTTAGCCGCGCCAGGCGCGCGAGCGGGCCGCCGGCTGTCCCGCGCGAGCGAATATGAGGCGCGCCGCGGTGCGGCCTGCCACCTGGGCACCGAGGCCCGGCCGGGCGCGGTCCGGTTGGCTGTCCGGGACCGCTTCTGCTAGAATCTCCCGCCCCGGCAGAACCGCGCGGGCACCCGAATTCCTGTGGAGGACTGACGATGACAACGTTTCCGATCCGCGGGCGCCGCTTGGCCGCGCTCGCCGCCCCGCTCGTCGCGTGCGCCGCTTTCGGGCTCGCGCTCGCGCAGGGCTCCCCAACCCAGACGCCCGCCACGGGCGCGCCACCGGACGCGAAGGCCGCGCCCGAGAAAGGGTCCATGGACAAGCCGGCCGCCAAGAAGGAAGTTGCCGTCATCAAGACGAACCTGGGGACGATCGTGTTCGAGCTCCTCCCCGACGTCGCCCCGAAGATGGTCGCGAACTTCAAGGAGCTCGCCAAGAGCGGCTTCTACAACGGCACCACCTTCCACCGCGTCATCAACGGCTTCATGATCCAGGGGGGCGACCCGCTCTCCAAGGACAACGACCCGAACAACGACGGCACGTGCGACGGACCGCGCAAGATGCCGGCCGAATTCACGACGAAGTACAGCCACGTCCGCGGCTTCGTCTCGACGGCCCGCAGCAGCGACCCGAACAGCGGGTCCTGCCAGTTCTTCATCATGCAGGCCGACAACAAGGGTCTCGACAATCAATACACCATCTTCGGGCGGGTCCTCGAGGGCATGGACGTCGTGGACAAGATCTCGCAGGTCCCGAAGGGCCGCAACGACCGTCCCCTGCAGAACGTCGTGATGGAGAAGGTCACGATTGAGACGCGCTGAAGCGAAGGTCGCGGCCCGCAAGACGGAACGCCGGGTCGACTGGCACACGTATTTCATGAACATCGCCCGCCAGGTGGCGACCCGCTCGACCTGCGACCGCAAGCACGTGGGGGCGGTGATCGTGCGCGACAAGACGATCCTGTCCACGGGATACAACGGATCGATCCGCAGCATGCCCCACTGCGACGACGTCGGCCACGACCTCGATGGCGGCCACTGCGTCGCCACCATCCACGCCGAGGCGAACGCCATCCTGCAGGCCGCGAAGAACGGCGTGATGATCGAGGGCGCCGAACTCTACACCACCGCCAGCCCCTGCTGGAGCTGCTTCAAGCTGATCGCCAACGCCGGCATCACGACGATCTACTACGGCGAG
>JBGPED010000257.1:0-4281 GCA_041482595.1 Acidobacteriota bacterium
AACGAGCTCGACATGGAGGACTACCTGCGCGGTGTCGTTCCGAACGAGATGGGCCCGGGCGTCTACCCGGAGCTGCAGGCGCTCAAGGCCCAGGCGGTGGCGGCGCGGACCTACATCGTCGCCAACCTGGGTCTGTATGGCGACGACGGCTTCGACGTGTGCGACAGCCCGCAGTGCCAGGTCTACAAGGGGGCGGGGACGGAGCATCCGCTCACCGACCAGGCGGTGGACGAGACGCGCGGGCTGATCCTGACGTACGGCGGCCGCCCGATCAACGCGCTGTACACCTCGACATGCGGCGGTCACACCGAGGACGGGCAGCTCATCTTTCCCGAGGAGAAAGGGCCGTACCTGAAGGGCGTGGCGTGCTACCCGGAGGTCGAAGCGGAGAGCCGCACGGTCGCGGGACGATCCTGGATCGACCCGGTCATCCTCGAGGACGGGTCGCCGGTGAACGAGGAGATCACGCTTCTCAAGACGCTCGGCATCGTCGGCGGCGAGGCGTTCAACCGCGCCTTCCTGATGATCCAGGCGGACCCGGAGGAGGTCGAGCGCTGGAGCGCCTTCGCGTTCGGCCTGGTGGGGAAGATCCCGGCCCAGGACGGCCTCAAGACGGGAACGCCGCAGATGCACGATCTGGCCGGGTACTTCGTCCGTTCGCTGGGCTGGAACGAGAAGCTGCAGCTGTCGCTGGACGAGAAGGACCTGCCGTATCTCCTGGCTTTCAAGGATCGTGACGAGGTGCCGAAGGAGGCGCAGCGGCCCTACGCCATGCTGATCCTGGAGGGTATCCTGCAGCCGTTCCACGACAACACCCTCCGGCCGCACCACAACCCTTCGCGCGGCCTCGTGCTGCGTTCGCTGTATCGCATCCTCGACTACTACGGTGCCTTGGGCCAGGTGAAGGCGACGTACCGCGGCTGGGACGGCGACCGGATTCTCCTGGAGGTGAAGCAGGACGTCCAGTCGCTGCCCATCAAGCCGGACGTCGCACTGTTCCGGTCGTTCCGCGATGTGTCCTATCCGGCGCCGAGCCTGCCCCTGGTTCTCGGCGATCGCATCGTCTACCACACGACGCGCGACGGGGCCGTCGACTATCTCAAGGTCATCGCGAACCAGAGAGGTGTGAGCGACGATCGCTATTCCTCCGCCTACCGGTGGGAGCAGCGCTACACCCGGGCGGAGCTCGAGAACCTCATCGCGCAGCGCCTCAACGTCGGTTCGCTGAAGGACATCGAGCCGACGCGTCGCGGAGTGAGCGGCCGGGTGGTGGAGATCAAGATCAGCGGCAGCAAGGGCACGTTCTACATCCGCGGCTTCCGCATCCGCACCGCCCTCGGCATCCGCGAGAACCTGTTCACGGTGGATCGCACGTTCGGCACGGACGGCCAGGTCGACTCGTTCATCTTCAGCGGCAAGGGGTGGGGGCACGGGGTCGGTCTCTGCCAGGTCGGTGCGTACGGCATGGCGCTGCGCGGCAAGTCGTACGAGGACATCCTGCACCACTACTACAGTGGCGTGGAGATCGTAAGGCGCGCGCAGCCCTGAGCCGCGGCGTGCGGTCCTTGGGCCTCGCAGGGCTCGGTTGACCGGCTGGCTGTGGCCGGACGATAATCGCGGTCGATGGTCCCTTCCCGGATCCCGGCGGACGGTCGTCGAGGCTCCTGATCGCGTCGCAGAGTGACGGTGTGGCAGAGTTTCGCGGCAGGCTGAAAGCCCTCGGTTGCGCGGACATCCTCGAATTCCTGCGCGTCCTGAACCGCAGGGGATTGCTGTCCTTCACGTCGGAGGGCGCGTCGATCGGGCTGTATCTCCGCAAGGAGAAGGTCGTCCACGCGACCTCCACGCGCGCCACCGACCGGCTGTCGGAGCTCCTCGTGCAGTGGGGCCTGATCACGCGCGAGCAGTGTGACGACGCGATGCGGCGCGCCGCCTCGGGCGAGAAGCTGGGCCGCGCCCTTCTCGGAGCGGGCGGGCTGAATCCACGGGGGCTCATGGAGGCGCGCCGGCGGCAGGTCCGGCAGATTGCCACGTCCCTGTTCGAGTGGGAGGAGGGCGAGTTCGTCTTCCACGAAGGCGAGGCGCCGCCGGACGCGGAGGTCGAGGTGGACCTGCCGATCATGGAGACGCTTCTCGAAGGGATCCGCTCGGTGCGCAACCCGGCGCTGTTCCGCAAGCGCATGCCGTTCGATGAGTGGGTGTTCGAGGCCATCCCGGAAGACGGCCACCGGCAGGACATCGGCCTCGAGCCGCACGAACAGTACGTCCTGCGCCTGGTGGACGGCGCGCGGACCATCGGGCAGGTCGGTGCCTTGTCCGAGTTCGGTCCGGAGGAGACGCTGCGCACCATCTTCCTGCTGTTCGTCGTCGGTCGCCTGAAGATGCGCGTCCAGGTCTCGGAGGAGGACGCGCTGGACGGCGGACCCGACGGCATCGAGGGGATCCTGCAGCGCTACAACGGCATGTTCGGCCTGGTCTACCAGTACCTGATGAAGGAGGTCGGGCCGATCTCGGAGCACCTCCTGGCGCGTTCGCTGCGGGATCTGTCGGCCACGCATCCGGTGCTCTTCCGTAGCACCTCGCTGGGCGGGGACGGGACGGTGGACGCCGACCTGCTGCGCGAGAACCTCGGATCGATCGCGGGGCGCCGCCGCCGCGACACTCTCATCCAGGGTCTCAACGAGCTTCTGTACGCGGAGCTCCTGGTCCTGAGAAAGACCCTGGGCTCGGACCACGAAGGACGGGTCCTGCGCGCCTTCCGGGACGTCCGCCTGCACGAGCCGGAGGCCGGTGTCTGATGGCGAGGGCCCTGGTCCGTCTCGGCGGGCTCCTGATCGTGGCGTCGGTGGTGTATCTCGCCGCCGCCCAGATCCTGGCGGGGGAGCCGGACAAGGGTCTGTTCCGCAACATCGCCATCGCCGGTGCTCTGTGCGTGGCGCTGGGACTCGTGCTGTCGATGGCCGGCCGCGGGATGGCCGGCCTCGTCGGACGCTCCTGCCCGCGCTGCGGCCGGCGGGTGGCGCGGGGTCGCGTCTACTGCGACGACCATCTGCAGGAAACCATCAACGAGTACCGCGACCAGCAGCGGAACCGGGGGACCTGAACCTTGCCGGGGACGGGCGGCACCGCCGCGGCGGAACAGACCCGCGGCGAGGGCGCGCCGCTTCTGGTGGTCGTCGGCCCGACGGCGGTCGGCAAGAGCGAGTTCGCCGTCCTCGCCTGCGAGCGCTTCGGCGGGGAGATCGTCGGCGTCGACTCGATGCAGGTCTACCGCGGTCTCGACCGCGGCACGGCCAAGCCAGGCCCGGGCGATCGGAGCCGGGTGCCGCACCACGGCATCGATCTGGCGGAGCCGGGGGAGGACTTCTCGCTCGGCGATTTCGTGCGGCACGCCGAGGCGGCGATCGTCTCGATCCGGCGGCGCGGGCGTCTTCCCGTCCTCGTCGGGGGCACGGGGCTGTACCTGCGAGGGCTCCTGAAAGGGATCGTCGAGCTCCCGCGCCGTGACGAGGCCCTGCGGGCGAGGCTGCGGGCGCTGTCGGAGCGGCGCGGCCCGTCCGGACTCCACAGGCTCCTGGCGCGGGTCGATCCGGCCGGTGCTTCGCGGCTGCGTCCGGGCGATCGACAGAGGCTGGTCCGCGCCCTCGAGGTGTACTTCGCCGCGCGCCGGGGGCTTTCGGACCTGATCGGCGAATCGCCTTTCGGGCCGGACCGTTTCGCGGCGGTGAAGGTCGGCCTGAGCATGGCCCGCGAGTCGCTGTACCGGCTCATCGACGCCCGCGTGGATCGCTTCTTCGCGGAGGGTCTGGTGGACGAGGTGAGGCGGCTGCTCGAGGAGGGCCGCGCCGAGACCGCGAACGCCTTCAAGGCGCTCGGGTACCGCGAGACGCTGCGCCACCTGCGGGGCGAGCTGAGCCTCGCCGAGGCGGTAGCACTGACCAAGCGCAATACGCGGCGCTACGCGAAGCGGCAGTGGACGTGGTTCCGGCGGGAGGAGGGGGTCGCCTGGTTCGAGATCGACCCGGACGACCCGGACCGTTTCGATCGGCCCCTGGCCCACGCGGCGCGGGCGCTTCACCGAGAGTGAGGTCGATGCACATGGACGCAATCGGGACGATCACCGCCTCGCGCAGCTTCGCCAATGCGATCGAGTTCGACGCGCCGCGGGCCCCCCGGCCCGAGCGAGGACACGAGACGTGCTGACTCTGGCCAACCAGCTGACCATTTTCCGCATGGTGATGATCCCGCTGCTCATCACCCTCCTCCTCGGCAACCTGCACG
>JBGPED010000258.1:0-4225 GCA_041482595.1 Acidobacteriota bacterium
CAAGCTGGGCGAGGTCATGCGCGAGTCGGGACAGGCGGCGCTCTCCTACGCGCGCGCGCGCGCGTCGCAGCTCGGGCTCGACAAGTGGTTCTACCGCGACATCGACATCCACGTGCACATCCCCGAGGGCGCGAGCCCCAAGGACGGCCCCTCCGCCGGCATCACGATGTGCGTCGCCCTGGTGAGCGCCTTGACCGGCGTTCCGACGCGTGCCGACGTCGCCATGACCGGCGAGATCACCCTGCGCGGGAACGTCCTGCCGATCGGCGGCGTGAAGGAAAAGGTCCTGGCGGCGCGTCGGGCCAACATCGACACGGTCATCCTCCCCGAGGCGAACCGCAAGAACCTCGAGGAGGTCCCGAAGCTCATCCGCAAGAACCTCAAGTTCTGCTTCGTATCGGACGTGACCGAGGTGTTCGCGATCGCCCTGACCGAGCCGATGGCCCGGCGCAGCGGCCAGCAGCGCGTCGGGACGGAGCGCCCGATCGCGATCTAGCGTTCGGGGTCCATGGGACGACTCGCGCGCCTCACGGAAAAGGGCTTCATCGACCAGGTCGCCCGCCTGGCGGGGCCGGGGCGTGGCGGTCGCGGTTCCGCGGCGCGCCCCGTCCTGGGCATCGGCGACGACGCCGCGGTCCTCCCGTCCTCTCCAGGCCTGCACACGCTCCTGACGACCGATTTCCTGACCGACGGAATCCACTTCCGCTCCGACTGGACGCCGGGCGATCTGCTCGGACGCAAGGTGCTGGCGGTCAACCTGAGCGACATCGCCGCGATGGGAGGGGTGCCGGGCGCCTTCGTCTTCAGCGCCGGCTTCCCGCGGAGCACCGACCCGCACTACGCGCTCGACGTGGCTCGGGGGATCGCCTCGCAGGCGCGCCGTTTCGGTGCCGTGCTCGTCGGAGGAGACACCTGCGCCTCAAGGACCCTCCTCGTCAGCGTCACGCTCCTGGGACATGTCGAGCCGGGGCGCGAGGTGCGGCGGAGCGGCGCCCGCCCGGGGGACGGCCTGTACGTCACCGGAAGCCTCGGGTCCTCGGCGGCGGGGCTAATTCTCCTGAAAGCCGGGGCGCGTCTTGGCCGGGCCACGGGCGCGCGCGCCGCCGCGATGCGCGCCCATCTCGATCCCGAGCCGCGCGTCGTCGCGGGGCGCGTCCTGGGTCTGACCGGGCTCGCGGCGGCGATGATCGATCTGTCGGACGGGCTGGCGCAGGATCTCCCGCGTCTGTGCGCCGCCAGCGGCACCGGGGCGGTCGTCGAGGGGGCGGCGATCCCGGTGGCGCGTCCGGCCGCGGCCGTCCTGGGCGGGCGCGCCGCGGCGCGGGCCGCCCTCGTGGGCGGCGAGGACTACGAGCTGCTGTTCACGGCGCGTCCCGGGCACGACGACCAGGTGCGCCGCCTGGCACGCAGGATGGGGCTGCCGGTGTCGCGCATCGGGCAGATCGTCCCGAAGCGGAGCGGCGTCCTGATCCTGACCCGCAGGGGTCGCTACGTACCGTTCGAAGAACTGCGGGGTGGTTTCCGGCACTTCCCGGCCGATGCCTGAAGAGAACGAGGGTCCGGGCGGCAGGCGCACCGGTGAGGAGGCACGATGGGTGCCTTATGGTCGACGACCGACGGAGAGACCGAAGAGGCCCAGATCGGCCTGCTCGCGGCCCTGGTGCGCGCCATTGACCTGCGGCGATTGAGCCCGTATCATGCCTCGGCCGCCAGGAAGACAGGCCGGCGGGAGCACGGGCCAGGGGCGGGTCGGGCCATCCGGATCGGTGTCTGGCTCCCGGAGGACGAGAGGATGCGGGAGTACGGGGCGAGGCGTCTGAGTGAGTGGCTGCGCTTCATCCTGCACACCGGCGACACACCATCCCGGGCCGCCCTCGCGTTCGCCATCGGTGTTTTCATCGCCTGGACTCCGGCCCTCGGCTTCCACACCCTCCTGGCGCTGGCGATCGCCTTCCTCTTCGGGTTGAACCGCGTCGCCGTCCTGGCCGGCACCTTCGTCAACAACCCGTGGACGTTCGTGCCGATCTACACCGCCTCGGCCTGGCTCGGATCGTTCCTGACGGGTTCGGAGGTGAGCGCGCCGCGGCTGGAAGGGAAGACGTGGAGCCACCTGTTCGACTTTCTGGAGCAGTGCCGGCCGTGGATCGTGCCGCTGACGATGGGCACGGTGGTCCTGGGACTCACGTGCGCTCTCGTCTCGTTCCCGGTCGTCCTGTACGGCATCCGGTGGTATCGCGCTCTGCGCCAGACGGGTTGATCCCCTCGCGACCCGGCGCAGACTCCCCCCACTCTCCGCGGATTGCTTCCGCCCGGCCATGGACGAGCAGGAGCTGATCCGCCGCGCCGCCGCGGGGGACCTCGACGCGTTCGAGGAGCTCGTCGCGCACAAGCGCGAGCGCGTCTTCTGGATCGCGTATCACATCGTCGGCGACGAGGAGCTGGCGCGCGACGTGGCGCAGGAGGTCTTCATCCGCCTGCACCGCGTCATCCGCCGTTTCCGCGCGGGCGGCCGCTTCGACGCTTGGCTGTACCGCATCGCCACCAACCTGGGGATCGACGCCTTCAGGCGCGAGCGGCCGCACCGGGCGGCGGCGGCCCTGGAGGAGATCGGCGAGCGCACAGCACCCGGGGAAGGATCAGCCTCCGGCCCGGGAACGGACCCCGCGCTGGCGGCATCCGGGGCAGCGAGCGAGTCGCCGGCGGCCGACGCCCTGCGCCGCCGCGAGGTGCGGCGCATCTTCCTGACCTTGTCCGCCCTGCTGACCCGCAAGCAGCGTCTCGCCTTCGTGCTGCGCGAGATGGAGGGCCTGACCACCGCCGAAGTGGCCGAAATCATGAAAGCCCGCGAGTCGACCGTCCGCAATCACATCCTGCAGGCCCGGCGGATCCTCCAGGAGGGGCTGCGCCGCCGTTACCCGGAGTATTGCCGGCCCCGGGGCGCGCGAAAGGATTGAGATCGTCTAGACACCCCGCTGTGCCCTTCCGTAGATCAGATCATGCCGGGCGGGTGTGTCCGGACGTTCGACAGGCCGGCGAGACCGGCCCCGAATCGAGGTCGCAGGGGAGGTCGTGATGAACGATGACCGCATGAAGCGCGACGCGTGCCTTCAGGTCGAGCCGCACCTGTCGTCCTACGCGGCCGGGGCGCTGGACGAGGAATCGGAGCGGACGGTCCGGGACCATCTGTTCACATGCGCCGCCTGCCGGGCGAAGCAGCTGGAGCGCGACCCCTCCGTTCTCTTTCTCGAGCTGCGCCGCGCCCCTCTGCCTCCCGGGTTCCTGGACCGGCTCGCCTCGGACGTGAGGCGCCGCGTGGAGGCGGGAGAGCGACCGCGGTGGGCGTCATTCGCCGGCGGACTCCCGGCCTTCAGCGCGCGCAGGCTGGC
Organism: Acidobacteriota bacterium; assembly: GCA_041482595.1. Taxonomy (GTDB): domain Bacteria; phylum Acidobacteriota; class Polarisedimenticolia; order Gp22-AA2; family Gp22-AA2; genus Gp22-AA3. The sequence goes on from JBGPED010000258.1 coordinate 3,387, forward strand.
CTACGTCGCCGCCCCCGTGATGACGCTCCTTCTCCTGGGGACGCTGTTCCTGGTGCGCCCGGGCGGGCCCGGGTTCCGCGGGTTCCGCAAGCCGGGCGAGGGGGGCGTGTCGTCGCCCTTCGTGGTGCCGCCGGGATCCGCCCGGCTTGGCAAGCTGGGCGCACAGGGACCGGGAACTCTTCCGCCGAAACCTCTCTCGCCTTCCGCGGCGGCCCCCGGGGGCCCGCCGCTCATGGAAGAAGTCGGGTCTCCGAGCGCCCGCGTCTACCGGTTCACGGTGGACAGCGGCGGGGACGAGACGCCGATCTACTTCGTCGTGGACGAATCGATCGACATCTGATGACACGGAGGAGACCCGTGAAACAACTGTCAGCCGCCCTGACCGCAGTCATCGTGGCGCTCCTGGTGCTCGCCCGGGCGCAGGCGGAACCTCCCCCGGCTGAGCCCCAGGCGTCGCCCGCGGCGCAGACCACGCCGGCCAGGCCGTTGCCGCTGGGGATGCGCATCTTCAGCCTGCACTTCAAGAAGATCGACGACGTCTACATGCTCATCAGCCCCTACATCGGCCCGCGCGGCTCGGTCAAGATGCAGCCGGCCCAGCGCACGCTGACCGTGCAGGACGCCCCCGAGAACCTCCAGAGGATCGCGGCGCTCATCGGCTCGTACGACGTGCCGCCGAAGAACGTCGAGGTCTCCGTCCAGCTCATCATGGCCACAGCAGGCGCCGCGCAGCAGGAGCCGGCCCCGCCGCCGATCCGCGGCGTCATCGACAAGCTGAACGCCCTGAGCACGCGCTGGACCGACTACAAGATGGTGGGCAACGCGCGCGTCCTGGGCAC
>JBGPED010000259.1:0-4182 GCA_041482595.1 Acidobacteriota bacterium
ATCACACCCTTCGAGCTGATGAACAGGAAGCCCGAGCCGTCGTTCATGCCGGGGATGAAGCGGCCGCCGCCCGACCCGGAGCCGGACACGACGGCGCCGCCGGACGGCTCGATCGAGGGCGCCCCCCGCTGCAGCGCCACGCGGCGGTAGTGCGGCCCTTCCGTGGTCTTGATCCGGAACGGCGCCTCCTTCGAGTACTCGTACAGCCAGGCGAACGCCTCCTCGGTCTCCTGCGCCGTGATCTGCTGGCCGGCCTGCGCCCGGCCGGTCGGCACCAGAAGAAACACCGTCCAGCGCTGTGCCTCGAGCGACGAGACCAGATCCGCGATGGCCGGCAGATCCTTCAGGTTGTGGCGTGTCAGCGTGGTGTTGATCTGGAGCTTCAGGCCCAGGGCCACCGCCGAGGCCGCGGCGGTCAGGGAATTCCTGAACGAGCCCGCGACACCGCGGAAGCGATCGTGAATCTCTTCGCTCGAGCCGTCCAGGCTGATCGACACGCCGAGCAGGCCGTTCTCTCTCGCCCGCATCAGGGAGGCGTGGGTCAGAAGCGGCGTGCCGCTCGGGCTCATGTAGGTCGGAAGCCCGGCGTCGGCCGCCGCCCCGATCAGGGTCTGGATGTCCGGACGCTTCAGGGGATCGCCGCCGGTCAGGACGAAGACCGGCCTGCCGAACTCGCGCACCTGCCCGATGAGCGAGATCCCCTCCTCAGTGGTCAGCTCGCCGCTCTCGCGCTCCGCGATCGCCGAGGCGCGGCAGTGGACGCAGGCCAGGTCGCAGGCGCGCGTGACTTCCCAGATCACGACGAAAGGCGAGAGCGCGAACCGGCCTCTCACCCCGCCCCACTTCCCTGATCCTTCCCTCGGCTGCATCGCTGTCCCCGTCCGGCCCGCAGGCGCTCCTCACGCCGTACGATGACTCCTAACCCACGTGAACGGTATGATTTGGATCAGACCGGGTGCTATGATCCGGATCATGTGAGGAGGTCTCGCCTTGCCGCCGATCGGATCGCCCGCCATCCCCTGGGCCGTCATCCCCCTGTTCTCGAGCCTCAAGCCGGCCGAGCGCGAGAGCCTCAGGCCGCTGGTCCGGATCCGATCGTACGACGAGGGTGAAACGATCTTCCGGGAAGGGGACGACGCCCTGCACTTCCATTTCATCCTGGGCGGCAAGGTCAAGATCGTCAAGGCGGCCCCCGCCGGAGGAGACATCCTCCTGGAGATCTTCGGGCCCGGCGACCCGGTCGGTGCCATCGCCGCCTACGAGGAGCGCAGCTTCCCGGCGGCCGCCGTGGCGCTGGAGGCCGCGAGCCTCCTGTCGGTGCCGCGGCAGGAATTCTTCGCGCTCCTGGCGTCGAACCCGCTGCTGGCGCGCGGCCTCCTCCTGGGGCTGACGCGGCGCATGGTCGAGCTGACGCGCAAGCTCAGCGAGCGCGGCAGCCGGGTCGAGTACCGCATCGCCCGCGTCTTCCTGACCCTGGCCGACCGCGCCGGCCGGTCCGACAACACCGGGGTCTTCGTCCCGGTGACCCTCAGCCGCCAGGAAATCGCCGACATGGTCGGCACGACGCAGGAGACCGCCATCCGGATCATGAGCCGCTGGGGGAAGGACGGCGTCCTCGTCACCCTCGAGGGCGGGTTCCGAATACCGGATCGAGCGCGGCTCGAGCAGATCCCCCCGGACGAGTAGCCCGAAGCCTCCTCCCGAACTGCAGACGGAAAGCAGCGGACAGCGCCCGCAGCCTGAGCTCCTTTCTCCAGTACCGGCGCCTGGAGTCGAGGAACCACCGGCACTCCTCGGGCAGAAGGACGAGGCTCACGTGGATGTCGGGAGCGACGCCGATCGGCAGGTCGCGCTCCATGCACGCCTCATACAGGCGCCGGAACACGGGGACCAGGTCCTCCGTCCGCGGCGGCGGCGCCTCCTCCATGTCGGTGCCCACCAGGGGGCGGAACACGCAGACCGTCGGGACGGCGCCGACCGAGGTGATCCAGTCGATCGCCGCGATCGACGACGCGGGCGGCTCGAGCCCGGCGATGATCTCTCCGTTCGACACCCACGGCTCGAACCCGCCCGCCCTCGTGCGTGACAGGCGGGCGCAGTACTCGACCGCCTCGAGGTAACGCCTCAGGCCGTACTCGCGGTCCTTGCCGGGGCAGATTCTCTTGAAGCAAGCCTCGTCGAAGATCTCGAAGCAGAAGGACACACGGTTGACTCCGATCTGCTTGAGGGCATCGTACCGTCGCAGGTCGTGGTGCGGCGGCGTCTGCAGGCCGACGAGCAGCCCCGTCTCCGCCTTGATCCTCCGCACGTAAGGTTCCAGGATGTCGAGGTACGTGTCCCCTTCGTAGTGGCCGGTGTTGAAATCGACGTAGGTGATCTTCGACTCGCGGCGCGCCGCATGGAGGACCTCCATCACCTCGTCCACGGACTTGTCGGTCGCGTCGTCCACACCGAGGTTCAGCCCCACCGAGCAGAACCTGCAATTGGCCCTCGGTTTTTCCTTCCAGTAGTCGCAGACCTTCGCCGGATAGATCCCGAGGTACGTCCCCTGGAGGGTGCCGATGCGGGTCATCGCCTTGCCCGTGGACGTGGTCCAGTCGTACCAGTCGGGGCGGGGCGCGAGGCGGACCCAGGCGACCGTTTCCGGCGCGGGTGCCGGGACCTGGAGCGATTGCCCGTTCCCCGGCGATCGGCGCACCGCGTGCCGGCGGATGATGTACCCTCCCTCCACGCGGTGCAGGACATAGGGGGAGCGCTGCGCGAACGGCTCGGTCACCGGAGCGTTCGTCCAGAGCCCGCCCGGCAGGATGAGCTCCAGCCCGCTTCCCAGACCTGCGCGCGTCCTCAGGATCGGCCGTCCCCCGTCGTCCTGCACAAGGCACGAGTCGTCCAGCCTGAGGCCCTTGCAGTAGAGGTCCAGCTTCAAGAGCGCGGGATTGCGGCGGACGTCGGTTTCCATGGTCCTTCCAGCCCGAACAAGCAAGAGGCGTGCCGCGAGGCGCGGATCGCCCGATGAAGGTAAGGATGCCCCCCGAACGTTCACCACGCAAAGGCCGGCTCGTACTTATTATGATCCCGATCAGGAAAAACTTGCGCCCGGCCTTGTCCCCCCCCCTGCGATCACCGCAAATAGAGGCCGGTCCTGCGCGGCGGGAAACGCGGCAGGTCCGCCCCGGCAGGGGCACCGTTCTTGCAGTTCAGGCGCCCATCGTCAGGCGACACGTTCGCCCAGGAGACACGGAAACTGATGACCGCATCCCGGACCTCATCGATCGGTCTCACGGGGATGGCGGTGCGCGAGGCGGAGTGGGGCAGGCGCCTCGCGGCCTTCGTCCTGGCCTGGCTCGCCTTCGAATCGGCGAGCGGGCTGTCGATCTACCTTCTTCCCTTCAGCGTCCCGAACCAGTGGATGGTCGTTGTCCACACGCTCGCGGGTCTGCTGTTCCTGGTGCCGGCCCTCGTCTACCAGGTCCGGCACCTGACGGTCTACTGGGAACGACCCCTGTCGTCGATCAAGGTCATGGGGTACCTGTCCTCGGCGGCGACCCTCGTCGCCCTCGCGAGCGGGTCGGTCCTGACCTGGCAGGCGATCTTCGGCGCGCGCATCTCGTACCCCTGGGACACGGCGCACGTCATCTCGACCTTCGCCGTCGTGGCCTTTCTCCTGCCCCACGTCGCGGTGATCCTGCTGCGCGACCGCACGGCCGGACGGCGCGCCGAGGCGCCCGCCCTCCTGAAGACGCAGAGGCTCGCGCTCGGGCGCGGCGCCATCGCATTCGCCGCGCTTCTCCTGCCGGTGGGCCTGGCCTGGTGGATCTATCCGGGAGAGCACTTCGAGAACCGCTTCCCGGCCGACTACTCGTTCAAATACGGGGCCGACCGGCCGTTCACCCCCAGCCTGGCGAAGACTCTGACCGGGTCGGCCTACGATTCGCGATCCCTGTCGGGATCCGAATCGTGCGGCACCGCGGGCTGCCACGCCGAGATCGTCGCGGAGTGGCGCGTCTCCTCGCACCGCTGGGCGGCGATGGACGTCGGCTTCCAGAGGATCCAGTCGGAGATGGCGAAGCAGAACGGGCCGGAGTCGACGCGTTACTGCGGCGGCTGCCACGATCCGATCTCGCTGTTCTCCGGCACCAAGAACATCTTCGCCAAGAACCTGACCGAGCTCGCGGGCTACAA
>JBGPED010000260.1:0-3987 GCA_041482595.1 Acidobacteriota bacterium
CCTCAGCTACCGCGGCTACTCCATCCACGAGCTGGCCGAGGACTCGAGCTTCGAGGAGGTGGTGCACCTCCTGTGGTACGGCGAGCTCCCCACCCGCGCCCAGCTCGAGCAGACGCGCAAGAACCTGTCCTCCCAACGCGTCCTGCACCCGGACGCCCTGGAGATCCTGCGGTGCTTCGCCAAAGACGCCTCGCCGATGGACATGATGCGGACGGTGGTGTCGGCCCTGGCGATCCACGATCCGGACGTGCACGACTCGACACGCGAGGCGAATCTGCGCAAGGGGATCCGGCTGGCGGCGCAGATGCCGACCATCGTCACCGCCCACGACAGGCTGCGCAAGGGCAAGGACCCCGTCCCGCCCGAGGCGGAGCTCGGCCACGCGGCGAACTACCTGTACATGCTGCACGGCAGGAAGCCGGACGCGCTCGCCACGCGCGCCCTCGACGTCGCGATGATCCTGCAGATGGACCACGGCCTCAACGCCTCGACCTTCGCCGCGCGCGTCACCGCAGGCACCCTGGCCGACCTGCACGCCGCCGTCACCTCGGCCATCGGGACGCTCAAGGGGCCCCTGCACGGCGGCGCCAACCACGACGTGATGGTGATCCTCCGCACCATCGGCGAGGTGGAGAAGGCGGCCGAGTTCGTGCGCATGGAGCTCTTGCAGAAGAAGAAGATCCCCGGCTTCGGACACCGGGTCTACCGCACCATCGACCCGCGCGCCCTGCACCTGCGCGCGCTCTCCGAGAAGCTCGGCAAGGCGGTGGGGCAGGAGAAGTGGTTCCAGATGTCGGTCGTCATCGAGAAGACCTGCAAGGAGCTGAAGAACCTCAACCCGAACGTCGACTTCTACGCCGCGTCGGTCTACTTCCTGCTCGGGTTCGAGATGGATCTGTTCACGCCCATCTTCGCGTGCAGCCGCGCCCCCGGCTGGATCGCCCACGTCATCGAGCAGCACACCGACAACCGGCTCATCCGGCCGCTCGAGGAGTACATCGGCCCGCCGGAGCGGCCGTACGTGCCGCTGGACAAGCGGGTCTGAATCGTCCGAGCTTGAACGTCCCGGCACGATGTGAGAGGATCGAGACCTGTCGCGGAGGACGAGGATGCCGGCGCCGGCCGACTACAAGAACCAGTTCCTGAAGAAGCCGCCGAAGCGTCTGGCGGTCATCGACCAGAACTCCTGCTCCGGCTGCGCCAACTCGCCCGCCTGCGTCGCCTTCTGCGAGACGGTGACGGTCAAGGACGCCGTGGTGGACGCCATAAGGTACGTGTCGAGCCCCGAGCTGCCGAACAACCTCGCGGTCATCGAGTACGACAAGTGCATCGGCTGCGCCCTGTGCGCGGAAGTCTGCCCGTGGGAGGCGATCACCATGTACAACTTCGACGAGGCCTGGGACGTGGCACCCGAGGTGACGCTGGTGACCTACAGCGAGGAGCTCGACGTCAACCCCAAGCCGGAGGAGAAAGAAGTCGCCGCAGCCCCTGCCACCTAGGAGCACTGATTGAGGCCGGACGCGCCCGCCTGAAGCCCGCGGCCGGTCCCGTTCCCGGAGGGACGTCCCGATGGACGTGGTCGCACTTCTTCTCGCCGCAGGCGAGTCGGAGCGCATGGGGACGCCGAAGGCGCTCCTGCAATGGCGCGGCCAGCCACTCCTCTCGCACCAGATCCAGCAGGTCCAGAAGAGCCGTCTGAACGAGTGCTTCGTCGTCCTCGGCCAGGACGCGGAGCGCCTGCTGCCGCTGGTGCATTCGCCGATGCGCCCCGGCTGGAAGGCCCGTCCTGTCTACAACCCGCGCTACCGCGAGGGCAAGTGCGCCTCGATCCAGGCCGGCCTGGCGGCGGTCGCCACTCCGCCCGACGGGATCCTCGTGGCCTCGGTCGATCAGCCGCTGAACACAGAGCTCCTGAACGCGCTCCTGCGCGCCGCCGAGACCGAGTGGGAGAAGTGCGATGCCGCAGGAAGGTGCAGCATCATCGTGCCGGCCTTCCACGGGCGACCCGGTCACCCGCCGCTGTTCCGCGCCTCGCTCTTCGCCGAGCTGATGGGGATCAGCGAGGAGACGCAGGGGCTCAAGGCGGTCGTGCGCAGAAACCCGGCGCGCGTCATGTACCTTCCCTGGGACGATTCCGAGATCCTCCTCAACCTGAACACTCCGCTGGACCTGCCGTCGCTCGAGGCACGGCGGTAGCTGCGCTGACGGGACGGAGCGGCTGATGGCGCGTGCCGGAAGGAAGCGACAGAAGGGCGCCGTCACCCGGCGCGTCTTCCTGAAGGGGCTCGGGATCGGCGGCGGCGCTCTCGGCGCCGGTCTCCTGGCGGCCGAGGGCACGCGCCCGAAGACGGCCGCGGCGAAGGACCCGGTTACGATCCTGGGGCCCGGCCCGGTCGCGATCTCCCTCAAGGTGAACGGCTCCGCGAAAGCAGCGCGCGTCGAGCCGCGCACGACGCTTCTCGACGTCCTGCGCGACCGGCTCGATCTGACCGGCACGAAGAAGATTTGCGACCGGGGCGAGTGCGGGGGGTGCGCGGTGCTGATCGACGGGAAGCCCGTGTACGCCTGCATGATGCTGGCGGTCGACGCGCGCGGCCGGTCGATCACCACGATCGAAGGGATCGCCCCGAAGGGCGGGCTGCACCCGGTGCAGCAGGCGTTCATCGACAAAGACGCCCTGCAATGCGGTTTCTGCACCCCCGGGTTCGTGGTCGCCTCCAAGGCGCTTCTCGATCGGACGCCGCGTCCGGCGATCGAGGAGGTGCGCGAGGCGCTCGGCGGCCACATCTGCCGCTGCGGCGCCTACCCGAGAATCGTCGAGGCCGTGCTCGCGGCCTCGGGCCGCAACCCTTCTTCGATGAAGAGCTAGATCTCTGCCATGGCGGAAAGCCGCAGAATCAAAATCGGGCGCGAAGGCCGGACGGAGGAAGTCGTCGTCCTCGTCCCGGAGACCGAGCCGCCGATCTGGGACGCCGGCACGCGCCTCGACGTCGTCGGCAAGGCCACGCCGCGCCTGGACGGCGTCGCCAAGGTCACGGGGCAGGCGCGCTACACGTACGACATCAATCTTCCAGGGATGCTGCACGCGAAGATCCTCCGCAGTCCGCACCCCCACGCCCGCATCCTGTCGATCGACGCGTCGGGGGCGATGAAGCTCGCGGGCGTGAAGGCGGTGCTGACCTTCGAGGCCCCCGACTATTTCGCGGCGCTGGGAGAGACGGACGAGGCCGGGAACCCGGTCGACTCCGGCAAGACCGGGGGAGAGGCCGCGAAGACGCGACACGTCCTGTTCGCCGGCGAGGAGGTCGCGGCGGTGGCCGCGACGAGCCTGGAGATCGCCGAGGACGCACTCGAAAGGATCGCGGTGCGCTACGAGACCCTGCCGCACGTCGTCGACCTGGAGGAGGCGCGCAAGCCCGGCGCCCCGAACGTCCACGCCGGCGGCAACCTGCCGCCGCCGACGGTCCGGGAGAGGGGAAGCGTCGAGGGTGGCTTCAAGAGCGCCGACGTCGTCATCGAGGGGACCTACACCACCCCGGTCGCCCTGCACAACGCCCTCGAGACGCACGGGGCGGTGGCGCGCTGGGAGGGGGGCCGGCTCACCGTCTGGGCCTCGACGCAGGGTGTGTTCGGGTTCCGGGACGACCTGGCGAAGTTCTTCAAGATCCCTCCGGTGAACGTGCGGGTGATCAGCGAGTACCTCGGGGGCGGCTTCGGCGCCAAGTTCGGGGCCGGTGTCATGGGGGTCGTCCCCGCGATCCTGGCGAGGAAGGCGCAGGCGCCCGTCAAGCTGATGCTCGACCGCCGCGAGGAGAACCTGGCCACGGGGAACCGCCCGAGCTCGGTGCAATGGATCAAGATCGGTGCTATGCGCGACGGGACGCTCACCGCGATCCATCTGAAGTCGTACGGCACCGGCGGCATCGCCGGCGGCGCCGGTGTCTCCGGCCCGGTGCGCATGATCTACGCCTGCCCCAATGTCAAGAC
>JBGPED010000261.1:0-3982 GCA_041482595.1 Acidobacteriota bacterium
CGGTCACCACAGCGTTCTCGGCGCCGCCGGGCACGCCGCCCCCGCCGCGCGCCCTGGTCGGCGCGACGCTCGAGGACGGCACCGGCGCCCCTCCCGTTCCCGACTCGGTGGTCATCGTGCGCGGCGGCGCCATCGACTGCGCCGGCACGCGCGCCCAGTGCCCTCTCCCCTCGGGGGTCGCGGTCCTCGATCTCAAGAATTTCTACGTCACCCCGGGGATCGTGGACGCGCACGTGCACTTCTCGCAGACCGGCTGGGCCGACGGCCGCCCCGACTCGATCGACGTCCGCGACCGGTATCCCTATGACGAGGTCGAGGCCGGCCTGCGCGCCCACCCGGAGCGCTTCCTGCGCACGTATCTCTGCTCCGGCGTGACGGCGGTGTTCGACGTCGGCGGCTACTCCTGGACCTGGGACCTCAAGGCGCGCGCCGACGCCGACCCGCTGGCGCCGCACGTCGCTTCGGCGGGGCCTCTCCTGTCCACCCTGGACTTCTGGCTCAACCTGCCCGCCGAGAGACAGTTCATCTACCTCGGCACCGAGGAGGACGCACGCGCCGGCGTGCGCTACCTCGCGTCGCACGGCGCCGACGCCGTCAAGGTCTGGTTCATCCCCGTGGCCGAGAGGAACTTCGACGAGATGGCGAAGGCGGTCCTGGCGGCCGGGGACGAGGCGCGCGCGCGCAAGATTCCGCTAATCGTTCACGCCACGGGTCTGAAGGAGGCCACGGTCGCCCTGCGGGCGGGAGCGTATCTGCTGGTGCACAGTGTCGGCGACGTCCCGGTGGACGACCAGTTCCTGCGTCTGGCGAAAGAGAACCGGACGATCTACTGCCCGACGCTGACCGTTCTCGACGGCTACCGGCGGCTGCAGGAGGCGGCCGTGGAGAAGAAGGTCCCGGCCGTCGATGACCCGAACGGTTGCGTGGACGCCGACACCCTCTCCCACGTGGCCGAGACTGCCCGCCTCTCGGTGAAGGACGCCGACCCGCAGACTCTCGAAAGGCGCAGGCAGCGCATCGCGACCTTCAACACCGTGGGGCCCGCCAATCTGAAGGCGGTCCGCGACGCCGGCATCACCATCGCCATGGGGACCGACGCCGGCAACCCGCTCACCCTGCACGGCGCCTCCGTCTATGCCGAGATGGAGGCGATGCAGGCGGCCGGGTTGACGCCGATGGAGGTCCTGGTCGCCTCGACGCGCGGCGGTGCGCTGGCGATGCACCGGCTGGACGCCTTCGGCACCGTGGAGAAGGGGAAGCAGGCCGACCTGCTCGTAGTCGCCGCCGACCCGGCGCGCGACATCAAGAACCTGCGGCAGATCCGCTACGTCATCAAGGGCGGCGTCGTGCGCGCGCAATCGGAGCTGCACCCGGCGGCGACCGCGGCTCGTTAGCCCTCGACGGCGCGCCGGCGTCCCAAGCGCCCGTGTCTCAGGCTCCCGTGGAGGGCGGAGCGGCGCCCGCGATCCGGACGCCGTGCGCCAGCGCGACGTTCTGCCGGATGACGGCGGTCATGGCGCGCTCGATTGCCTCGCGGTCGGGGAAGAGACTCCAGGCGTCTTCGCTGTCCCGTGACGAGGTCCCGGTCCCCGACGCGTTGATGGCGCGCACCCAGGCGATTCTGTCCTCGGGAGACGGGTGGCTGTCATACGGGGACGGTTTCGCCTCAAGCGCTTCCTTCACGCTCGCCTCGACGCCGGTCCCGATCGGCGGGCGCTCGGGCTTGTAGGTGTAAAGATTCTCGAGCGGCCGCTTCGCCTTGATGACCTCGTTGAGGGTCGCGTCGGCGTGCGCGTTGAAGCGCACGGCGCGCGCCACGACGTGCCGCAGGCCCTCCTCGAACGCCCGCGATCCGTAGGACAGGGCGGCCCAGCGATCCGCCAATACTTCCTGAAGCCGCGACGCCCCCTGCGAGATGCGCAGGAAGACGCGGTAGAAGCCGATCACGAACAGCCACGCCGGGTTGTACCACGCGGCCGCTCCGCCCCGGGCGATCCCCTGCCCCATCGTCAGGAGCGATCGGCGCACGGCCAGCGCGAACCCTCCGCCCGCCGTGTCCCGGTTCGAGAAGTGGCCGTACTCGTGGGCGAGGACCGCCTTGAACGGGCCCAGGCGCATTCCCTCGAGCGCGGCTGCGCCCAGGATGAGACAACGCTCCGCGCGACCCCGCGCGCGGGCCAGCATGCTGCGGCCCCGCTCCATCACCGCGACCTGGGCACCCGGCGTCATGTACACGTTGTCCACCGTGCGCGTCCCGACCCGCTGCGCGACTTCATCGAGCAACGTCTTGAGCCGTGAGTGCCGTTCCAGATCGAGACGCTCGCCGGGGTCCTGGTCCACCCCGCGGACGAACAGACTCCGGGCCATGGCCGCGAGCGTGTAGAGGGTGATCGCCCCGACGACGAACACCAGCTTGATCGGTATCTGGCCGAGCCGGAGGAAGGCGTAGATCGTCCCGCCGCCCGCCGCCAGGACCAGGAGCGCCACGATCGGGATGGAGAGGTAGTAGTACCCGCAGCACAGCCAGAGCACCGCCCGGTAGACGCGACGCAGCCGGGCGTCCATCCCGGTCACGGCACCCTCGTAAGCCGACGGCACCTGTCCCGCGACACGCAGCGCAACGCGACTGAGGACCAGGCCCGCCACGAGCAGCGCCCCCAGGACGCCGAGCCAGATCCCTCCCGCGGGGAGCACGAGCGCCGCGACGTGCGACAGGGACCAGCGGTTGCCGCGCAGCATCTTCAGTTGCTCCCGGTAGGCCTCGTCGGGGAGCAGGCCCGCATCGTGCGCCTGCTCGAGATGACGGATCGCTTCATCGTAGCGGCCGGCCTCGGCGGCCCGGATCATCTGGAAGAAATGGGTCACGCCCTCGTCGGGGTAGCGGGTCTCCAGGTGCCGGACGCAGTCCTCCAGGATCTTGCGCTCGCCCCTCTCGAGCGCCACCTCGCACTCCACCGCAAGGGCGAAAATGTTGCCGGGCTCCATCCCGGCCGCGCGGGTCGCCAGACCGAGAGCCTCGATCTGGTCCGGCGGACGGCTCGGAAAGCTCGGCGTGCCCGCCATGAGGGCGCGGGCCAGGGCCGCCAGGTTGTCCGCCGATTCCTTCTGACGCACGGCATTCCTGCAGAGGGCGACCGCCATCTCCCTGTGCCCCTGCGCCAGCTCCTCGTGACACTGCCGCCGCAGGGCGTGCACGAATGAGGGCACGCTGTCGTAAACCTGTCCGTAGAGCCCGGACGCCGTGGAATGGTCCTCCCGGTCGCGCGCCTCGTTGGCCTGCGTGAACAGGCGGGCCGCCTCGGGATCCGACTTTTCCAGCTCCGCCGTGAGCCGCCTGTCGAGATCCCTGCCCTGCCGCTCCATCTCCGACTCCGGTCGCGGCTTCGTTCCTGGTTGCGGCGACGTTTCCGTCTTCGTTGGATTCTCCGAGGCGCCTGACTGAGCCACCGCCGGTACCTGCTCTCGCGTGGCATCGCCGGCGATACCCTGTGGACCGACAAGCACGCCAGCCCCAAGCGCGATGACCACAAGTTGGACTCGAGTCTCCATGTCGCTCTCCGGCCTCGGTGGGTCTGATCGTTCTATCAGGCGCTCTTCGCGCGGACGACCAGCTCGACCTTGCAGTCCAGAACGTGCAGGAGCGAAAGCACCTTGTCGATCGATTTGCGGTAGTTGGTCTGGTCGAGCAGGCGATAGAACTGGGCCGCCGAGGTGCCGAGTCGCCGGATTATTTCGCGCAGGCTCAAGCGGCTCCGTGCGACCGGCTTCTGCGCTTCAAGGGTGAGTCTGTAAAGAAGCAGGTCCCTCAGGTAGTCCGGGTCCTGATTGTATTCAAGGACCTGTTCGACATGGACCGTGCCTTCCTTCCCCGAGGCCAGACCGTATGTGAAGGCCTCCCGTCCAAGCTCGGGGTCGCCGGAGGCTCGAACGACCGGATCATCTGAGGTGGGCCGGATCTCGAGCTTGGCGTACGGGAACCAGA
>JBGPED010000262.1:0-3978 GCA_041482595.1 Acidobacteriota bacterium
ACGTCTTTGTCCACTTCTCGGCCATTCAGGGCAGCGGTTACCGCTCGCTGGACGAGGGCCAGGCGGTCGAGTTCGAAGTGACAGAGGGCACCAAGGGCCCGCAGGCTTCGAACGTCAAGCCGGTCTAACCGGTCTCGCGGGTGGTCGCGTCGCCCACGGCGACCAGGACCACTGATGAAAAAAGCCCCGGAGGCTCGCGCCTCCGGGGCTTCTGCGTTTCGGGGTCGAAGGGCCCGGACCGTTACAGACTGTTGAGGTACGCCTGCAGCCGCTTCCTGTCCTCGGCCTCCATCCGCGTGAACTGGAGGGATATCTCGTAGCGGCGGCTCGGCATGTCGCCCGGCCGCTCTCTGCAGCGCAGGACCTTCGCATCGACGTCCACGATCGCCGGCGCGCGCAGGTCGCCGCCGACGAGGTGCACCGTCACCTTGAGGGGGGCATCCGCCTCGACCTGCCGGTTGGAGGCGCAGCGGGCGCCCCCGCTGCTGATGTCGATGGTCATCAGCTTGAGATCGGGAGGGACGTGCTCTCCCGGCACCACCCTCACCTCCAGGAGCGCCAGGAATCGATGGTTCCGCCGCTTCTCGACGTCGGACATGACAGCCCCGGGCGAATCAGTTCTTGGCGATCGGGTGAGACTCTCTCGCGTGGGTCTCGATGATCCTGGCGAGCAGCGTCTCGGGGATCTTTTCCAGCCTCACCTTGATTGTCGAGGTCTCGCCGCCCCGCTTGACGCCCAGGGTGAGAACGCCACCGATCTTCCAGTCGTCGTCCTTCATCATGGCGGATTCCGTGGTGTCCTTGGAGAGGGTGACGCCGTTCACCGAGACCAGGGTGTCGTCCGTCTTGATCCCCGCCTTCTCCGCCGGGCTGCCGCCGACGACCGCCGTGAGGTGCAGGGATCCGTCCTCATTCTGTTCCAGCTCCACACCCATCCAGCCCCGGGTCTGATACATCTCCTTCATGTGGGCGGCGCACTCCCCCGCCGACTTCGTGCATGTCCCGTGGTCGCCCGCGACGACGGCCGTGACGGCCAGGGCCAGCACCGCCATGAACAGCACGCCACGATGACCGATGCGATGAGACATCGCCTGTCCTCCTTCGGTTGAGCGCTCCCCGGAGCAGGGGGTCCGCAACCCGCGCATCTTATCATCAAAGCGGCGTCAGGCCCTGTGTGCCGCGCCCGGCGGAGCGCCTACGGCACCGCTCAGCGGGAAAAATGGAACGGGATGCTGGTGACCACGACGCCCGGCCTGAACAGCAGGGCGCCCTTGATCAGGAAGGCCGACTGGTTGTGGAACAGCCCCTCCCACCAGTGGGCGGTCACGAACTCCGGCAGGACCACCGTGACCATCTCGTTGCGCCGGCGGCCGTGCATCAGGTCGTCGATGTGATCGACCAGCGGCTGGACCATCGACCGGTAGGGCGACTCGAGAACGCGCAGCGGCACGCCCCCGCCCCAGGCCTTCCACTGCTGCCGGACCTGCTCGACCCGGGCCGGATCGATCGCCACGTGGACCGCCTCGACCTCGTGGGCGATGGACTTGGCGTAGCGGACCGCGTACACGGTGGCCCGGTTGACCGCCGAGATCGGCACGATGGCCGTGTGTCGCAGCGGACGCTCCGGCTCGATCTCGCGCAGCGAGAGCTGCTGCCGCACGTAGAAATAGTGCCGGTGGGTCCTGAGGAAGAAGATGACGAACAGGGGGATGAGCAGGATGACGATCCAGGCGCCCCAGAGAAACTTGGTGGTCGCGATCACCAGGAGCGCCGCACCCGTGGCGGTCGCCCCGGCGGCATTGATGACCGCGTGCAGGCGGTAGCGCTCTCCCTTGTGTCTCAGGTGCCGCACGACCATCCCCGATTGCGATAGCGTGAATGCCAGGAAGACGCCGACCGCGTAGAGCGGGATCAGCCGGTGCGTGTTCCCTCCGAAAATGATCAGCAGGAACCCCGCGGACCCCGCGAGGATCAGGATGCCGTTGGAGTAGACCAGCCGGTCCCCCAGGTTGGCGAGCTGGCGGGGCACGAAGCGATCGCGCGCCAGGATCGACGACAGGCGGGGGAAATCGGCGAAGGCGGTGTTCGCCGCCACCATCAGGACGGACGCGGTGGCGATCTGCATCATGTAGTAGAGCGGGCCTTTGCCGAAGATCGCCCGCCCGAGCTGCGACACCACCGTCTGCCCGGCGCCCGGGATCACCGTGTAGACGTGCGCCAGGTAGGAGGTCCCCAGGAAGAAGAAGGCCAGGATGACGGCCATGATCATCAGCGTCAGGGAGGCATTGCGCGCCTCCGGCTTGCGGAACGCCTGGACCCCGTTGCTCACCGCCTCGATTCCCGTCAGCGCGGCGCAGCCCGCGGAGAACGCCTTCATGAGGAGCCAGAGGTTCAACGCGTGCTGGATCTCGGGAATCGCCGCCACGGGCGGCTCGACCGCCGGGTATCCCAGGAAGGCGCGCACGATGCCGGTAACGATGAGGGTGGCCATGGAGAAGATGAACATGTAGGTCGGGACGGCGAAGATGCGACCCGATTGCCGCACACCCCGCAGGTTGCCGACCGCCACGAGGAACAGGAACAGCAGACCCAGCCCCACCCGCTCATGCAGGAGACCGGGGAACGCGGAGGTCACCGCCGCCACCCCCGCGGCGGTCGACACGGCCACGGTCAGGATGTAGTCGAGCAGGAGGGCGGCGGCCGCGATCAACCCCCACAACGTCCCGAGGTTCTCGCGCGCCACGATGTACGAGCCGCCCCCCTCCGGGTAGGCGTGAATCGTCTGGCGGTACGAGATGATCACGACGAACCAGAGGAGGGCGAGGACCGCGGAGATCGGCATCGAGTAGTCGAGCGCCGCCGCGCCCGCGATGCTGAGGACCAGCAGGATTTCCTCGGTCGCGTAGGCCACCGACGACAGGGCGTCGGAGGAGAAGACGGCCAGGGCGATCGGCACCCGCAGCCGCTCCTCCTGGAAACGCTCCGTTTCGAGGGGCGTCCCGAGGAACCAGCGCTTCCAGCTCATCTCACTTCACCAGGAAGTAGACCACCAGGGCGATGGCGATGGCGATGCGGTACCAGGCGAAGGGGCGCAGCGTGTAGCGTCCCAGGAACGCGACGAACGTTCGCATCGCCGCGTAGGCCGAGACGAAGGCGACGACGAACCCGATGGCGAAAGGCGCTATGTCCACAGCACCCAGGTGGGACCAGCTCTTCATCAAATCATACAGCGTCGCGGCGGCCATCACGGGCACGGCCGCGACGAACGAGTAGGTGGCCGCGGTCCTCCTCTCCAGGCCGCACAGGAGGCCGCCGACGATCGTGGCCCCGGCCCTCGACACGCCCGGCCACATCGCCAGGCACTGGAACAGACCGATGGCGAGCGCCTGGCCGAAGCCGAGATCGTCGACGCTCGCGGTGGTCGTCCGGGGGCGGAACCGCTCGACCACGAGGATGACGACGCCGCCGGCAAAGAGGGCCCAGGCGACGGTGCCCGGCCCGAACAGGTTGTCCTTGATCCAGTCGTGCAGGAGGGCCCCCAAAAGAAGCGCGGGGACCGTGGTCGTCAGCAGGAGAGCGCAGCCCCGCGGCCCCGCGAAGCCCGTCCGAGCCCGGGGCCGCAGGAGGTCCAGGAACATGCGGCGTTCCGGGACCACGACCGCCAGGATCGCCCCGAGCTGGATGAAGATCTCAAACGTCTCGGAGGTCTCGCCGCGGAACCCCAGCAGGTGCCCCGCGACGATCAGGTGGCCGGTGGACGACACGGGCAGGAACTCGGTCAGACCCTCCACGACCCCCAGCAGGATCGCGATTCCAATGAGGCCCATGGGCGCGGAGCCTACAGGAACGCGGGCCGACGTTGCAAGAGCGCGGATTCCGGCCAGAAGCCGCTAGCCTGGATTTCCACACAAGCGTAACTCCCTAAGCGCACCGGCTTCAAGGGTCCTCTCAGACCCGAGCCTCATCCGGTGGGAAGCG
>JBGPED010000263.1:0-3976 GCA_041482595.1 Acidobacteriota bacterium
CGAGCAGCCGGTAGAAATACATGTTGGCGTAGATGTCCAGCCGCTCCAGCGCCGGCAGACCCCGGTCGCCGACGAACAGGTCATCGAGGCCGCGCTCGTCCATGACTCCGCGGCGCCCGAGGTCCTCGATCGCCGCGCGTACCCCCTCCGGCGCCGTGATCAGGGTCCAGAACAGCTCCTGCGTCCGCCGCAGGTCGGGGGAGCCGCCGGCCTTCACGGAGAGGTCTCCTTCCGTCCGGGCGCCGCGGTCGCCGCCGCGGCGGCCGCGAGCTTCATCTTTCCCGGGTCCAGCACCTCCTCGTGGATCGCCCGGGCGTGCCGCGACTCGTCCTCGAGCCTCTCGAACGAGGGGATCCTGTCGTCCCACTCGATGAGCGAGGAGACCAGACCGAACTTCCGGACCGCCGCGCGGTAGAGCGCCCAGACCTCGTCGATGATCGCGTGATCGTGCGTGTCGAGGAGATAGGTCCCCTTGTCCGAGTGCCCGGCCAGGTGGAACTGCCAGACCATGCCGGGCGGGATCCCGTCGAGGTAGGCGTGGGGGTCGAAGCCGTGGTTTTTGGCGCTGACGTAGATGTTGTTGATGTCCAGCAGGATGCCGCAGCCGGAGCGGCGGGCCACCTCGGCCAGGAACTCCCACTCCGGCATGGTCGAGTGCCGGTACGCCACGTAGCTCGAGACGTTCTCGAGGGCGATCGGGCGTCCGAGTCTTTCCTGCACGCGCAGGACGCGGCCCGCGACGTGATCGAGCGCCTGCTCGGTGTACGGGAGAGGCAGGAGGTCGTGCGCCTGCCTTCCGCCGACCCCGGTCCAGCACAGGTGGTCCGAGACCCAGGCGGGCTGGAAGCGCCTCGCCAGGGCGTCGAGCCTGTCCAGGTAGGATTCGTCCAGCGGGTCGGTCGAGCCGATCGACAGCGACACGCCGTGCAGGACGATCGGGTAGCGCTCGCGGACGCGCGTCAGGACGTCGAGCGGCCGTCCGCCTTCGACCATGAAGTTCTCGGAGATCGCCTCGAACCAGTCGACACCGGCCGGCCCGGACAGGACGCGCTCGAAGTGGTCGCGCCTCAGACCGACGCCGTGGCCGAGGAAGGCGGGGCGCTCCCCTGCGAACCGGGGATCAATAGGATGGATCTCGCCAGGACTCATGTTGGAGGTGCGGGAACTGGAGGCCCCGGGTCTGAGGCCCGGGGCCATCCATGAACAATCAGTCAGCCGGCCCGTGCGGCGGGCCGGAGGCGGATTACCCCTTGCTCTCTGCTTCCTTCACGACCGTGCCGCCCTTGTCCGTGCACTCCTTCTCGCTCTTCACCTTCAACCAGCCCTTGCCCTTGCACTCGTTCTTGCCGGCGCAGGCATGGCTGCCATCGGCGGCGCCGCACTCGCCCTTGCCCTTGCACGAATTGATCCCAGAGCACTTCACGGTCTTGCCCGAGTCCTTCTTCCCCTCGGCCGCGAACTGGTGACCGCCGGCGAGCATGCCGACGACCGCTGCCGCAACGACAAAGCCCAGAGCCTTCTTGCCGATCATCCTTCTGTCCTCCTTGCTGCTGCGTGGACACCCGTGGGACCATCATGGCCTCACGGAGGGTGCGGGAGTATACACAACGCCCGGTACCCTGACAAACCCGAGGGGCGACCCCGACACCCCCGCTGGGATTCAGCAGTTGACAAGCGGCCGACTGCCGGTCAATAAGAACCGGTCCGGCCAAATCACTCATCTCACGGGATCGGGCCGTTTCAGCAGGAGGGATCCTTGTCGCCGAGACACAGACTCGCGATGACTTTCGCCCCCCTCGTTCCGGCGCTGGCCCTTCTGACCGCCTGCCAGCGTCCGCCCGCGGTGGCTTTCACCGTCGCCCCGGTCCGGGCGGAGGGGCAGCCCGACCGCCTGGCGGTGACCATGCGGATCCAGGGGGTCCCGTCGAAGGGCCTCGGTCTGCGCGGGTTCGCGACGACCGGCGTGCTCAAGATCGAGGACATCGCGGCGGCCGGTGCCGATGGAGCCGCGATCGCGGCCGCGACGACGATCGAGAACGCCTCGTTCAACAACCGCACCCTGGACATCCCCCGGGTCGTGCTGCGCGGGCCGCTCCCCTCGACACTCGTGGTGCGCTACACCGTGAGGACCGGGACGCGCGAGGGCGACAGCCACATGGGGTTCACCGGCCGGTGCCACGGTTACCTCGGAAAAGAGTTCGGCTTCACGGTCGGACGTGATCTGTTCCTCCTGCCGGAGCCGGCGGAAGCGCTGCAGGACCTGTCGGTGACCTTCGACCTGCCGCAGGGCTGGGAGGCACGGGCGCCGTGGGCGAAATCCGGCGACGCCTTCCGTCCGGGTGTCGAGGGGAAGCTCGCCGCCGAGCACCTGGTGTCGGCCGCCGTCGGCTTCGGCCGGTTCAGGGAGCGGTCCTTCGATCTCGGCGGCACGCGCTACCGCCTCGTGTTCGAGGCAGGCATCCCCGCCGGGCAGGAGGAGCGGGCGGCGACGCGGCTCGAGAGCGCGGCGCGTTACGTGCATGGCCTGTTCGGACGCGACCTGGGACCCGAGTACCTGGTGGTCGTGGTCCCGAAGGCGCCAACCGGCGACGAGATCGCCGGGGAGGGGTGGGGCACCGGGCAGGGGGAAACGCTGGCGCCGCTGACCGCCGATCGCCTCCACACGTTCGCCCTCTCGCTCATCGAGGCGTACGTGCGTCACGCGCCGTACAGGACCGAGGTCGCCCGCCCCGAAGAGTACTGGCTCGTGGACGGCGTCAAGCAGCTCTATGCCTGGCGGGCCGTCGCCGCGGCGGGGCTCATCCCGGAAGACGAGGTGACGCGCAGCCTGGCGGTCGGCTACCTGCTGTCGATCGGAGTGCAGGGAGTCGAGCCCGATCTCGAGAAGATCTACGCGACCGCCGGGGCGCACCGGATCGAGACCGAGACGCGCGCCCCCTTCGTCCTGGCCCACCTCGACCACGAGCTGTACGCTGGCACCGGCGGCAAGGAGACCCTGGACGCGCTCCTGCCGGTCGTCTTCGGCCGGAGCCGCGCGCCATCGTTCTGGTCGATCGTGCCCGAGATCCGCCCGAACTTCCGCTCCGAGTTCCGCACGCGCTACGTGCAGGGCAAGGAGATCATCCCGCTCGGGCAGGCCTACACGCTCACGCCGACCCGCCCGCAGCCCGACCCGCCCGCCGGCCCCGTGACGAGGCTGCTGACGCTTCTCTTCACCGGCGACACGCAGGGATACCTCGAGAACTGCGGCTGCAAGGTGAACCAGTCCGGCGGCGTCGCGCGCCGCTCGACCGCCCTGGCGAAGCTCCGCAAGGACGACCCGGAGGCGTTTCTGCTCGATGCCGGCAGCGCCTTCGTCCGCCCCGAGAAACAGCTCGAGCTCGACTTCCTGACCCGGCAGGAGCAGGCGCTCTACCTCGGCACGCTCGACATGATGCGGTACCAGGCGGCCGCCATCGGCACGACCGAACTCACGTTTGGACTCGACTATTTCCGCGAGCAGACGCGCGGACTCAAGGTGCCGTTCCTGGCGGCCAACATCCGGATCGACGGGAAGCCCGTCGCTCCCGCGACGCTCGTGCTGCGCTCGCACGGGGTGCGCGTGGGCGTGATCGGCGTGTTCGAGCCTCCGTACGGCAAGTCCGCCACCGCCCTGTTCGAGGAGAACACGCAGTCGCTGACGTTCGACGATCCGATCGACACGCTGAAGCGCGAGGTGCCGTCCCTCAGGAGCAAGGCCGATCTCGTCGTCGCCATCGGGCGCCTGACCCCTTTCACGATCCGGACGGTGGCCGCCACCGTGCCCGGGCTGGACGCGATCATTTCGAGCGAGTACCGCGCCCCCGCGATGATCGACGGCAAGGCGGAGCACATCCACCCCGAGGACCAGCCGGGATTCGTCGGTCGGACGCTGGTGGCCTACTCGAGCCTGACCAACTACGGCCTGAGCAGCGTCCGCCTGGGGCTCGACGCGCAG
>JBGPED010000264.1:0-3956 GCA_041482595.1 Acidobacteriota bacterium
ATGTGATCGGCCGGCTCTCCGCCCCGGAACGCCTCCACGTAGGCGGCGTTGACGCTCGAGTCGTCACTGTTGAAATGCAACATGCGGATGCGATCGTCCGGCGTCCGGTAGTAGCCGGCCCAGAGGGCCAGTCGCCGGCTTCCCTTGCCCCCCGGCCAGAAGATGTACTCCAGCCCGGCCCGGGGGATGATGCCGTCCTTGATGGTGAACTCCACGGAGCGGTTCGGGTCGATCCCGAACGCCCCGCCGGCGACCTGGCCGCCGGTCAGGTAATTGACTCCGCTCCGGAACCCCCGCAGGAGATCCGAATACTCGACGCGCTCGATTTCCAGGGAGAACAGCCAGTGCATGGGGGACCGATAGGCGGCCGAGATGGCATAGCGGTCCGGCACCACGATCGTCGTGTCGAACGCGCTGTTCGGGGCCCCGTTGAGGAACGTCGTCTCCGGGACCGAGAAGCTGGAGCCCCTGCGATAGACCGCCCCGAAGCGCCAGGGCGAGACACCGCTGGCGAAGACCGAATCCGGATGCAGGTGGATTCCGAACGTGAAGGTGAGGTCCGAATCCTTTCCGTCCGCGCTCGTCCGGTAGACATCCATGCTCGGCTGGGCCGGGAATCGCGGGTGCGTCGGTTCGAGGAACAGCTGCAGCGGGTCGATCACCTCGGTCAGGGTATCGGACTTCAGATCGAGAGTGGCGTAGGTGAGCGTCAGTCCGGCCGAGAAATCCCGGGTCAGATCGACGGAGCCTCCGACGTTCCAGTAGACGATGTCCGCGGACCGGCCGCCGCTCACCAGGGTGTCGACCGAGTACGCCTCCACCGTCGAACCGTTCACGATGTTCGGGAACAATGGGAAGGCGAAGCGCGCCTCCGTCGAGCTGCTCCCGGACGAAAGCGTCCTGTCCTCGGACAGGACGACCTGCCTCGATCCCGCGATCCGGACGCGCCGCCCCGCGACGGTGCGGCGCACCGGGACCACGAAGCTGACGAAGCTCGGGTCGCCCGTGGTGTCCGGGTTCGAAACCGAGGTCAGCCCGAGGAACGGCAGGCTCCGCCCGCCCGTCCCCGGATCCACGGAGAGGCTCCCCAGGTTGCTCCGGTCGATCGTCGTGTCCTGATCGATGGAGCGGTATTCGAGGAAGAACTCGGGCGTCAGGACGTACTGCAGACCGGCCGGATTCGCCTGCGCGGCGGTGGCGTCATCGGCGACGGCGGCGAACGCGCCACCCATCCCGAGAGCCCGGGCGCCCGGATTGACGAAATTGAAGCGGAACTCCCGGAAGGTCTCCTCGTCGGTCAGGGCCCGCGGCAGGCCCGGCCACATGAAGGCAACCGTCAAGGCAGTGACGACACGGCCGATCCGTCTCCGCTGCCTCACCATGGACCGAATATCTCCCCTCCGGCACACACATAGACGCCTCGCCCGCTCCTGCCGGCCGCACGAGGTCGTGGGTGATTGAGTGTGTGTAGGTACTACCAAAGACTGATGATGTCAATGGGGGCATCAGGTTTTTCTTGATCGAAGTCCTGATCCTGACCATAATCCACTGCCTCGCACATACGAGAGGAATGCCCCGATGAGATGGAGGTCCGCGGCCGTCCCGATGGCGGCAGTCGCCGCGCTGTTCGCGGCGTCCTGCGCCAGGAGGGGGCTCGTCCTGGAGCTCTCCGGCACCGTCATGTACGACAAGCCCCGGATCGAGTCGATCGCGCACACCTTGACCGATGTGCGGACCGAAGGCGGATCCGTGACGGTGAAGATCGTCATGGTGGGAGACCCCGGCCTGAAGGCGTCCTTCGACATCTCCCCGGGAATCGCCGAACGGGCGCCGATGACGGAGTCGGCCGCAGGCCACTATGTGGGCGAGTTCGCCTTTCCCAAGAGCACGGTGGGGGGCCCGTTCACCATTTTCGGAAGGGTCGCGCACGACAAGGCCGGCGAGGTCGTCCTGAGAGACGTGCAGCCGATCACGATCACCCTTCTCGAACACGGGGGCTAAGGCAGGTCGGAGAATTCTCCGATGGCTCCCGGGGACGTGTGCCGGTGCAGTTCCGACAGCGGCATCCCAGGGGCCGGCGCCGCCGGGAAGAAGACTGCAGGTTTCGCAGCGAGAAGGCCCCCATCGGGCTGCGTCCGGTAGGCGAATTCCGCGGTGGTGGGTCCACTCTCGCGCCAGCCCCAGCCGTTCGTGACCGCTTCCCACGCCGGGGAAAGCATGGCAGGCATCGCCTGTCCGACGCCGCCCTGATAGACATTGGTCCACGCCAGCGCCGACACCCGCAGCGGAGCGATCCATGCCCCGGCCGCCATCCTTTCGGCCGGTGTTGTCTTCCTCGTCGGGGCGGCGACATCCGGGGTAGATGCCGGGCCGGCCAGTGGCCTGGCGATGACAACCGGGGCAGCGTCCACCGATGGCTGCCCTGCCTCCTCATCCGGCCGCGGCTCCAACGGAGCTGCTGTCTCCTGGTCGCTCAACACCGGGCCCTCGGTCTCCTTCTCATCAACCACGGTGGTGGCGGGCGCCGGCGAGGCCGGGGCCTGCGGCGCATTGCCGACCACTACAAGTTCTCTGGTCTCCACCACCGGCGGGTCAGAGGCGACAAGATTGAGGTCAACGGCAACCGATGCCGGCCCGACAGCCTCAGGCTCCACCGGTGGCGCCGCTAGCGTGCCGCTCGCGTCCGCGTCCTCCGTCGGGACCGTCGGCGCCACCGCTCCGGTGAACTGCGAGGTCGCGCTCTGCGTCACGGCGGCGGTCGCGCTCTGCGTCAGGGCGGCGGTCGCGCTCTTCGTCGCGCCGGCGATCACGCTGAACGCCGGGTCGTTGGTCTTGACTGTGACCGTGTCGAACGACGCCGGCCCGCGGGACGCGAACAAACCGAAGCGCCCGTCCACTGTCACGGCGCTGTACGTCCGGGCGACCACCGCCTGGCCGTTCAGCGTCACGCTCACCGTCGATCCGGCCAGCGACACGCCCAGCGTGTAGTCGACCCCCGCGTCGATCGTCCGCGCCACGCTGACGTCCACCGTCCAGCCGCCCTTCGGCGTGCGGTGCCCGATGAGCACGCTGTCGGACACCGCGTCGATCGCCACGAACTTGAAGTCGTTCGCCGCGTAGCGGTCGAACACGAAGCCGGCCCGCTCCGCCGTCTTCACCGTGGCGCTCAGCATCAGCACGGACGAGGTCCTCAGGGCCGCCACGCCGAGATCCATCAGGCTGTCGGCCAGGCCTCGCGGGGCCGGCGCCCCGGTGTAGCGGCCGCCGGAGACGCTCCACGTCCCCGTCCGCGGACCGGTGAACAGGTCGGCCACGCCGTCCTCGAAGCTCTCCGTGTTCTGGTACGTGATCTGCGGCGGCAGCACCAGCGCCTGCACGTTGTCGAACGCGCCGCGCGAGTTGTCCGACCCGACCCCGACCAGGCCCCAGTTGAGGTTGTAGCTGTAGCCGTCCACCACCCGCGGCACGAACGCGTACGACAGCGACGTCGCGTTGTCCGCCGTGATGGTCGCTGTCAGCCCGTTCACCACGAGCGTCAAGTTGTAGAAAGTGTCCGCCTTCGCCTGCACATTGCCCTGCACGTCGACCACCCACCCCGACGCATCGTGGTGGCCCAGGACCAGCTTGTTGATGGAGATGTCGATCCCGGCGAACTTGAAGTCGGTCTTGTCCGCGTAGTCGAAGATCAGGTACGCGTTCGCCTTCCATCCGGCCAGCGGCTTGATCACCTTGATCGACGCCTGCACCTCGAAGTACACCGGGAGCGCGTCGCCGATTTGATACACGGCAGCGGCGTCACCGCGCAGCGCCTTCGCGGCGACCTGCAGCACGCCACCGCTCACCACCCAGGTGCCGCTGTCGGGCGCGAACCCGGTCATCGTGCCGTCATTGAAGTTGGCGGATCGCAGCACGTCGCGCGGCCCGCCGGGCAGGTTGCCCGCCTGCGGATCGGCCGG
>JBGPED010000265.1:0-3917 GCA_041482595.1 Acidobacteriota bacterium
ACGACGATCGTGAGGGACGTGAACTTCGGCTGGTTCGTGCACCAGACGCACCGCTGGGGCGCGATGGTCCTCCTGGGGATGCTGCTCGTGCGCCTGTGGCGCTTCTTCATCCAGGGACTGTACAAGACACCGCGCGAGGCGATCTGGATCGTCGCCGTCCTCACCTTCCTGGTCGCGACGCACGCCGACCTGACCGGCCGCCTCCTCGTCTGGGACTCGCGCGGCTACTGGACGACCGTGCGCGCGGTCGAGATCCTCTTCATGCTGCCCGGGCTGGGGCCGCTGTTCGTCGCCCTCATCGGCGGAACCGACATCGACTCGCTGGTCCTGACCCGTTTCTACGTGCTGCACGCGCTGGTTCTTCCGGCGCTCCTCCTGGTGCTCTTCTACCTGCACTTCTCCTCGGTGCGGCGCGTCGGGCTGTCGCCGGCGGGAGAGAAGGGCCGCACCGGAAGGGGGTGGTACCGCGTCTACCTCTACAACCTGCTCATCCTGACGGTCCTCATCTTCGGCGGCCTGATCACCTTGGCGACGCTTCTGCCCGAGCGCTTCGGGACCCATGCCGATCCGCTCAGCACGCTGCCCGGCGCGCGGCCGCCGTGGTACCTCCTGGCGGCGCACGGCCTGGTGGAGTCGTTCCCGGCGATCGTACCGCGCGCCCTGAGGGGCCTCGCGGTCGAGGCGATCCTCCTGGTCTGCCTTCTCCTGCCGTTCATCGACCGCTCGCCGGGGAGGACGGCGCGCGAGCGGCGGACGGTGCTGGCCCTGGGTCTCACGGTCCTGCTCCTGTGGACTGTATTCACGGTCATCGGCTACCGGCTGGAGGCGGGACGATGATCACAGCACCGATTCTCCTCCTGGCGATGGTCGCCTCTCCCCGCCCGCAGATGTGTGGCGTCTGCCACCCGGACGTGCGGGTGCAGTTCGAGGAGAGCGTACACCGCGTGGAGGGCCTGGATTGCTCCTCCTGTCACGGCGGCGATCCCTCGGCCAGGACGGTCGCTGAAGCCCACCGCGGCAGCTTCAGAGGCGTGCCGCGCCGGCGCGACATCCCGGCGCTCTGCGCCTCCTGCCACGAACGCATCGAGACCATGCGGTCCTACAACCTGCCGGCGGACCAGCTCGCCCTGTACCAGACTTCGCAGCACGGCCGTCTTCTGGCGAAGGGAGACGAGCGGGTGGCCGTGTGCAGCGACTGTCACGGAGCGCACGACATCAGGTCGCACAGCGATCCACAGAGCCGCGTCTTCCCCGCGAACATCCCGAAGACCTGCGCCCGCTGCCACGCCGATTCCGCCCTGATGGCGCGCTACGGCCTGAAGGCGAGCGCCTTCGATGATTACGCGCAGAGCGTCCACGGCAGGGCGTTTCTCGAGAAAGGAGACCGGTCGGCGCCCGAGTGCACGCGCTGTCATGGGTCGCACGGTGCCACGCCACCCGGCGTGGGAGACATCGACAAGGTGTGCAGCCAGTGTCACGCCGCGACGCGCTCGTTCTTCCTGCAAAGCCCGCACAAGGCGGCGATGGACGCGGCCGGGCTGCCGGAGTGCGCCTCCTGCCACGACCATCATCTGATCCAGCCCGCGGATGTGGCCCTGCTCGACAGCGTCTGCCTGAAGTGCCACGGGGAGGGGTCCGCCCAGCAGCAGAGGGCGAAGACGTTCAAGACCCTGTTCGTCGGCGCCTCGGAGGAGATCGATCAGGCCCGCGCCCTGGTCGGGCAGGCCGCCGGCGTCCCGCTGTACGTGGAGGACTACCGCGCCCGTTTGGAGGAGGCGCGCACCGCGCTGACCGAGTCGTACCCGATCATGCACGCCCTCGAGATCCACCGGGTCGAGGAGCAGACTTCGCGCGCCCGCAGCATTGCCCGCGAGGTGGAGTCCGAGGTCAGGGGCAAGCTCGAGGGGCTCTGGTGGCGCCGGGTCGGCCTGCTCCTGTTCTGGTTCTACCTGCTGTTGACGGTGGCGGTCCTGGTTCGCTTCCGCAAGCAGACCGCGAGACCGGCACCTTGACCGGTGATCGTCCCGCTCGGGGATTCCGGGCGCGCCTGCGCACCGTCCCGCTGCGACTGTGGGCCCTCATCGTCGGCCTCGCCACGGGTCTGCTGGTCATCGTCACGGGTACGGCCGTGGAAGTCAGCAGCCGCCCCGCCTTCTGCGGCTCCTGCCACATCATGAAGCCGTACTACGAGTCGTGGAGGCATTCCTCGCACCACAACGTCGCCTGCGTCGAGTGCCACATCCCGCCGGGCGTCACCGCCGAGCTGCGCAAGAAGTACGAGGCACTGTCGATGGTGGCCCGCTACTTCACCGGCACCTACGGCACCAACCCCTGGACAGAGATCGACGATCTGTCGTGCCTGCGCTGCCACCAGCGACGCCTCCTGGCCGGCAAGGAGCTGTTCGGCGACGTCCTGTTCGATCACACGGCGCATCTGTCGGGCATGCGCCGCGGCAAGACACTGCGCTGCACCTCATGCCACTCGCAGATCGTGCAGGGGAGCCACATCGCCGTGACCGCCTCCACCTGCATCCTGTGCCATTTCAAGGGGCAGACGCCCGGGCAGGGGACGGCGCGCTGCACGCTGTGCCACCAGGTCCCGGAAAAGGTCGTGAGGCGCGGCACCTTGATCTTCAACCACGCCGACGTGCAGCGCTACGGCATGTCCTGCACGTGGTGCCACGCGCGCCCCGAGGGGAGCGACGGGGCCGTCCCGCGCGAGCGGTGCAGGACCTGCCACAACACGACGAGCAGCCTGGAGCAGTACGGCGACACCGAGCTCCTCCACCGCAAGCACGTGACCGAGCACAAACGAAACTGCACGGATTGCCACCTGGAGATCGAGCATGTCGGGGTGGCGACGATCGAGACGGCGGCCACCGGGTGCGGCTCGTGCCACTTCTCAGGGCATTCGCCGCAGCTCAGCCTCTACTCTGGTGTCGGCGGGCGGGGGGTTCCACCCATGCCCGGTCCGATGTTCGCCGCCGGGGTCCGCTGCGAGGGGTGCCACTTCGCGCTCCCCGGGCACACGACCGGGACCGCGCGCGCCTCGGAGATCTCCTGCATGTCGTGCCACGGCCCGCGCTACCGCGCCGTGTTCCTGGCGTGGCAGGAAGGAGTCCGCACGCGCACCGCGGCCCTCCAGACGCAACTGGCGCGCACCGAGCGAGAATCCGGAGCGGGCCCGCGGTCGGCGGTCGGGGGCGGGGCGGAGCCTGCGTCGCTGCGCAAGACCCCGCCCGCTCCCGACGGAGCGACGCCATCATGGAGACGGGCGCTCGACGACGCGCGGTTCAACGTGGATCTGGTCGCGCGCGGGCACGGGGTGCACAACGTCGACTACTCCTACGCCCTATTGAAACGAGCGCACGACGATCTGAACGGCGCCCGCAAGGAGCTCGGTTTCGCCCCCCTGCCGCTCCCGTGGACTGAGTCACCTTACGCCTCACCGTGCTTCACGTGCCACCAGGGGATCGAGCGCCGGAAGGGAACGATCTTCGGCAGGAACTACAGTCACGAGCCGCATGTCCTGCGCGCCCGTTTGGATTGCCTCGCCTGCCACCGGCCACACGCGGAGCGCGCCAGGGGGGAGATCGTCTTCTTCGCCGCGGCCGGCTGCGAGTCGTGCCACCACAAGGACGCCGGGGCATCCTGTCTCGCCTGCCACGCGTCCATCCGCGGGCGCAAGGTCGCTTCCTTCCGCGGCGAGTTCGACCACGCCTTCCACCTCGACGAGGCCGGACAGACGTGCGCCGACTGTCACGACCTGACTCCGGGGAAACCGGTCGTCCTGAAGAAGGAGACCTGCGCGAGCTGCCATTCGTGAACGCTCGCCGGAGGCCTGCATGAGACCGTGCGTCATGTTCCTCCTGGCCGGCACGCTCTGCCTGGGCACGGCCTTCGCGGAGCCTCCGGCG
>JBGPED010000266.1:0-3869 GCA_041482595.1 Acidobacteriota bacterium
CGTGCACGTTGTCGAGATGCGTCTTGGCCCTCTTCAGGACGGCGCGGCCGATGCGCCCGAGCTGGTACACCAGGATCACGCCGTCCACCCGCGTCGACAAGATCACCGCGTCGGTCACGGGGAGAATCGGCGGCGAGTCGATGAGGATGACGTCGAACCTCGAGGCCACCTCGACGATGAAATCGGAGAGCAGGGGCGAGGCCAGGAGCTCGGAGGGGTTCGGCGGCAGCGCTCCCGCGGTGAGGATTCGGAGATTCTCCAGACCGGCGGAGGTGAGCATCGAGCGCATGTCGACGCGCCCGAGGAACACCTCCGAGAAGCGGTGCAGGACGTCGTCCAGCCGGTTCATGCCCAGCACGACGTGCGTGAACCCCGGCTCGCGCGGCACGCCGAACAGGCGGTTGAGCGAGGGGTTTCTCAAATCACAATCCCACACCAGGGTCTTCATCCCCATCTGGGCCATCGCGACGCCCAGGTTGGCGACGGTCGTGGACTTGCCCTCGCTGGGGGAGGCGGAGGTGAACAGGAACGTGCGGCCGGCCTTGCCGATCCGGGAAAACTCGATGTTGGTGCGCAGCGAGCGGAAGGCCTCGGCCGCGGGCGATTGCGGCGCGAACTGCGTCACCAGGGCGCCGAGACCCTCCAGGTTCGGGTCGGAGGCCAGCGCCGGATTGCGCTGCAGGATGTCGCGGCGCGTCGCGTCGGGGTCGATGTGCGGCACGACGCCGATCACCGACAGGCCGAGGTACTGCTCCACGTCCTCGATGCTGCCGATCGAGGTGTCAAGCGTTTCCGCCAGGAAGGCCGCCACCAGCCCCAGGAGGAGACCGACGATGAGACCGACCAGCGAGCGCAGGAACCGTCCCGGTGCGTGTCTCGGCACGGCCGCCGTCGCCTCCTCGACCACGCTCAGCTCCTGCACCTTGTCGGCCTCCTTGATCAGGGCCTCCTGGTGCTTGCGCATCAGCATCTCGTAGGCTTCGGCGTTCACCTGGACCTGGCGCTGCAGCTCGAGAAGCGTCTGCTCGGCGCGCGGGAAGCGGGCCAGCTTGGAGTCGAGCTCGCGCTTGCGGCCGCGCATCAGGTCGAGGGCGGTGCCGGTCTCGCGCCGCAGGCGGCCGGTGAGCACGTCGATCTGGTCCTTGATGGAGCGAATTTCGGGGGCCTCGTCCTTCATGAAGGCGAGGAGCTGTCGCTTCCTGTCCTCGAGTCTCGCGAGCTCCTGTCGCAGCCCGGCCAGCCCCTCCTCCGGCAGGTCGACCAGGAGCAGCTCGGGCGAGGATCCCGGATCTCCCGGGTGGGCGAGCAGGTCGTTCAGGTGCTCCAGCGCGACCAGGCGCGCCTCGGTGCGCGCGGCCTCGTCCTGGAAATACTGGATCTCCTTCGCGTCGGGCATGCTCGCGCCCACGTTGGCTTCCTTGAAGCGGGTAAGCTGCTCCTCGGCGCCCCGGAGCTTGGCGCTGACCTCGGCGACCTGCCTCTCGACGAACTCGCGCGCCTCGATGGCCTGGCGGTTGCGCTCGAAGGTGTGCCGGATGATGTATTCCTGCATGACCGCGTTCACCAGCTGCACCGCCTCGTCCGGTCCAGGGCAGGCGCTCCTGATCTCGATGAGGCTGGTGTTGTCGATCGGCTTGGCGGTGTAGCTGGCCAGCATCGCCTCGAGGGCCGCCGACAGGGTCCTGTCGGCCAGGACGTTCTCGATGGTGGTGGAGGCCGGGATGCGCCCGAGGCGTTGCGCCGCCTTCAGGGCCACGGGCTTGCTGGTGATGATCTGCGCCTGGGTGGCGAGGTCGTCCCCCGGGCTCCAGGTGAAGGCCTCCAGGAACAGACCCGTGATGCTGTCGGTGCGGCTCCACTTGACGCGCGCCGTCGCTTCGTAGACGGACCCGACGCGCGGCGTCAGGAGAAGGGTCAGGGCCCCCAGCGCCAGGCAGCAGCCGGCCACGATCTTCCAACGGCGGCGCAGGATGCGGAGATAGTCCTGAAGGTTGAGATCGTACTGGGCGCTCATGTCAGTTCTTCCTGAAATTGTCGATGATGTAGATCGACTCGATGATGCCGAGGGCCGGGGCGATGATCGACATGACCTCCTGCAGGGTCGCGATTGCGCGCCGCGGCACGAAGACGATGTCGCCCGGCTGCAGCGGCACGTCCGCCTTCATTTTGGCTTCCTTGAACATCTCCTTGAAGTTCGCGATGGTCATTTCGGCCTGCCCGTCCGGGTGCCTCTTCAGGACGACGACGCCCTTCATGTATCCTTTCTGGGTGAAGCCGCCCGCGCGCGAGATCGCCTCGACCAGGCCCATCTTGTCGATGATGTTGACGACACCCGGCTGGTTGACCTCCCCCAGGACGAACACCTTCCGGTTGCCCATGGAGAGCGACGGGATGAAGATCAGATCGCCGTTCGACAGCCAGGGGTCGTCGGTCTCATCCCCCTGGAACACGGCCCTGAACAAGTTCAGCTCGCGGCGCTCGCCGGTCGGGCGGATGAGCTGGATCCGCATGACGTCGGCGTCCTGCGCCGGGCCGCCGTGCGCCGACAGGAACGACACCAGGCGCGTCGGCCCTTCCAGGGCCCAGTTTCCGGGGCCGCTCTCGGTCCGCGCGGTGGTTTTCACCTCTCCCATCAGGTTGACGCGGTGCCCGGCGTACTTGGTGATCAGGAGCTCGACGTAGGTCTCCTTGTAGATGGTGTGGAAACGCGCCTCGAGGTCCTTCTTGAGATCGACGATGGTCCGGCCCGCCACCGGCAGGGACCCGATCCCCATGACCGGCAGGAACGCCTCGCCATCGCTCTGCACCGTCAGCTTCAGCTCGTCGATCTTCTGGCCGTTCCAGATGCGCAGGCTGAGCACGTCTCCCGGGCCGAAGCGGTAATCGGACGCCGGTGCGATCGTCTGCTCCTGCTGCGCCGGGGCGGCGGACCCTTCCTGCGCGGCCACCACTCCGAAGGCGCACAGGAGGACCGTGACGACCAGGGACACCGCGCGCAGGGCCCTGCGCCCGCGCCGGGAGCGGGCGCGGCGCCTCAGGCCCGCGGGAGGAGCGAAGGAGGGAAGGTCGATCGGCAGACGGCGGCCGTCACGCACCACGGCGATCACCCGTCCCAGCAGGTCTTCGCGCAGCACGCCCGTGTCGGGCGCGGCCTCCGCGTCGCCCTGCAGCCTGTAGATCCGGCGGCCCGTTCCCATTTCAATGTCGACCAGGCGGTGCACGACGAGAACGTTCCCGGCGCCGCGCGCCAGGACGAGCTGTCCTGGGCGGGGGAGACCGAGGAACGGCGCCACCACCGCGACGTCCCCCTCGACAAGGGCGGGGCGCATGCTCCGGCCGCGCACCGGCACGAGCATCCCGTGGCCCTCCGAGAGGATGGCATCGAGCACCGGAAGTGCGTCGCGTTCCACGCTCACACCGCCACCCTCTCCGCCGTCGTTCCGCTCACGCGCTGACGGATGTGCAGGAAAGGCGCGCGCGCCAGGTCGATGACGCGCCTGTCTCCCTGCTCCTCGCCCGACGCGGAGGCGGTGATCTCGACCCGCGGCCTGAAGTGGTTGTCCTCGTTCAGCGACACGACGCGGGCCAGGTCGCCGCTCGACAGCTCGACCAGGCAGTCGATCGGGAAGATCGGGACCGCCTTCAGAAGGGCGCGGAACAGCGTGGGACTGAAGCGGCGCCCGTGCTGCTCCATCACGAGGGAGGTCACGTCGTGCAGGTCGATCGGGTGCCCGTTCCCCGGCCCGTGGCGGTGCAGCTCGACCAGGCAGGCGAGGGCCACGACCTGGGAGCGCAGGTCCGCGCTGGCGCGGTCCTCGGCAGTGGGGAGGTCGAAACGGATCAGGCGGTGCACCGATCGAACCGCATCC
>JBGPED010000267.1:0-3846 GCA_041482595.1 Acidobacteriota bacterium
CCTGGGCGCACCCGGAGGCGGCCGCCGACAAGGAGGACCTGGGCGTCCGCATCGCCACGTCCCCCTACCCCGAGATGGTCGTCCGCACCGACGCCGACGCGTTCGGGGCCCTTCCCGAAGGCGTCAAGACTCTCCTGCCGCCGGGCGGCCTCTGGGACCGGGCGCTCGTCGACCACCTGGAGGGGAAACGCCTGAGCGCCCCGTTCGCCCTCGCTGAGATCGACGAGCATCGGGCCACGCAGGACATCGATCTGCGCATCCTGCAGACCGTGTGCTCCGTCCGCGAGCGCACCCACGCGGGGGTCGTCGAAGCCCTGCGCGCGGGCCGCTGCTACGCGCGCTGGACTCCGGACAATCGCCCGCCGCTGCGCCTCGTCACGTGGGAAGCGGACGCGCGTACCGGGACGCCGGTGGGTGCGGGCGGCGTTCTGCGCCAGGGCGGTCCTCTGACGGTGCGCCTCGGCGTGGACGGAGGGGACGGTCGGGAGGTGACCGCGCGCCTGCTGCGGCGTGGCGCGGTGATCTGGAGCGTCCGTATCGCGCCGCCCTTCGAGAGGACCGTGACCGACGATCCTCAGACCCCGACCTACTACCGTCTCGACGTCGAGGGGGCCTATCCCTACAGGCTGATCGGGAATCCGATCTTCGTGGCCGCGACCGGCGAGCGGAGGGATGGAGCATGAGACTCGCCGCTCACCAGCCGCAGTACCTGCCGTGGCTCGGTTTCTTCGACAAGATGGACCGCGTCGATCGCTTCGTCCTGCTGGACACCGTCCAGTACAAGAAGAACGAATGGCAGAACCGCAACCGCATCCGCACCGCCACCGGCTGGCAGTGGCTGACGGTCCCGGTGCACTACCGCTTCCCGATGACCATCCGGGAGGTGGAGATCGACGAGATCGGCGCCTGGCGGCGCAAGCACCGCGAGGCGCTGCGGATCCACCACGCGCGCTCTCCGTTCAAGGACGCGGTCCTGCCGGCGATCGACGCCATCTTCGACGAGCCGTTTCCGAGCCTGGCGGCACTCAACCTGAAAACCGTGCGGCTCCTCGCGGGGCTCCTCGGCGTGCGCACGCCGCTTGTGCTCGCGTCGGAGGTTCCGGGACTGCCCGAAGGCCCCGACGAGCGCCTGATCGCCCTGTGCCGGCATTTCGGCGCCTCCGACTATCTCGCCGGACAGGGGGGCGCCGCCTACATGGACCTGCGCGCCTACGCCGCGGCCGGCGTGAGAGTGTCCTTCCAGTCGTTCCGGCATCCCGTCTACGCCCAGGCCTACCCGGGGTTCGAGGCGAACCTGTCGGCCATCGACCTGCTGCTCAATTGCGGACCGGGAAGCATCGAGCGGATCCGGGAAACGCGCGAGGCCGCGGCATGAACATCCTCGCCATCGGAGCCCACCCGGATGACATCGAATTCGGATGCGGCGGCACGCTCATCAAGTACGCCGGCAAGGGGGCGCGCATCGATCTGCTCGTCGTCACCGACGGAGCCCGCGGCGGCAGGGCGCGCATGCGGCGCGCCGAGCAGATGAAGGCCGCGAAGGTCCTGGGCGCGCGACGCGTGCACTGGGGCGGCTACCGCGACACCCTCCTGCCCTCGGTGCGCCACCTGATCGACTGCATCGAGCGCGTGCTGCGTCTCGTCCGGCCGGACTTCATCTTCGTGAACAACCCGGATGACACGCACCAGGACCACCGGCAGGTGGGGCGCGCCGCGGTCTCCGCCACGCGCTATGCGCGCAACGTCCTGTTCTACGAGGGACCGACCACGGTGAACTTCACGCCCACCGTGTTCATCGACATCGCCGAGGAAATCGAACGCAAGATCCGGGCCCTGCGCCATCACCACAGCCAGGTGATGAAGACCCGCATCGAGGGAACGGCGATCTGCGAGATTGCCGAGGCCTCGGCGCACTTCCGCGGCGTGCAGGGGCGCGTGCGCTGGGCGGAGGGTTTTTCTCCCCTGCGGCTGTTCATCAACATCACCGGGGCGCCGGCCGTTCTCGGCCCGGCCCGCCGGCGGCGGCGGGGCGCATGAGCCGCAGGGCGGTCGCGGCCGTGCAGTCGCCCTCGCCGGTCCGGGTACCGCATTCCCGGCCGCTCCTGGGCCGTGCCGAGGAAGAGGCGGCCCTGCGCGTCCTGCGCTCGGGGATGCTCGCACCCGGCCCGGAGGCTGCCCGGGGCGAAGCCCTGCTCGCGCGCCTGTCGGGTTGCGGCGCCGCCGTCCTGGTGTCGTCCGGAACGATGGCGCTGACGCTCGCGCTCCGCGCGCTCCGGATCGGGCCCGACGACACGGTGGCCATCCCGAGCTACACCTGCGCAGCGCTCCTGCACGCCGTGCGCGCGGCGGGTGCTGTGCCGCTCCTGTGCGACATCGAACCCGGCACCCTCGCCCTCGACCCCGCCGACATCGCCCGCCGGGCCAGGGGGAAAATGCGCGCGGCCATCGTCGTCCATCCGTTCGGCGAGCCGGTGCGACTCGAGCCGTACCGGGCCCTCGGTCTCCTGGTCGTGGAGGACTGCGCCCAGGCGATCGGCGCGCGCGATCGCGGGTCTCCCGTCGGATCGCGCGGGGACGTGGCCGTGTTCTCCTTCGCCCCGACCAAGGTCCTGACCTGCGGCGGTCCCGGCGGGGGGCTCGCCTCGCCCCGGGAGGCGATCGTGGACGAGGTCCGCGATCTCGCCGGGCATGACGAGAAGGACGACGATCGGCAGCGCACGAACGGTCTCATGGGCGACCTCCACGCCGCGGTGGCGGCCGTCCAGATGGAGCGGTTGACGGAATTCCTGGACCGACGCCGCGCGCTCGCGAGGCTCTACGATGACAGGCTCCTGCCTCTCGGTCTCGAGCGGCCGGCTCCCTCCGCAGGATCGCGTCCTGTGGTGTTCCGGTACATCGTGCGCGTGCCGGACGCCGGGCGGCTCATCGAGCCCCTCGAGAAGGCGGGGATCGTCGCCCGGCGCCCGGTGTACCGGCCGCTGCACCAGCTGGCGCGCGGCGAAGGGAGCTTCCTCCACACGGAGCGCGCCCAGCGCACGCTCGTCTCTCTGCCGCTCTACCCAGCCCTCACGGACACGGACGCCGAGAGGGTCATCACGGAGGTGCGCCGGTGTCTGTCCTAGCCCTGCTCTCCGTCGGGATCCTCCTGCTGGCGCGCCCGCCGTCCGGGAGCCTCGCCGAATCGGCCCTGCTCGCCTTTCTCGCCGCGTTCGGTCTCACGCCGTTCGTCCGCCTGCTGGCCCTGCGCGGCGGCGCCGTCGATCGACCGGACACCCGCAAGATGCACGCTCAACCGACGCCCCGTCTCGGGGGCGTGGCGGTCGTCGCGGCCTTCGTCCTGGCCCTGGGCCGGACCGGCGCCGTGGACGGCGAGATGATCTCGATCGCCGCCTCGGCGCTGGCCCTGATGCTGGCGGGGGCGATCGACGACACGCGGGGGCTCTCCGCCCGCCTGCGGCTCGTCCTGCAGCTCGCCTGCGCCCTGATCGTGATCGCCGCCGGAGTGCGTCTGAACCTCCTGCCCGGGACGGCCGGCGCCATCGGCAACGTCCTTCTCTCGATCGTGTGGATCGTCGGCATCACCAACGCCTACAACTTCATCGACGGCATGGACGGCCTGGCGGGCTCTCTCGGTGCGCTCATCGCGTTCCTCCTGGGGCTGGTGGCACACGGCGGCGGCCAGACGGGACTGGCGACGGCCTGCGTCGCGCTCTGCGGGGCCCTCCTCGGGTTCCTGCCGCACAACCTGCGCATCGGCGGGCCCGCCCGCATCTTCCTGGGCGACTCGGGAAGCGCCAGCGTCGGGTTCCTCCTCGCCGCCCTCGCCATCAAGGAGGACTGGGCGGA
>JBGPED010000268.1:0-3822 GCA_041482595.1 Acidobacteriota bacterium
ATGCCGGCTCTCCGCTGCAGCTGCAGATCGCCACCCTCGATTACAACGACTACGTCGGGCGCATCGCCATCGGCCGCATCACCCGCGGCCGGATCCGCATCGGCGACCCCATCGCCCTCTTGAAGCTCGACGGCAGCGTGGAGAACTGGAAGGTCACGCGGCTCGAGACGTTCGAGGGGCTGAAGCGCGCGGGGGTGGAGGAGGCGGCGGCCGGCGAGATCGTGGCGATGGCCGGCATCCCGGAAATCCAGATCGGCGAGACGATCGCCGACCCGACCGCTCCCGATGCGCTGCCGCCGATCCGCATCGACGAGCCGACGATCTCGATGGAGTTCATGGTGAACGACTCGCCGTTCGCCGGGCAGGACGGCCGCTTCGTCACCTCGCGCCACCTTCGCGAGCGCCTGCTGCGCGAGGCGCGCGCCAACGTGGCGCTGCGCGTCGAGGAGACCGATTCGTCCGACACGTTCAAGGTCTCCGGGCGCGGCGAGCTGCACCTGGCGATCGTCGCCGAGACCATGCGCCGCGAGGGGCACGAGTTCCAGCTCTCGCGGCCCCAGGTGATCCTGCGCCGGGACGGGGCCGGGCATCTGCTCGAGCCGATCGAGTACCTGGTGCTCGATCTGGAAGAGGCCTACAAGGGACGCGTGATGGAGATGCTCGGCGCGCGGCGCGCCGAGCTCGCGGACATGACGGGAGCCGGAACCGGCCGCGTCCGCCTCGAGTTCACCGTCCCGGCCCGGGGATTGCTCGGCTTCCGGCGCGAGTTCCTCACGGAGACGCGCGGCACGGGCATCATGTCGCACGTGTTCCACGAGTACGCCCCGCACCGCGGGGACATCCCGTCGCGGACCCGGGGCGCCCTGGTGGTCAAGGATCCCGGGACGACGGTGACCTTCGCGCTGCACAACCTCGAGGACCGCGGCACCCTGTTCACGGGCCCCGGCGTGCCGGTCTACGAGGGGATGATCGTCGGAGAACATACGCGCGAGAACGACCTGGTCGTGAATCCCTGCAAGAAGAAGCACCTGACGAACATGCGCGCCTCGACCTCGGATGACACCATCCGCCTGGCACCGGCCCGCGACATGTCGCTCGAGGACTGCATCGAGTTTCTCGGCGATAACGAGCTGGTCGAGGTCACACCGAAAACCGTCCGCCTGCGCAAGCGCCTGCTCAACGCCCACGACCGGAAGCGCGTCGACCGCGCCGCCAGCGAGACCGCGGTCTCCTGATGGGCGCGGCTCTGCCATCGGCGCGCCCGGCCCCCGCCGCTCCGGCCGCGGCCCCCCTGCGCCGGCCGCTGCGCATCGCCCACCGGGGCGCCTCGGCGCGCGCCCCGGAAAACACGCTCGCGGCCTTCACCGAGGCCGTCCGGCTCGGCGCCAACGCCATCGAGCTGGACGTCCACCTGACCGCCGACGGCGTGCCGGTCGTGATCCACGACGGCACCGTCGATCGCACCACCAACGGCCGCGGGGAAGTGGCGGCGATGACGTCGAAAGACCTGCGCCGCCTGGACGCCGGGGCGTGGTTCTCGTCCCGCTTCCGCGGCGAGCGGATTCCGACTCTGGAGGAATCCCTGGAGTTCGCGCGCGGCCGCTGTGGCATGAACATCGAGATCAAGGAGCCGCCGGTCCGCAAAGGGACCGCGCACGGAGCGCCGGCGGCCGCACCGGACGCCGTGGCGCGCGCCGTGGCGCGGGCGGTGGCGCGCACGCGCTTCAACGACCTTCTGGTCGTCTCCTCGTTCTCGCCCCGGGCCCTCCAGCAGGCCCGCGCCGCCATGGCGCGGGTCCGGCTCGGGTTCCTCGTTTCGCGCTCGCTGCGGGGACTCCGCGCCGTGCACGGGCGTGTCGGACTGTTCTCGGTCCACCCGCACGTCCGCCTGGCCGGGCCGCGCCGGATCCGCCTGGCGCGCCGGCTCGGTCTCGTCGTCGTCTTCTGGACGGTCAACGATCTGAGGCTCATGCGCCGTCTGCTGGCGCTCGGCGCCGACGGCTTGATAACCGACGACCCCGCTCTCTTCCAGGAGCTGCGGTAGGTCTTACGCCCTCCGCACCACCTTGAAAGCGTTGACAGGAGAGGCCTCTCACCGTATAGTTCCGGCTTCCGGGGAGGAGCCTGGGGTCCATGATCTGGAACCACGCGAGCGTTCGTTTCAACGGCCCGACGATGGCGCTCCCGGCGGGTTGCTGTTGTCGCAGCGGGCGGCGGGCGGCTTCCGGGAGATAGGACGGCAGAGGCGGGTCATCAGACGATATGCCAAACCCTTTCCGGGAGACCGGAAAGGGTTTTTTTCATGTTGAGGAGAGAGGAGAGGTCATGCAGGATGAGAAAGGCATTGTGACGGAGGCCCGCGCCGCGCGAGGGGCGGCCCGCTCCGGGCCGACCCCGGTGGGGGGGAAGCTGGTCGATCGCGTGCTCGTCGGTGCTGTGCGAGACAAGGCGAAGGACCTCGCGGCCCGCCTTCCGAAATTGACCCTGACTCTCGACCAGGTCGTCACCCTCGAGATGATCGCGACCGGCGTCCTGAGCCCGCTCGAGGGGTATCCGGGAAGCAGGGACTACGCGTCGATCCTCGACCGCGGGCGCCTGGCCGACGGCACGCCCTGGACCCTGCCGCCGACGCTGGCCCCCGTCGACGACGCGGGTCGCGGTGTCGTGGATCGCGTGCGCGAAGGGGAGGCCCTGGCACTCGTCGATCCCTCCGGAGCCCCGATCGCCATCCTGCACGTGCAGGAGAAATACGGCTTCGACAAGACCGAGCGCGCCCAGAAGCTCTTCGGCACCGCCGAGAGGCGGCATCCCGGCGTGGACGCCATCTTCAGGCGGCTGGGCGACACGGCGCTCGCGGGCCCGATCGAGCTCCTCGAGAAGACGCACTGGGGCCCGTTCGAGAAATACCGCCTCGAGCCGAAGGACGCCTGGAGACTCTTCCACGAAGAGCGCGGGTGGAGCACCGTGGTCGCCTTCCAGACCGCGAACCCCCTGCATCGCGGTCACGAACACCTCCAGAAATGCGCCCT
The DNA here is from genome assembly GCA_041482595.1 of Acidobacteriota bacterium. GTDB lineage: Bacteria > Acidobacteriota > Polarisedimenticolia > Gp22-AA2 > Gp22-AA2 > Gp22-AA3. The sequence continues at coordinate 3,030 of JBGPED010000268.1, forward strand.
CGAGATCTTCGACGGGCTGTTCATCCATCCCGTGGTCGAGACGACCCGGCGGGCTTACTTCCGCAACGAGTTCCGCATCAAGGCCTACGAAGTGGCGCTGCGCGAATACTTCCCGGCCGACCGGGTGGCGATGGCGCCCCTGCGCATCACCATGCAGTATGCCGGTCCGCGCGAGGCGATCCTGCACGCGCTCATCCGCCGCAACTTCGGCTGCACCCATTTCATCGTCGGGCGGGACCACGCCGGCTTCGGCAACTTCTACGATCCGTACGCGTCGCAACGCATCTTCTCCGATTACGGCCGCGAGGAGCTCGGCATCGAGCCGATCTTCTTCCGCGAGTCGTTCTACTGCACCCGCTGCGGGGCGGTGGCCTCCGAGAAGACCTGCCCGCACGGCCGCGAGCAGCACATCACCATGAGCGGCACCGGTGTGCAGGACATTCTGCGCTACGGGTATCTCCCTCCCAAGGAAGTCCTGCGGCCGGAGGTCGGGCAGGTGATCCTGCAGGGGATCCAGCCGAAGGGGGTGGGCGCCGACGGCGAGGCGATCAAGCCGGTGGGCGACACGATCAAGGGGCTGTTCCCGTCTTATCTGACCCACACCCGCCTGGGGGGGCCGAAGCGGCCGCAGCCCCTGGACCCGAAGAACCTCCAGACCAGCGACCTTGAGGCGGCGCTGCGCGACACACGGGACAATGCCTCGCGCGTCTACGAACGGGTGTACGAGACGTACGCAGCGCTGTTCGACATCGAGCGGGGCGCCGACCTGACGCTCCTGGAAGAGGCGCGGCGC
>JBGPED010000269.1:0-3815 GCA_041482595.1 Acidobacteriota bacterium
CCAAGCCGGAAGTCGGTCCACAGCGGCTCGAAGAAGTACCCCGAGGCGTCGAGCGGCACGCCCCGCACGACGTTGCCGAGCGCCGCGCCGTAGAAGCCGGCGAGCAGGGCGCTCGAGACCGAGAACACCACGTCCCAGAGCGGCCTCCAGGTCGGGCTGTCGACGTGCCCGCGGAACTCGATGGCGATGCCCCGCAGGATCAGCAGCCACAGGACGATCATCAGCGGCAGGTAGAAGCCGCTGAAGGACGAGGCGGACATGAGCGGGAAGGCGAAGTAGAGCGTCCCCCCGGCGGCGAGAAGCCACACTTCGTTGCCGTCCCAGAACGGACCGATCGAGCGCAGCACCAGCCGGCGCTCGGCGTCGGTCTTCGCCACGAAGAGGTGCGCGATCCCGGCACCCAGATCGAAGCCGTCGAGCACGACGTAGCCGGCGATCATCAGCGCCACCAGGCAGAACCACAGGCTCGCCATCGCCGCCCCTCAGGCCCGGGCGGCGCGCGCTGCGCCGCCCTCGGGGCCGTGCTCGATCTCCCGGCGCACCAGGAAGAGGAACAGGATGCTGAGCACCGTGTACATCCCCATGAAGCCGATGAGCGTGAACAGCGCGTTGCCGGCGGACACGGAAGGGGAGGTCCCCTGAGGCGTGCGCATCAGTCCGTGGATGAGCCAGGGCTGGCGCCCCATCTCGGCGGTGACCCAGCCGGCCGTGTTGGCGATGTAGGGGAACGGCAGCATCAGCATCAGGATCCAGAGCATGCCCGACGAGCGGTACAGCCGGCCGCCGCGCAGGAGCCACGCCGCGAGCGCCAGGACGGCGATGAAGATCGTCCCGAGACCGACCATGATGTGGTAGGCGTAGTAGAGCATCGGGATGTTCTGCGGCCAGTCGTCGGCGGGAAACGCGTCCAGCCCCTTCACCTCGGCCTTCCAGCGGTTGTAGGTGAGGAACGACAGCATGCGCGGCACGTAGATCGGGTTGTCGAGGGTGCGCTTCTCCGTGTCCGGCTGGCCGACCAGGACGATCGGCGCCCCTTCCTGCGTGCGGAAGAGACCCTCCATCGCGGCCAGCGCCGCCGGCTGGTGCGTGGCGATCATCTTTCCCTGCCGGTCCCCGGTCGGAAAGAGGAGGAGCAGGGCCGCCGGGAGTCCGGCGACGACCCCGAGGCGGACGAAGGTGCGCCCGTAGGCCGCGTGCCGGCCCGAGAGAAGATAGAACGCGCCGACCGCCGCCACAACCGTGCAGGCGGTGACGACCGATCCGATCATGACGTGCGGATACTGCCAGCGCAGCCAGGGGTTGGTGAGGAGCGCCCGCAGGCTGTCGAGGTTTACGGAGCCGTCCCTGCCGCGCGTGTAGCCGACGGGGTGCTGCATGAAGGCGTTCGTGGCGACGATGAAAAAGCCGGAGACCCACGATCCCAGGAACACCAGGAAGGCGGCCGCCCAGTGCCCCCTCGGCCCCAGCCGCTTCTCGCCGAACAGCAGGAGGCCGAGGAACGACGACTCGAGGAAGAAGGAGAAGACCCCCTCCATCGCCAGAGTCTGCCCAATGACCCCGCCGGCCGCCCGCGCGAAGCGCGCCCAGTTCGTCCCGAACTGGAACTCCATCGGGATGCCGGTCACGACGCCCATGGCGAAGTTGATCGCGAAGATCTTCGTCCAGAAGCGCGCCGCGCGGTTGAAATGCTCGTCACGCCGGCGCAGCGCCAGCGTCTTGAGGATCAGGATGAGGAGCGCCAGCCCCATGGTGAGCTGGGGAAAGAGGTAGTGATAGGTGACGGTGAACGCGAAGTGCAGTCGATCGACCGCCAGCGCGGAATCCATACGGCGCGAGATTACTACAGGACGGAGAGGCGGGCGCCGGAAAGCGGTCTCCTGCGGGTGGACAACGGCGCGCGGATTCACTAATCTGCGCACGCCATCGGGACATTCAGCCGGCTCGCGCCGGCGGGGAGGATCGACATGACGACGGCACGCATCACGCGTTTCATCGTTCTGGGCGCGCTGTTCGCGGGCATCCTGCTGCTCACGGACGGTCCGGCGAGGGCGCAGGGGGCGCCGTCGGCGGGCACGACACCGGCCGAGATGGTGGCCACGTACAACACCCTGGCCGACGCCATCCTCGCGGTCAAGAAGACCGAGGCGAACCTGGTGCGCTCGATCCTGGGGGCGGCCTACGCGCACGCGCGCGGCCAGATGGAGCACGCGCGCCAGGCGATCAAGACCAACGACGCGAAGGGGAGTCAGGCCGCCCTGGAGAACTTGGCGGCGGCCGTCGCCCAGGTCGGCACGGAAGGGGACAGCGCCGTGGGGGCCGTCCGCAAGCGCCTCCTGGAAGGCGGACACCACCACCACGCGGACGGCGAAGCGAAAGGGATCTACGACCAGGGATACGTCGTCGTGACCCGGGTGGCGAAGGCGGCGTTCCTCGACTCCTCGAAGGCGTTCGGTGCTTTGGCGCGGGCCCCGAAGTCGGACGCCCTCGAGGCTGAGTGGAAGAAGGTCGAGGCGACGTGGGCCTCACTGATGCAGTAGAGATCCGCGCGGCCCGTCCGGGCGTCCTCCTCCTGTGTCTTCTGGCCGGTGCCTGCGCGCACCGGCCGGCGGCCGCGCCGGGGGCGCGCGGATTCCCTCCACCGGCCGTCGCGCACTTCCGTTTCGTCGACGTCGCCGCCGAAGCGGGGGTGACGCGGGTCGTCCTGTCGGGCCGCCCCGGCAAGGACCATCTGCTCGACTCGGCCGGCACCGGGGCGGCCTTCCTCGACTACGACCGCGACGGCCGGCTCGATCTGTACGTCGTGAACGGCTGGCGATTGGACGGCGCGCGCGTCGTCGAGCGCGGTCGCAACGCCCTGTACCATGGGCTCCCCGGCGGCAGGTTCGAGGACGTGACCGACCGGGCCGGTGTTGTGGGCGACGGGGCGTGGGGGGCGGGGGTCGCCGTCGCCGACTACGACGCCGACGGCCGGCCGGACCTGTTCGTCACCAACTTCGGGTCGAACGCTCTCTACCGCAACCGGGGGGACGGCACGTTCGAGAACGTCGCCACGCGTCTCGGTCTCGAGGCCCCCGGATGGAACACCGGGGCCGCCTTCTTCGACGCCGACGGCGACGGCGATCTCGATCTCTACGTCGCCTCCTACATCGACTGCACCCTCGACGACGTGCTGCGGGCGCAGCCGACCCTCGACTGGAAAGGGCTCGAGAAGGTGGCCGCCGGCCCGTTCGGCCTCACCGGCGCCCCGGACCACTTCTTCCGATCCGAGGGCGGGAAGCGGTTCGTGGACGCGACGGTCGCGGCGGGCCTCGAGGACCGCGGCCTGGCCTACGGCTTCGCGGTGCGCGCCGCCGATTTCGACGGGGACGGCGACCTCGACCTGTACGTCGCCAACGACTCCGATCCGAACTACCTGTACCGCAACGAGGGGAACGGCACGTTCAAGGAGGTCGGGGTCTGGTCGGGGTGCGCCCTCGACGCCAACGGGGCGGCGCAGGCGAGCATGGGGATCGCCGTGGGGGACGCCACCGGAGACTCCCGTCTCGACATCTTCGTCACCAACTTCTCTCAGGATTTCTCCACCCTGTTTCGCGGCCTCGGCGACGGGCTGTTCGAGGACGCGAGCGAGGAGACGGGCGTGGGTCCCGCCACCTACCTGCCGATGTCGTGGGGGACGGCGTTCGCCGACCTCGACAACGACGGCGACCTGGACCTGGTGGTGGCCAACGGCCATATCTACCCGCAGATCGACGCCCACCCGGAGCTGCTCGGCGGCTTCAAGCAGCGCAACCTCCTGTTTGAAAACCAAGGCGGAA
>JBGPED010000270.1:0-3814 GCA_041482595.1 Acidobacteriota bacterium
CACGACTTCCCCACCGGCCCGCTCGACATCATCCAGTCGTGGGTCGAGCTCACGGTCGTGGACGACGCCGGCCGCACCGTGTTCGCGACGGGCCGCCTGGACGACCGGCATTTCATCGAGCCGGGCACGTTCATGTTCAAGGCCGAGCCGGTGGACCAGTACGGCAACCTGATCGACCGTCACAACCTGTGGGAGATGGTCGGCGTGCGGTTCCGGCGTTCGTTGTTCCCGGGGTTCTCGGACAACGCCGAGTATTCCTTCCGCTGTCCGGGCAGCGCCTCGACCGAAAAACAGCCGACGAGCTACGAGCGCACCTTCCGCGTCCCGGTTCCGGGCCCCCAGCCCCGGACCCTGCACGTCACGGCGCGCCTGATGTACCGCAAGATCGACCAGTACCTGCTCAACTTCATGTTCGGAGAGAAGGCGGGGCTGACCGCGCCGGCGACCGAGATGTCGCGCTCGGAGACGACCATCCGCGTCCTCGGCAAGGGGGAGCGCGCCGCCGGGCTCGCGCCCCCTCATCCGCGCGGCGCTCCGGCTCCGTCCAATTCGTCCTCCGGGATCCGCCTGCCGGGGCTGCCCGCCGGGGCCCGGTGAGCGGCGGGCCGCCGGCCGTCCCGGCGCGCGGCCGGCGCTCCCGCAAGCGCAGACTCGTCATCCTGGCGGGCGCCTCGGCCCTCGTCCTGGTCGCCGCGGCGGCCGTTCTCCTGCGTCCCAGGCCGGCGGCCTACGTCCCGGGGACCGACCCGGGCGCGGGAGAGGAGATCACGCACGGTCTCGCGCGCTCCCTGCCGGACGGCTTCCCGCGAGTCCGTTTCTCCGACGCGGCCGCCGCGGCCGGGATCTCCTTCAGGCATTTTCAAGGGACGCGCTCGACGCAGCTTCCCGAGGACATGGGCTCGGGTCTCGCCTGGGGCGATTACGACGGCGACGGCGACCCCGATCTCTTCCTGGTGAACGAGAGCGGACCCCTGACGGCGGGTGCCGGGGAAATCGCGCGCTCCGGGGCGCGCGCGGCGCTGTACCGGAACGACGGGGGCGGCCGGTTCACCGACGTCACCGATGCGGCCGGAGTCGGGGCGCGCGGCTGCGGCATGGGGGCGGCCTGGGGCGACTTCGACGGGGACGGCGATCTCGATCTCGTGGTCACCCGCTACGGCACCAACCTCCTGTACCGCAACAACGGCGACGGCACCTTCACCGATGTCTCCCTGGTCTCGGGCGTCGGCAGGGAGGAGGGATTCTGGAGCGGCGCGTCGTGGGCCGACTACGACCGCGACGGCGACCTCGATCTGTACGTCGCGGGCTACGTCCGCTACCGCTACGACGAAACGCTGGCCCGCTCGGCTTCGCAGCAGTACCGCGCCGTCGTCCCGTTCACGCTGAACCCGTCTTCCTATCCGCCGGAGCGCAATCTTCTCCTGCGCAACGACGGCGGCACGTTCAGGGACGTCGCGAAGCAGGCGGGCGTCGACAACCCGACCGGACGCTCGCTCTCCGCCGCCTGGTGCGACTTCGATCTCGACGGCTGGCCCGATCTCTACGTAGCGAACGACATCTCGGACAACGCCCTGTACAGGAACCTCGGAAACGGCCGCTTCGAGGACATCAGCCTTTCCGCCTGGGTCGCCGATTACCGGGGCGCCATGGGTCTCGGGATCGGCGACTGGAACAACGACGGCGACTTCGACATCTTCATCGCCCACTGGATCGCGCAGGAGAACGCTCTGTACGACAACCAGAGGCAGGCCGCCCCGTCCTCAGGCGCCCCCCTGCATTTCCTCGACATCGCCGACCAGGTGGGGTTGGGGCAGATCGCCCTCGACTTCGTCGGCTGGGGCACCGGCTTCTTCGATTACGACAATGACGGCCGCCTCGATCTGTTCGTCGTTGACGGCAGCACGTTCCAGCGCGAGGACAATCCGTCCCTTCTCGTCCCGATGCGCAACCTTCTCTTCTGGAACGGCGGCCCGCAGCGCGGCTTCTTCGAGGCCGGCGAGGCGGGTGGCGAGGCGCTGGCCGTGGAAAACGTCGGCCGCGGCGCCGCCTTCGCCGACTACGACGGGGACGGAGACCTCGACATCGCCGTCAACGTCAACGGCGGCCAGGCCAGACTTCTCCGGAACGACGGGGGGAACGGCATGAACTGGGCGCGGATCGTCCTCAGGGGGCCGTCCGCGCACGGGGTCCCGGGTGCTCCGGGAGCAGGCCGCAAGGGGGCGCGCACGACCTCCTTCGCCACGGGGGCGGTCGTCCGCTTGACCGCGGGCGCTCGGACCCAGATGCGCGAGATCGGATCGGGGCCGTCCTATTTGAGCCAGTCCCCCCCGGGGGAGGAGCACTTCGGTCTGGGAGAGGCCCACTCGATCGATCGTCTGGAGATCGCCTGGCCGGACGGATCGCGGCAGTCGTTCACCGATTTGCCGGTGAACGCCACCCTGACGATCCGCGAGAATGCCGGGCCCGTCGTGGACAGCGCGCCTGAACCGCCCGGATCGGGGCCCGCCGCGGAGACCGCCGCGTCACCGGCCACCCGGACCGCCGCATCTTCCCCGTCGGCGGGTCCGTCCCCGTCATCGCCGGAGAGGGGTCGGAGCGAGCGTTCCGCCATCCTTCTCTTCTGGGACGTGTTCGGGCGCGCGACGTCGCTGCGCGTGCAGGGAGACTGGCCGGCCGCGGCGGGGGCCTACGAGCAGGCGCTGGCCCTGCGGCCCGGGCACGAGGACTCCCTCTACTATCTGGGTCACTGTCGGAGCGAGATGGGCCGGCTCGACGAGGCGCGCGAGGCGTTCGCCCGCCTCGTCGAGGTGAACCCGGCGAGCGTCAGGGGCCACCTGGCGCTGGGGACGGTCCTCCTGTCCCCGGATCAGTCGCGGCCTCTCGACCTCGAGGAGGCCCAGATCCACTTCGAGAAGGCGCACGCTCTCAATGGCGAGGAGACCGGGGCGATGGTCCGTCTGGGCGAGATCGCCCTGGTCCGGGAAGACACCGCACGGGCGCGCGCCTGGTTCGAGTCGGCGCTGCGCACCAACCCGAAGTGCGTCGAGGCGGCCTTTCTTCTCGGCTATCTCGACTGGCTGGCCGGCGACCGGGACGGGGCGGCCGCTCAGTGCCGCAGGGCGATTCAGGCGGGCGCCGTGCAGGCGCCGGTGAAAGGGGTCTTGAGCGAAGGGGATCGCAAGACCGCCGCACCACCCCTGCGGGCGCCCGTGGGGACGACGCTCTTCTCGTCGCTGAGCGACGCGCTTCGCCCGCCGCACGGGGAAACGCGGGCCGATGACGCCGTCTGCGACCCGGCGAAGGTTTACCCGAAGGTGAGGGATCTGGCGAAGCAGCTGGTCCGCCGCGCGCCGCCCTCGCGCTGAGCGGGCGGCCGCGGGCGCGCCCCGTTCTTCAGCGCCCCCCGAGAGGGTGCTTGACTTCCGTGATCAGGGACGTCGCCGGCGTGGTGTTGCGCGGATCGGACCCGTCGCGGTACTCCAGGCGGGCGACGATGGCGCGGGCGCCGGAGGGGACGGGCACCGTGAAGCGCTCGCGGCGCGACTCCTTCGGCTTGATGCGCGTGTCGCTGCCCACCGACGCCGCCTTGAAGAACATGTCGGCGACGCTCTCCAGGACGATCCCCTTGTCGTCCTGCAGCTCCCTGCGGTAGATCCTCTCCTGGCGGTAATCCAGCTTGCCGTCCGCCGTCTCGGCGCCGACCGCCAGCACCAGGCTCTTCGTGGCCAATCCACCCGGGATCGAATGACCGGCCGCGGAGTTGGTGACCACGATCGCCACCTCGGCCGACCCGCCCGAGCTCGTCACCGATTCG
>JBGPED010000271.1:0-3786 GCA_041482595.1 Acidobacteriota bacterium
CCACGCCAACGCCTCGCGGCGGGGCAACGCGCGCGGCGCCGAGACCTATTTCCTGTCGTACCAGGCGACCGACGACGAGTCGCGCGCCGTCGCGGCGATCGAGAACAACACGCTCGGTCTCGAAGAGGGGGTGCAGAAGAACGGCAACCTCGAGATGATCCTGTGGGACCTGGCGCAGTCGGCCTTCCTCAAGGAGTCGAGCTCTCTCGCCGAGATGATCCAGGAGAACCTGAACGACGTTCTCGACATCGCCAACCGCGGCATCAAGCAGGCGCCGTTCCGCGTCCTGATGGGCGCGACCATGCCGGCCGTCCTCATCGAGGTCGCGTTCATCACCAGCCCCGAAGAGGAGAGACGCCTCAAGGACCCGGCCTTCAAGGACAAGCTGGCGGGCGCCATCTTCGACAGCGTCAGGAAATTCCACGACAAGTACGTCCAGGCGCGCTCCCGGTGAAGAGGGAGACGATCGTTCTCGGCGCCGTGGCCGCCGTCTGCACCGCCCTGCTCGTCGCGGCCCTGGTGATGCGCACGGGCGGGCACGCCGGCCGGCCGGCGCAGGCGGGAGTCACGCCGGAACCCGGAGACGGCGCTCAGCCGGGCGGCGAGGGCATAGCACCCTCCTCCCCGGCGGCCCCCGGCGCGCCCGTCTCCCCCGCGGCGACCGCCTCCCCCGCGGCGACGCCCGCGCCGGAGGAGACGCCCTCCTTCACCTCGGAGCAGAACCGCCGCGAGGTGACCCTGTTCTTCCAGGAGGCCGACAGCGAGTCGCTCGGCCCGGAGAAGCCGAAGATCTTCCTGACCTCCTCGATCGCCGACCAGGCGAAGCAGATCGTCGTCGAGCTGATCAACGGGCCCCTCGAGAAAAATCTCCTGCCGACGCTGCCGCCGCAGACGCGCCTGCGCGGGCTGTACCTCGACCGCTCGGGCACCGCCTACGTCGACCTGAGCAGCGAGCTGGTCGACTTCCATCCCGGCGGGACGGACGAGGAGATCACCACGATCTTCTCGATCGTGGACTCGCTGGTCTACAACCTGCCGCAGATCAAGCGGGTGCACATCCTCGTCAACGGCGAGGAGCGCGACACGCTGAAGAGCCACCTCGACCTCAGGCGCGACTACGCCAAGGACATGTCGATCGTGGACATGGACCGCAAGAGCGCGCCGTAGGTGCTGCGGCGGGAACAGGGACACGGCGTGCGCGAGGCGGGCATCGGGGTCTTCGACTCGGGCATCGGCGGGCTGACCGTCTTCAAGGCACTCAAGGAGACGCTGCCCGCGGGCGAACGGCTCCTCTACCTCGGGGACACCGCGCGTGTCCCGTACGGCACCAAGTCGGACGAGACGGTCACGCGCTACGCGCTCGAAGGGGCGCGCGTCCTCGAACGCCGCGGCATCAAGGCGCTGGTCATCGCCTGCAACACCATGTCGGCGGTGGCCCTGCCCGACCTGCAGCTCCGGCTGAAGCTGCCGGTCGTCGGCGTGATCGGCCCGGGCGCCGAGGCCGCCTGCCGCGCCACCCGCCGGCAGGTGATCGGCGTCATCGGCACCGCCGCCACCATCAAGAGCGGCGCCTACGCGCGCGCCATCGCCAGCCACCTGCCGCAGGCGCGCGTCGTCGGCCGCGCCTGCCCGTTGTTCGTGCCTCTGGCGGAGGAGGGTTGGGTGGATAATGACGTCGCGCGCGCCACGGCCACGCTCTACCTGCACGACCTGAAAGCCGAGGGGATCGACACGCTGGTTCTCGGGTGCACGCACTACCCGCTTCTCGCGGGTGTGATCGGCGAGGCGGTCGGCCCGGAAGTCACTCTGGTCGACTCGGCGCGGGCGACGGCCACGGTCGTGCGGGCCCGGCTCGTCGAGCGCGGGCTCTTGAACGACGGGCCGGGTGCTGTGGGCGGCGACCATTTCTTCGTGACCGACTCGTCGGACCGGTTCCGCGAGGTCGGGTCGCACTTTCTCGGCGGGCCGCTCGAGAGGCTCGAGCAGATCGACATTCAGGGCTGAGTTTCCCTTCGGAGGACGGATGCAGCGGCAGGACGGCAGGAGCGAACGCGACATGCGACCGGTCGAGATCCAGACCGGGGTCAACATCTACGCGGAGGGGTCGGCCCTCATCAAGATCGGCCACACGCACGTCATCTGCACCGCGAGCGTCGAGGACAAGGTGCCGCCCTTCCTGCGCGACACCAACCAGGGATGGATCACCTCCGAGTACGGCATGATCCCGCGCGCCACCGACCAGCGCACCCAGAGGGAGGCGACGCGCGGCAAGGCCTCCGGCCGGACGCAGGAGATCCAGAGGCTGATCGGGCGGTCGCTGCGCGCCGTCGCCGAGATGAAGGCTCTCGGCTCGCGCACCGTCTGGATCGACTGCGACGTCATCCAGGCCGACGGCGGCACGCGCACCGCCTCGATCACCGGCGCATTCGTCGCGCTGGTGCTGGCGCTCGCGAAGATGAAGACGCTCAACAAGCTCAACGGCCCGCCCCTGCGCGGCATGATCGCGGCGACATCGGTCGGCCTTCTCGGCGGCGTCCCGTTCCTGGACCTGAGCTACTCGGAGGACTCGCAGGCGGACGTGGACATGAACGTCGTGCGCACCGACTCCGGCCGCTACGTCGAAGTGCAGGGCACCGGGGAGAAGACGCCGTTCTCGCCCGACGAGATGAAGGCGATGCTCGATCTCGCCAACCACGGTGTCGACCAGCTCTTCGAGCACCAGAGAAAGACCCTGCGCGAGGTCCTGCCGGCCCTGCTTCCCCGCCCGTGAGCGCGGTCCGCCCCCGGCTTCTCGTCGCCACATTCAATCCCGGCAAGGCGCGCGAGCTGGTGCGCCTGCTGTCGCCTCTCGGCATCGAGGTCCTGTCCCTCGCCGACCTCGGCATCCGCGAGCCGTACGAGGAGACCGGCGGCACCTACGAGGAGAACGCCCGCGGCAAGGCGAAGCACTATGCTGCCCTCGGTGGGCTGCCCGCCCTGGCCGATGATTCCGGTCTCGAGGTGGACGCCCTCGGCGGCCGCCCCGGCCCCCTGTCGGCGCGCTACGGCGGGCCCGGCCTGGACGACCTGGGACGATGTGAGCGGCTTCTCGAGGAACTTGCCGGCGTCCCGGACATGAAGCGCACGGCCCGCTATATCGTCGTGGCCGCACTGGTGCGTCCCGCCGGCGACGAGACGCGCCTGTTCCGCGCCATATGCGAAGGGCGCATCGCGACAGCGATACGCGGCAGCCGCGGATTTGGCTACGACCCGATCTTCTTCTTCCCTGCGCTCAACGCCACCTTCGGAGAGGTCCCGGAGGATCGCAAGGACGAGGTGTCGCACCGCGGGCTGGCGCTGAGGCGGGTGACCACTTTCCTGCGGACCACCGAGGGGGGCTTGTTCCTCTCGGACGTCCAGAAGCCGCCTTCGGGTCACGCTTAACGCTTTTCCGCCGGTCCGAAAAGTCGCACGCGGCCGTCCCGATAGACTTGCTCGACGAAGATCTCCCGCCCGCTGCGGTGCTTGGGTATCAGGAAGGAATAAGACGCCCCCTGATCAGTGGTGCACTCCTGGCACGGGATCAGGACGTTGTTCTGCTGATTCCTGTTGCCGCGGTTGTCGATCATGACGATGTTGAACCCCTTGATGTCGTGCTCGACGTCCGTCATCCAGGTCACCAGGCCGGATCCGTGCCCGAAATCGGCATCGAACCGAATCGTGATGTTGAACGGTGCGCAGAGAGAGCAGGCGCACAGGTTCTGATCCACATTGGGCACAGCCGGGCAATTGTCACAGGCGTCCCCA
>JBGPED010000272.1:0-3767 GCA_041482595.1 Acidobacteriota bacterium
CGGAATGGCGAAGACGAACCGCGTCGATGTGCGCGTCATCGCCGCGACCAACAAGGATCTCCGCGAGCGCATCCGGGCCGGCGCCTTCCGCGAAGACCTGTTCTTCCGGCTCAATGTCGTGCCGATCGTCTGCCCGCCCCTGCGCGAGCGCCGCGAGGACGTCCCGGCCCTGCTCGAATACTTCGTCGAGACCTTCGCGGCCGACAGCAACTACCGCCCGAAACGCTTCGCGCCGTCCGCTGTCGAGCGCCTGGCCGCCCGTCCGTGGCGAGGCAACGCGCGCGAGCTGCGCAACGCCGTCGAGCGGCTCCTGATCATGGTCGAAAGGGATACGATCGAGGCGGGGGACATCGACGCGCTGGCGGGCGAGACGCCGGCGGGCCCGGCACCCGACGTCGCGGGGACTGTGGCGCAGGCCGGCCGCCCCGGACCCGCCGCCGCAGCGCCCCCGGAGGGCGGGAAAGCACCGGCCGCCGCCGGCGAGGGGCAAGCCCCCTCCGCTCTCGAGGCGCCGGACCCGACGTCGTTCCGCACGTTGCAGGATTACAAGGATGAGGCCGAGAGAATCTTCATCCTCAGGAAGCTCAAGGAGAACCGCTGGAACATCTCGCGCACCGCGAGGGCCATCGATACACCCAGGAGCAACCTGTACAAGAAACTCGAGCAGTACGGGATCTCGAGGGACCAGGTGCAGGAATGAGCGAACGCCTCACGATCGCGCGGCGGTTGCTTTCGTGAGCCCGCGGCGCGGCGTCGTCATCGTGGACGGGGTCAGGACGCCCTTCTGCAAGTCCTGGGGCGTTCTCAACCAGGTGCCGGCCGACGAGCTCTGCCGCATCACCATCGGAGAGGCGATGGCCCGCGTCGAGCTGGACCCGCGCCTGGTGGACGAGGTGATCATCGGCAACATCGCCCAGCCCGCGGAGTCCACGACCATCGCCCGCGTGGCGGCGCTGAAGGCCGGCGTGCCGCGCCGCGTTCCGGGCTGGGCCGTCAACCAGAACTGCGGCTCGGGAATCCAGGCGATCGTCAGCGCCTTCCATCGCATCGAGTCGGGCGCCGCCGACATCATCATCGCGGGCGGTGTCGAGTCGATGTCGCGCATCCCGTTCCAGCTCGGGCAGGCGTTCACCGACGACCTCATGAGGTTCCGGCGCGCCCGCACCCTGCCGCAGCGCCTCGCCGCCCTGTGGAAGGCGCGCCTCCGGGATCTCCGTCCCGTCTCGGCGCTCGAGGTCGGGCTGCGCGACGCCATCAGCGGCCTGAACATGGGGGAGACCGCCGAGGTCCTGGCGCGCCGGTTCCACGTGACGCGTCAGGAGCAGGACGCCTTCGCGCTCGAGAGCCACCGGCGCGCCGTGGCGGCGCGCGAGCGCCTGCGCCATGAGATCGTCCCGGTCTACCCCCCGCCCCGGTTCCAGCCGGTCCTGGACGACGTTGGGCCGCGCGAGGACCAGACGCTGGAGCAGCTCGGGCGCCTGAAGCCGGCCTTCGACAGGACGTGGGGAACGGTGACGGCCGGCAACTCCTGCATGCTCACCGACGGCGCGGCGTCGCTCGTGGTCGCCTCCGAGGAGCGCGCGCGCGAGCTCTGCCTGCCGTACCTGGGGCGGATCCGCTCGTACGGATTCGCGGGGCTCGACCCGACGGTGATGGGCCTGGGGCCCGTGTACGCGACCGCGATCGCCCTGGAGCGCGCGGGCGCCGTGCTTCGGGACGTGCAGCTCATCGAAATCAACGAGGCGTTCGCGGCCCAGGTTCTGGCCGTGCGCCAGGCTTTCGCCTCCGCCGAGTTCGCCGCGAACGAGCTGGGGCTGAAGGCGGCGCTGGGCGAGATCAACCCCGAGATCATCAATGTCAACGGCGGCGCCATCGCGCTCGGTCACCCGGTCGGCTGCTCGGGCGCGCGGCTGGCCCTGACACTCTTGAAGGAGATGGCGCGCCGCGATCTGGGGCTGGGCCTGGCGACGCTGTGCATCGGGGGAGGCCAGGGCGCGGCCTTGATCTTGGAACGGTCGTAGAGCATCTTACCCGGGAGCAGGTCGCACGATCGATCGGAGGACGCGCGCATGGATGCGAAACGGGCGGTCGTGTCCGAGACGGGGGAGAAGACCCTGTCGATGGAGGGCCCGGGTGTCGTCCTGGAGACCCGCCGCGACGGCCTCGCCTTCCTGATCTTCGACCGGCCGCACGACAAGGTGAATCTGTTGACGGCGCCCGTCGTGGCGGTCCTCGAGATCCTCGTCGACCAGGCGGCGCACGACAAGAACGTCCGCGGCCTGGTGGTGATGAGCGCCAAGCCGGCGTCGTTCATCGCCGGGGCCGACGTCAACGAGATCCGCGCCCTGCGCTCGATCCAGGACGCCGAGCACGCCTCGCGCAAGGGACAGCGCCTGTTCGACGCCATCGAGCGCCTGCCCTTCCCGGTCGTGGCGGCCATCAACGGCACCTGCCTCGGGGGCGGCACCGAGCTCGTCCTCTCCTGTCACTTCCGGATCGTCGCCGACGACCCGCGCGTCGAGATCGGGCTGCCGGAGGTTCGTCTCGGGATCATGCCCGGCTGGGGGGGGACGCAGCGTCTGCCGCGCCTGGTCGGCCTGGCCCCGGGCCTCGACATGATCCTGACGGGCCGCAGCGCGAGCGCCCGCCGCGCCGTGACGATCGGTCTGGCCGACGAGATGGCGCCCCCCGAGCTGCTCCTGGAGGCGGCCGAGAAGCTGGTGATGGACGCGGCCGAGGGCCGGCGCCGGCCGCGCCGCAGGCTGCCGGACTCCGTCCTCGCCCGGCTGAACCCGGTGCGCCTGGCGCGTCTCGCCCTGGCGTCGCAGATCGCCCGCCGCGGTCTCAAGAAGCGCGTCGCCGAGGTCCATTACCCGGCCCCGTACCGGGCGCTCGAGGCGGTGATCCACGGCCTGCGCCACGGGATGACGGAAGGGTTGCAGCGCGAGGCCGAGCTTCTCGGTCCTCTCGCCGCCTCGCGCACCAGCAAGAACCTCGTGTCGATCTTCCTCATGCAGCGCGCCGCGCGCCGCGACCCGGGGGTCGACGATCCCGCCGTCCGGCCGAAGGACGTCCGGGCCGCCGCCGTGATCGGCGCCGGCGTCATGGGAGGGGGCATCGCGCAGGCGCTGGCGCGCAGCGGTGTCGGAGTCCGCCTGAAGGACATCGACCCTCAGGCTCTGTCGCGCGGCATCCGCCACGCGCACGAACTCTACCGCGACGAGGTCAAGAAGGGCCGCCTGAGCCGGCGCGAGTGCGACCAGAAGGCGGCCCTCATCCAGCCCACCCTCGAGTACACCGGCCTGCGCCGCTCGGACGTCGTGATCGAGGCGGTGGTCGAGTCGCTGGCGGTCAAGCACAAGGTGCTGCGCGAGGTCGAGGCGGTCGTCCCCGAGGGATTCATCTTCGCGACCAACACGTCGTCCCTGCCGATCGAGGCGATCGGCAAGGAGGCGCGCCGCCCCGAAAACGTCGTCGGCCTGCATTTCTTCAACCCGGTCCACAAGATGCCGCTGGTCGAGGTGATCAAGGGCCCGCGCACGTCGCAGGAAGCGGTGGCGACCGCGGTCGCCCTGGCCAAGCGCATCGGCAAGACCCCGGTCGTCGTCGGAGACGCCCCCGGCTTCCTGGTGAACCGCATCCTGTTGACCTACCTCGGCGAGTCTCTCGTCATGCTCGAGGAGGGGGCGATGATCGACGAGGTCGACCGCGTCATGCTCGACTTCGGGATGCCGATGGGCCCCCTGGCGCTCCTCGATCAGATCGGC
>JBGPED010000273.1:0-3767 GCA_041482595.1 Acidobacteriota bacterium
TCCACGTCGCCCGCGCCCGACAATGCACCGGAGCGGTACTCGTTGGCGCCGCCGGTGGCCGAGGCGATGGTGTTGTTCGGCTCGACCTCCGGGGTGGCGCGGGAGGCGGGCGGCTGCACGCACGCGTACAGGCGATAGGGCTCTGCCTGGGCGACGGCGCTGTAATGGCTCACCCTGAGAAAGGACGCGACTCCGGTCAGGCGGGTCCCCGAGACGTTGGGAGAGGCGGAGCCGAAAGGGACATCGTTGTTGAAGTCGTCGTATTCCAGCGTGTCGGCGCCGGTCGTGACGCGCAGATCGAAGTCGCTGCTGTTTCCCGCGGCGCCGTCCACCAGGGCGAAGACCCGCGAGCCCGGCTCGGCGATCCCCAGAGTGAAGAAGTCCGCGTCACCGGCCGGGGCGATTGATCCTTCCGTGCCGCACGCTGGCTCCCGCGCCGAGTCGGGAGTCCCGTTCGGCTCGCTCTCGATCGGACAGCGGTTCGCCTCCAGCGTGAAGGCGCTGCCGGATGTGAGCGTGTCCTCGTCGACGTAGACGTAGACGGTCTGACCCGCCGCGAGCGGAAGGCAGCTCACCTCCTCCGGAAACACCGACGTCCGGTTCGCCGATCCCAGGCAGCCCGCCACCACGGCCGGCGCTTCTCCGGCCGGACAGTCCGACGAGACGTAGAGGACCGCGTTCTTTGTGGTGTCATAGCCGCTCACCCGGAACGAGTACCTGCCGCCGTCCGGTGCCGTGAACCGGTAGGCGACGTCGCCGCCGCCGGCCGTGGACGGGATCTGACCGATCCCGGCGAAGCAGCTCGAGCCGGAAGGAAGCCGGGTGTCATCGAAGGCGGCGACGGTGGTCCCGGTGACGGGAGTGTCCAGAGGGAGATCCGTCGCGGCGGCGCAGACATCATTGGAAGGAGAGGCCACGCGGCCCACGCGCAGCTGGATGGACGTGTTCCCGGCCGCGGGAGGGGCCGTGCCGTACTCCCACGCGACGACGTAGTACCTCGTCCCCGCGGTGAGGCTGATTCCGGGAAGCATGGATTGCGCCGCCTCGCGCGCGCAGGAATCGTCGTCGCACCCTCCCGCCGCCTCCAGGAATCCGGAGCAGACCGCCGCGGCCGTGTAGAGCGCCAGCACCGTATCGTCCACCGTGGATCCGCTGGGACCGTCGGCGCAGAGCGAGAAGGTGTACCGCGCGCTCTCCGCGGGCGTGAACGCGTACCAGATGCTCCGGGAGACGTTGGGCTGGCAGGACGGTGCCGCGGGATCGCCGGCGGTCGTCGCCCCGCTGATGTCGGCCGTGATCGAGGACAGGCAGGGAAACGGGCCCGCCCCCGGGATGATCTCGGCGCCGGCGCACAGGTCGTTGGCAGGGGCGGGACCGGGCGGGGTGAGCGTGTCGACCCGGAGCTGGATAGCGCCCGCACCGGGCGGCGGGGCGGTGGTCCCGTAGCTCCAGACGACGATGGAGTAGGTCGTCCCCGCCGCCAGCGTGATGTTTCCGATCGACGACTGCAGCGCCGTCGGCCCGCACGAGTCGTCGTCGCAGCCCCCGCCCATCTCGGCGAGCCCCGCGCATGCGGCCGCCGAGGAATAGACGGCGAGCACCGTGTCCTCCACCGTCGTGGCGGTGGGCGCATCGGAGCAGACCGAAAATGAGTAGGCGGCGGTGGCGGACGGAGCGAAGGCGAACCAGACGCTCCGGGAGACGTTGGGCTGGCACGAGGGTCCCGGAGGGTCGCCCGTGGTCGTGGCGTCGGTGACGTCGACCACCGAGGAAAGGTGAGGGAACGGGCCCGCTCCCGGGATGCCCTCGGCTCCCGCGCAGAGATCGTTCGGCGGCGTTGACGCGATCGCGGTCGCCGCGCTGGTGCGCCCGATGGCCGCGCTCAGCGATCCGCCCCTGGGCGGGGCGATCCGCTCCATGAACCGCAACGGAAAGGTCCGGTCGGATGCTTCCAGGACGAGGCGCAGCACCGGCCCGGAATCTTCCGCGTGCTCGATCCACTCCCAGCGGGCGGCCACCTCGCGCCCCTCGGCATCCAGACCGTGAAGATCGAGACAGGACAGGATCGGCGCGCCCGTAGCGTCCCGGAACACGACCATCTGGCCGTCCTCGGACACCTTGGGAGTGAGGCTCCCCGAGATGCCGAAGTCGAACCGCAGGAGCGAAGGGTTTCCGCGTCCCGGGATCTCGAGGCCATGCTCGATGCCCTTCGGGCCGTTCCGGAACCATTCGAGCAGGGAGCCCCGCAGGTAGTCCAGGCGATCATCACCCGCCAGAAGCAAAGGGCGACCCGAGGACCTGAAATCGTCCGGCCCTCCGAATCGGTCCAGGGCGATTCCCCACTCCCAGGCAGGCGGGCCGGGGGAGAGCGGGAGGAGCCGCACCTCCTCCTCCGAGAACAGGACCCTGACTCGAAGAGCGCCGTTCACGGCGCTCCACCCGTGACCGTCTTCGCGGATCAGGGCGTAGGAGGGCAACGCCGTGGCGAGACCAAGGACCGCAACGAGCAGGGCTCGGCAAGGCGGGCTGAGTCGCATCCGCAGGCAGCCCCCGCCACAATCAGCGGACGGATTCAGTAATCGATACCCTTGATGTAGGAGCGAATCGCGGCCCCGTTCGGTTGCACGCTGGTCGGCCGCATCATCTCGTTGTCCTCGTGGTCGATGATGTGGCAGTGCCAGACGTAGCCGTGGCCGCCGTCAGGCTCGAAGGCGTAGAACGCGTCCGCGGCGGGAGTGCTCGCCGGCAGAGACATCGGCGCCCATCTCACGGCGATGCGCGTCACCTGGCCGGGAAGCATCGTCACCGTGTCCTTCCAGCCCGCCTCGTTCGCCTCCGGCGGCCGGGCGGGACCCTTCAGGAAGCGACCCACGGCGGGATTGCCGCCCACCGCGCCATCGGCGTTCGGAACGTTGTAATCGTTGGGCGGACCGAACCCGTCGACGACAGCGCCCCCGTAGGCCTCGGCGTAGGCCGCGAAGTATTTCCTGACGTCGAAGTTCTGGCGGTTCATGACCTGGAACTGGACCAGGTGCAGGTGGATCGGATGGGCATCGGCGGTGGTGTTGATGATTTCCCAGATCTCGGTCTCCCCTTCCTGCGGAAGTTCCGAGTAGCCGGTCGTATCGTTGCCGACGCTGATCGGCGTGAAGTCGGGACGGATGGTCCCGCTCTCGTTCTTGCCCGACCAGTGGGTGTTGTTGACCAGCACCTCCTCCGGACCGCCCTCATAATCGGTTCCGGCGACCGTGCTCGGCTCGGAAACCACCTCATTCAGAGTCAGCTGGCGCCTCTTCTCGGCCACGACACCAGGAGCCAGCGTGCCCGCCACCGGGTCGACCAGCCGGACCATGGGAGTGCGCAGGGCGCCGCCGGCCGCCGGGTCGTAGCTGGAATCGGCTCCCCCGCCGGCAACCACTCGAATCTGCAGGATTCGGCCGAGGGTCCTCCCGTCGACGGTGTCGCCGGCGGGATAGGGCGTCTTGGCCACGTTGCGCAGGATCAGGCGGGTCCCCGGCGCCAGGCCGACGAAGTCGACGATCACGTCGGCGCGCTGGCCGGGCATGAGCAGGAGCTTCTGCAGCTGATTGCCCGGGGCGCTCGGGTCGATCTTGACCGGGAAGTCAAGGTAGCCGCCGTCCGTGCCGATCTGCCACAGGGCCGGTCCCTTGGCCTTGGTGTCCTGGCTCGTCAGGAACATCTCATACGTCCGGGCGTTGGAACCATTGATGAACAGGAAGCGATAGCGCTTCGGCTCCACGTTGAGA
>JBGPED010000274.1:0-3710 GCA_041482595.1 Acidobacteriota bacterium
CGCCGTCTTTCTCATCCCGCACCTGGACCACTGTCTCGCCGATCGCCGGATGGGAGCCCAGGACCGATTCGATCTCCCCGGGCTCGATCCGGAAGCCGCGGATCTTGACCTGCTGATCGATGCGGCCGAGGAAATCGATCGTCCCGTCGGGGCGAAAGCGTCCAAGGTCTCCGGTGCGGTACAGCCGCGCGCCGGGCAGGTCTCCGAACGGATCCGGGATGAACCGCTCCGCCGTCAGGTCAGGCCGGTTCAGGTAGCCGCGCCCCGGGCCGATGCCGCCGACGCAGATCTCTCCCGGCACGCCGGGGGACACGGGGTCCAGGTTCTCGTCGATGAGGTAGACACGGGTGTTCGAGACCGGCCGGCCGATCGGCGTGGCGTCGATCGCACCTCGGGCGGGCCGCGCGATCGTGGTGTAGACAGTCGCCTCCGACAGACCGTACAGGTTGATCACTCTCTCGATCGTCCTCTGCGCGTAGATCCTCTGCACCAGGGGATTCTGGAGCGCCTCCCCGGCCAGGCTGACGGTTCTCACCGAGGCGGGCACTCCACCGGCCCTCAGAAGCTCGGCGATCGCCGAGGGCACCGTGTTGACGAGGCGGACCTGGTCGCGCGCCTCGAGCGTCGGGAGCTGCAGGGCGTTCTCGGCCAGGATGACCGTGCCGCCCCACGACAGCGGCGCGAAGATCTCCAGGACCGACGAGTCGAAGCAGATGGAGCTGCTGGCGAGTACTCCCGAGAGGTCCTCGTCGCCGAACGCCTCGCGCGCCCAGCGGAGCAGCGACACCGTGCTCCCGTGCTCGATGGCCGCCCCCTTCGGCCGTCCGGTCGAGCCCGAGGTGTAGATGACGTAGGCGAGATTCCCCGGCAGGACCCCGGTGCGCGGGCGGTCGGACGGTTCGCGTTCGAGCGAGCCACGGTCGCGGTCCAGGCAGAGGACGCGCGCCCGGTGCGGGGGGAAGGCCCCGAGCAGGTCCTCCTGCGTGACCAGCACGGGCGCCCGCGTATCCGAAAGCATGAACGCCAGGCGCTCCCTGGGGTAGGCCGGGTCGAGCGGTACGTAGGCCGCGCCGGCCTTGAGTACACCGAGAAGGGCGACGACGAGGTCGAGCGATCGTCGCAGGCACACGGCCACCAGCGCCTCGGGCCCGGCGCCGAGCGCGATGAGTCGGCGCGCCACCTGGCTGGACTTCCGGCTGAGATCCCGGTAGGTCAGTGCCCTTGCTCCGTCCACGACGGCGACGGCCTCGGGGGCCCTCTCGGCCTGCGCCTCGAAAAGATCGTGCACGCAGCGATCGAGCGGGTAGTCCCGGCGCGTGTCGTTCCACTCGAAAAGGACCTGCTGGCGCTCGGGGCCGGTCAGTGCTTCGAACCGGTCGTGCCGGCCTTCGGGCTCGCCCGCCATCGACGCCAGCACCCGGGCGTAGTGCGCCGCGATCTCCTCCACCTCCCGGCGCGAAAGCTCCGCGGAGCGGTAGTCGAGGGCGAGGTAGACCTGGGAGGTGAACTCGTCCAGGTTGAACTGGGCCGTCAAGGCGAAGTAGGTCTGCTCGAAGCCGTACCCGCCCCACAGATCAAGCCCTCCTTTGCGATCGAGCCTTCGGTAGACGTGGAAGTTCGTGTAGTTGAACGCCGTGTCGGAGAGAAACTGACCCCCGGTCATGCGCTGCAGCTCGGACATCGGGAAGCGCCTGTACGGCAGCATTTCGCGCTCGGTCTCGAAGGCGCGCCGCGCCAGGTCGGTCCAGCTCCCGCCTGGAAGGCGCATGCGGAACGGCAGGGTGTTGAGGAAGATCCCGAGGATCTTCTCGCCGTCCTGCTCCTCCGGCCGGCCGTTGGCGATGAGGCCGGTGACCACGTCCCCGCGGCCGGTGCGCAGGCCCACGACCTTCACGTGCGCCGCCAGGAGGACGCTCTTCAGAGGCACGCCGGCCGACCACGCCAGGCGCTGCAAGGCACCCGACGTCTCGGGGGAGATCGGGACTTCCACGCGGCAGACCGGGAGGGCCCCCGTGTCCCGAGGCGCCGTCTCGAGGCGCGGGATCCGGGTGGCGGTGGCGTCCCCCACCTTTCCCGCCCAGAAATCGCGGCACGCCTCCGAAAGCAAAGCCTCGCGCTCCAGCGCCACGAAGTCGCGGTAGGTCGAGCGGAGCGGCGGCTCGGGCGGCGGCTTCTCTCCGCGGAGGAGGGCGGAATAGGTGTCGAGCAGGTCGGTCATGAACGTCGCCACGCTCCAGCCGTCGAAGAACGGCTCGCTCACCGTGAGCTGGAACCTCGCCTCCCCCAGGAGGTGCACGTGCAGGCGCATGAGGGGATGGCGGGTCCAGTCAAACCGGATGCGCATCTCCTCTTCGACCCACGAGGCGAGCGCCGCGTCCTGCTCCAGCGGGGACGTGCGGGTCAGGTCCAGAACCTCGATCGGGAGGTCGGCCTCGCGGTGCACCAGCTGAAGCGGCTCGCTGAAGCCGGTCAGGTCGAACGAGGTCCTCAGGATCGGCTGGCGCTCGACCAGACGCCGCACCGCGGCCTGCAGCCGGTCGCGCAGGAAGGGGGCGCCGACCTCGATGCTGCTCACGTAAATGATGTAGTCGGGGCTGAACTCGCTGTGGAAGACGAATCCCTGCTGCAGCCGCGACAGCGGGTAGGCATCCTCCACGTCAGAGGGAATCCGGGCGCGATCCTCGGGCGGGACGAGGTCGAACGCCCCCGGGCGGCCGCGCGGGGCGCCCGCCGGGAGAGCGCGCGCCAGCTCGGCGGCCAGGCCGCGGATCGTCTGGTGGGCGAACATCTGCTGCAGGGTGAGGTCGATCCCGACCTCCCCGGCCTTCGCCCGCACCTGGATGCAGCGGATCGAATCGCCCCCCAGGGCGAAGAAGTTGTCGTCGATGCCGATTTTCTCCAGCCCGAGCACCTCGGCCCAGATGTCTGCGATCGCCTTCTCGACCGATGTCCCGGGCGCGACGTAACCTTCCTCGAGGTCCGGCCGGGCGCGCTCGGGCGCCGGCAGGGCGCGCCGGTCGACCTTGCCGCTCGGCGTCCTGGGCAGCGTCTCCAGGAACATGAACGTCGAGGGGACCATGTGGTCGGGCAGCCGCTCCATCAGGAAGCCGCGCACGACATCCAGGGTGCGCAGGGCGCCGGTCTCCGGCACCACGTAGGCCACGAGCCGCTTCTCTCCCGACGCCTCGGCGCGCGCGACGACGACCGCCTGACGCACGCCGGGGCAGAGGGCGAGCGCCGCCTCGATCTCCCCCGGCTCGATCCGGAAGCCGCGGATCTTCACCTGGTCGTCGGCGCGCCCCAGGTACTCCACCTCGCCGCCAAAGCACCGGCGGGCGAGGTCGCCGGTCCTGTAGAGGCGGGCCTCAGTACCCTCGCCGGCTGCGAACGGATCGGCGACGAATCGCTCGGCGGTGAGGTCCGGGCGGTTCAGGTAGCCGCGCGCCAGGCCGGCCCCCCCGACGTAGATCTCCCCGACGACACCGTACGGCGCGGGCTCCATGTTCCGATCGAGGACGAAAAGGCGCAGATCCGGGATCGGGCGACCGATCGGGCTCGCCGTCCTGTCCGCGTCGTCGGCGCGCAGCGGCCGGCAGGTCACGTGCACGGTCGTCTCGGTGATTCCGTACATGTTGAAGAGCGTGGGCCTTTCGTCGCCGTGGCGATCGAACCAGGGGCGCAGCGCCGCCGGCTCCAGCGCCTCACCGCCG
>JBGPED010000275.1:0-3691 GCA_041482595.1 Acidobacteriota bacterium
ACCTGCGTCTGGCCCGAGACGGCCTTCACCCTCTCGCGCAGGGGGTGCGGTCGCGGCACGGTGCGGACGACGTAGTCGAGGCCGAGCGCGTCGAGCGCCATCCGCACCCGGGCGCAGAACGGACAACCCTCGGACTGGTACAGCTCCAGCATGCTGTGTCTTAGGTTTCGGGGCCCCAGCGCATCCCCTTGAGGGCCTCGCCCGCGATCGCAATCGTCGTGTCGATCTGCTCGTCCGTGTGGGCGAGCGACACGAACAGCGCCTCGAACTGCGAAGGCGCCAGGTAGATCCCGCGCTCCAGCATGCGATGGAAGAAGGCGGCGTAGGCACGGGTGTCGGCGGTCGAGGCGCTGTCCCAGTCGACAGGCTCGCGCGAGGTGAAGAACAGGGTCAGGAGCGACCCGACGCGCGTCACGCGCGCCCGCGTGCCGGACGCCTCGGCGGCCGCCAGGAGCCCGCGGGCCAGCCGCTCGGACGTTTTGTCGAGCCTCTCGTACACTCCGGGCGAGCGCAGGTTCCTGAGCATCGCGATGCCGGCCCGCATCGCCAGGGGGTTGCCGGCCAGCGTCCCGGCCTGGTAGACGTCCCCCTCCGGAGCGACGCGGTCCATGATCTCCTCGCGGCCGCCGTAGGCGCCGATCGGCAGCCCGCCGCCGAGAATCTTGCCGAGGGTCGTCAGGTCGGGAGTGATCCGGAACAGCTCCTGCGCGCCGCCGAGCGCCAGGCGGAACCCTGTGATCACCTCGTCGAAGATCAGCAGGATGCCGTTCCTCGCGGTGATCTCCCGCAGCCCCTCGAGGTAGCCGGGACGCGGCGGCACCACGCCCATGTTGGCCGCCACCGGCTCGACGATGACGCAGGCGATCTCGCGGCCGCGGCGCTTCACGAGCGAGGCGAAGGCGTCCAGATCGTTGTAGGGGACGACCAGCGTCTGTTCCGCCACGGCTGCCGGCACGCCGGGTGTGCCGGGAATGCCGAGGGTCGCGACTCCCGATCCCGCCTTCACCAGGAGCGCGTCGACGTGGCCGTGGTAGCAGCCGTCCATTTTCACGATCAGGTCGCGCTTCGTGAACCCGCGCGCCAGGCGCAGCGCCGACAGGGTCGCCTCGGTCCCGGAGTTGACCATGCGGACCTTCTCGATGCCGGGGACCGACTCGACGACCAGCCGGGCCAGCTCGACCTCGTGCGGGTTGGGGGCGCCGAACGACGTGCCGTTCTTCGCCGCCTCCTGCACCTCGCGCACGATCTCAGGGTGGGCGTGTCCCAGGATGAGCGGCCCCCACGAGCCGACGTAGTCGATGTACCGGTTGCCGTCCACGTCGGTCAGGAGGGCGCCCTGGCCGCGCGCGAAGAACAGCGGGTCGCCGCCGACCGCCTTGAAGGCGCGCACGGGGGAGTTGACCCCGCCCGGGATGACCTGGCGGGCCTTGTCGAACAGGCTGCGTGAGAGGGTGCCCATGGGGCGCGCGCGGCCCGGTCAGCGCTGCAGCAGGCGGGCCGCCTCCTTTGCGAAATAGGTGACGATGAGATCGGCCCCCGCGCGACGGATCGAGACGAGCGACTCCAGAATGACGCGCTCGCGATCGATCCAGCCGTTGCGCGCCGCGGCCGCCAGCATGGCGTACTCGCCCGAGACGTGGTAGGCGGCGACCGGCACGTTCACCGCCTGCCGCACGCGATAGATGACGTCGAGGTAGGGAAGGGCCGGCTTGACCATGACCATGTCGGCGCCCTCCTCGATGTCGAGCAGCACCTCCTTGATCGCCTCGCGGACGTTGGCCGGATCCATCTGGTGGGTGCGCCGGTCGCCGAACTTCGGCGTGGACTGCGCGGCCTCCCGGAACGGGCCGTAGAACCCCGAGGCGTATTTCGCGGCGTACGACAGGATCGGCACCTGTTCGAACCCGGCGGCGTCGAGCGCCCTGCGGATCGCGGCCACCCGTCCGTCCATCATGTCCGACGGCGCCACGATGTCGGCCCCGGCCTTCGCCTGCGACACGGCCGTCCTGGCCAGCAGATCCAGCGTCTCATCGTTGAGAATCTCGTCCCCCCGCACGACGCCGCAGTGACCGTGATCGGTGTATTCGCACAGGCACACGTCGGCCACGACCAGCATGTTCCTGACGTCCTTCTTGATCGACGAGGCCGCCTCCTGGACGATGCCGTGCGGGTCATACGCGCCGGACGCCTTCGCGTCCTTGGCGGGCGGGATGCCGAACAGGATCACGGCCGGCACGTCGAGCGACAGCGCCTCCTGCGCCTCGGCCACCGCCTCGTCCACGGACAGGTTGAACTGTCCCGGCATGGACGGTATCTCCTGGCGCACGCGCTTGCCGGGGACGACGAACAGAGGCAGGATGAGGTCGCCGGGCAAAAGGTCGGTCTCGCGCACGAGCGAGCGCAAGAGCTCCGACCGCCGCAGCCGCCTGGGGCGGTGGACCGGGAAGCCCATCAGCCCGTCTCCCGCTCAGTCATCCTCGTCCCCTTCATGGAAGAAGAACGCGGCGCAGAACTGCGAGCAGAAGACCCGCCCGCTGCGCACGAACTTGTGCTCCTCGCAGATGTACTTGTGACAGATGGGGCACTTGTGGAGGTAGACATCGTCCTCCCCGGCCGCGCACTCCTTGCATTGATGCACGCCCGCTCCCCCGTGAAGCGTCACGGATTATACGCGAATGATCAACACGACCGCCCAGGGGCACCGCGGAGGCCGGGTGGCGGGGGAGGGGGCGGCGCGCCTCATGTTCGCTCGCGCGGGACAACCTGTAACCAACTCGCGCTCATGGCGCGGCTCAAAATCGGCGCGCCGCCCCCTCCCCCGCCACCTTCACCTCCGAGGCTACCGGACGTGTCTCCGCATGGCACATTCGAGCAAAATTCGACCGTCAAGTCACCCGGCACTTCGACTCTTTGGGTCTTCGGGGCCGCGACAGGAGCGCGGAGAGCCGGGACTGCGGCGAGCCGATTTTGAGCCGCGCCATGCGCGTGACAGCGCCCCCGCCTGTCCCGCGCGAGCGAACATGAGGCGCGCCGCGGAAACGCCCTGCCCCGCCACGCGCGGTCGTGAAGACTTCGCCGCCCCGCGCGTTGACGACCGCCCCGCGCACCGCTAGGATGGAGCCGGCTCGTGGAGGGCGGAACACCTTGGGTGACGAGAGGAGACTCGACCGCGCGGTCCGCATCCTGAGGGAGGCGTACGAGCGGCAGATGGCCGGCCGGCTCGACGAAGCGGTCCGCCTGTACCAGGCCTCGATCGCCGAGTGCCCGACCGCCGAGGCCCACACGTTCCTCGGCTGGACCTACAGCCAGAAGGGGCGCTACGAGGACGCGATCGAGCAGTGCAAGATCGCCATCACGCTCGATCCCGGATTCGGCAACCCTTACAACGACATCGGCTCCTACCTGATCCACCTGGGACAGGTCGATCAGGCGATCCCGTGGCTGGAGCTGGCCAAGAAGGCGCCGCGCTACGAGCCGCGTCATTTTCCCTACCTGAACCTGTACCGCGCCTACTCGAAGCTGGGGGAGCTCGACAAGGCGCAGCGCGAGCTGCAGCAGGCGCTGTTCATCCAGCAGGCGCTGGAGCAGCAGTCGGGTGTCGTGGAAGAGGACGCCGGGACGGGGCCGGTCAACTGAACAAGGAGCGTGTCCGAGTAATAGCATGGGTCGCGTTCGCGGCGCCGCGGGGTCG
>JBGPED010000276.1:0-3666 GCA_041482595.1 Acidobacteriota bacterium
CGACCAGTTGGACGCTGCTCGAGGCGCCCGCCGCCAGCGCCCCGATGTTCCAGGTCACCACCCCCGCCGCCAGCGTCCCGCCGCCCGTCGCGCTCACGAAGGCGGTGTTCGCCGGGATGGTGTCGGTGATGACCACGCCGGTTGCCTGGCTCCCCCCAGTATTGCTGTAGCTAATCGTGTAGGTGATGTTCGAGCCGGCCGCGACCGGGTCGGGCGCGTCGGTTTTGGAGATCGTGAGAACCGGCGGTGGCACCGGCTTCAGCGAGATCGCCCCGATCGAATAGTTCTTGGCCGAGCCCATAGTCCAGGTCATCGTCACCGAGGCCGCCCCGGCCTTGGTGCTCCCGGCGCCGCGGGCGTTGCTGGGGTTGGATCCCGTGAGGTTGTTCCAACGCTCGGTCTGGCCGGCACCGGCGATCAGCGTCCCGACGTCGCCGTTCGTCATCACCGTGTCGATGACGACCTCGCCGACCGCGCTCGTCACCGCCAGCGAAATCGGGCTGGTGTTTCCGGTGGTCGAAGTGAACGCTCCGTACGGGGTCGTCTGATCGACGTTGGAGAACGACGAGGCGCCGCCGACGACGTGGACGCTCGCTGACAGGCTGACCACGATGTTCGCCGTCCCGGTCGGCGGCGCGACCAGCGTCCAGATCTCGGCGCGGTTGGACCCGCCGTTGCTCACCGTTCCCGCGAGGGTCAACGCCTGGCCCGCGTAGGTCACGCCGGTCACCGCGTTATTGCTGCGAATCGAGACGCCGACGACCAGGATCCGGTCGTTTCCGGCCCCCACGGTGTGCGACCAGGTTAGGCTGTTCACATTCAGGCCGACGGCATTGCTGGCGCTGTCGAAGGTGATCGCCTGCCCGGCGGCGTCCCGGACGCCGAACGCCAGCGACAGGAGGAACGCGGCAGTGAGGAGCGCCGCCTTGCGAAGACTCGGGCGGTCGGCGGCCGTGAACAGTCGCCGGAGCGCGGCGGCTGGGCGGACCGCGACCCGGCCAGTGGCAGCCTCGAGGCGGCGGTTCATCGGCGCCCCCCTTCGACGGCCCGGCCGCCCTCGGCGACACGGCAGAGCGCTTCCACGACCTCCGGATCGTGCTTGCCGCCGGCCTGCTGCCGGATGACTTTGAGTGCCTCGCTTTGGCGCGCCGGTTCGACGGCGTTGCCGCCCGTCAGGCGGGCGAAGTCCTCGCAGATCGAGAGGATGCGCGCTTCGATCGGGATCGCCGGGGGGTCGTTGCCGAACGGCACCGGCGGGGCGTCGAACCAGGAGGTCGATTGTAGGATGATCTCCCGGACCGTCCGCAGCGAGGCGATCGGCGCCAACAACCGCTCGGTCGCCATGACTGCGGCGGCGTTCCAGGCCTGCGCCGCGGGCGCGCCTTCGGGGTCGCGACCGGTGGCCGCCTGCGGCCGGGAGGCCAGACGCCCGACCTCGTGCAAGGCGGCGGCGCGCCCGAGGGCGGCGACGCGCGCCTCGGAAAGCCCCATCGCCCGGGCCACGCCGACCGCCAGCTCGGCGACCTTGCCGGAGTGGCCGCGCGTTTCGTGGCGGGCGTCCTCGGCCGCCCGGATCATCGCCACCAGGGCGGACAGGTAGCCGTCCTCCATCTCCTTCACGAGCCGGGCGTTCTCGATCGCGACCGCCATCTGCGACGCCAGGGTCGAGAGGAACTCAAGGTCCTGCTCGGTGAACGGTTCGCCGGAGTGCTTGTCGCTGACGTTGATGACGCCGACCCGCTTACGCTGGTAGCGGATCGGGTAGGAGACCGTGAGGGGGGTGATCATGAACGAGGCGGTCGAGTACTTCCCCCCCGCCCGCAGAGTCTTCAGATTCGTTTTCTCGATGTCCTGCACCAGGAGGGGCGACTGCGTCGCGGCCACGCGCCCCGCGATCCCCTCCCCCACGCGCAGGGTGCGCTTCAGGCCTTCCTCTTCCGGGATGCCGATGGAGGCGACCAGCTTCAACGTGTCGCTGTCGGCGCCGGACACGAACACCGAAACGCGGCGCGCCTTCAGGTGCTGTGCGACCAGGCGCACCAGCGAGTCGTACAGATCGCCCGTGTCCAGAAGACCGGTCGTGGCCTTGCCGATCTCGTTGACGGCCGCGAGGCGGGCGACCGTCTCGGCCAGCTCGACGTTGCGCGACTGGAAGCTGCCGACCAGCATGCGGTTTTCCTGTGCGAGGCGGCGTTTCTCCAGGGCGCGGTCGACCACGCGGTACAGGGCGTCGAGCTCCGGCAGGGGCTTGGGGATGAGGTCGTAGGCGCCGTCGCGCAGCGCTTCGATCGCGGTGTCGAGATTGGCGTGCGCCGTGATGACGATCACCTCGGCGCCCGGGCTCAGCTGCTTGACGGTCTTCAGGACCTGCAGCCCCGACATCCCGGGCATTCGGACGTCGGTGAGGACGATGTCGCACGGGTGCGCACGGAAAATTTCGATGCCGCGCTCGCCGTCCTCGGCCGCGGCGACGCTGTGGCCCGCTTCGGTCAGGGCGGCCACCAGGAACTTGCGGACCGAGGCGTCATCATCGATGACCAGGATGCGACCGGGCTCCTCGGGCCCTGCGTCCACGGAGGGCCGCGCCGCGCCGGCGGAGGAGGTGCCGGCGGGCGCGGCCTCCGTAGGCCGGGGGGATTTCCCGGCTGCAGAGGTGCGGGGCCCGGATGCGTCTTTGTGGAGCGAATAGAAGGCGGTCCCGCCGATGAATCTTTTGTCGAGGAGTCCCTGTGCGTGCAGCTCGGCCAGAGTGCGCTCGACGACGCTCTTGTCCTCGCGCACCCAGAAGCGGGCGATTCCCTCGACCGAGTCCATCGCCTCGGAGTTGCGGCGGAAGTAGGCAAGGACGCGCTCGGTGATCCCGGGGCGCGACCCGGTCTGCGGCGTGTTCGCCGGATCCGGCAGCGGCTTTGCCCCTTTCAACGACGCCATCGGACAGACCTCCGGGCTGATGTAATGCGAGGGGCGTGCCCCCGCGGGGCTTTGCCCGACGGCCGGCACGATGCCGTGTTTTCAGGAGGTTGCAGCGATGCTACGGAATTGCACCGCGATGCGATGACAGAAATGGACAGTGCTCTCGTGGGTCTTTCCCCGCACCCGGGCCGGAATCACAATTCCGGGCGTGGGGTTTTCAGCGCGGACGGGGGTAATCCCCCACTGGCCTGGAGAGCGGCAAGAGACCGCCCGAGCGGATCTAGGAACGGTACGCCGATGGATCGACGTGGTGCCGCTTCATGAGATCGTAGAAGTCCTTGCGATCCTTGCCGGCCAGCCGGGCCGCGGCCGCGACGTTCCCCTTCACGAGCTGCAGGCATTGCACGAGGTAGGTCCGGACGAACTCCGCCTTGGCCTTCTTGAAGGACGGGAACGCCGTTCCGGTCGCACCGGCCGGGAACAGGTCGAGGGCCTCGACGTCGATCACGTCTCCCTTGGCCATGACCATCGCCTGCTTCACCCGGTTCTCCAGCTCGCGCACGTTGCCGGGCCAGGCGTGGCTCTTCAGCCGGTCGAGAGCCTGCGGAGTGAAGGCCTTGATCGCGCGGCCCAGCTCGTGGTTGAACTGGCGCAGGAACTGGTCCACCAGGAGCGGGATGTCCTCGCGCCTGTCGCGCAGGGGCGGCAGGTGGATCGGCAGGACGCTGATCCGGTGGAACAGGTCTTCGCGGA
>JBGPED010000277.1:0-3657 GCA_041482595.1 Acidobacteriota bacterium
ACATCCAGAAGACCCTGGATTTCAAGCTCGTGGAGACCATGGACGACGTGCTCCAGATAGCCCTGGAGCGCGGGGACCAGCCGGAGGTCGAAAAGGAGTATAATAAGGACCTCAACAAGGGCATCCCCGGCACCGTTGCACATTAGAATCGTCCGAGCGCGACCGTTCCTGCCACATCCCTAGAGCGGCGCGTTGCAGTCCCGAAAGAGAGCCCGCGGGTCCGTCCCGCGGGATTTCCCCAGCATCACGGTCCGCCCGCGCCGTACCGCGCGGCCGGGCCCACCGACGGACGGCGCCGCTAAGCGGCGCGCCTGCGGGTTGAATCCGAAGTCTTTTGACCCAACCGGACATGAAGATCACCGCCTGTCGTTTCCACGTCAGCGCCACGCGCCCGGAGGACTTCCCGCGCGACGGCCGGCCTCAAATTGCATTCATGGGCCGCTCGAACGTCGGCAAATCGAGCCTCCTGAACCGGCTCCTGGGCGCGCACGGCCTGGCTCGCACCAGCAAGGCGCCTGGACGCACGCGGGCCATCAACTTTTTCTCGGTGAACGAGCGTCTGTACTTCGTCGATCTCCCGGGGTATGGCTACGCCAAAGTCCCGGACGCGGTGCGCGAGCAGTGGAAGGGTCTCGTCGACGCCTACATGGCCGAGCCCGGGCGCCCCGACCTCGCCGTGCACCTCGTGGACAGCCGCCACGAGCCGGCCGAGATGGACCGTGAGCTGTGCGACTGGCTGCGCGATCTCGGCGTGCGGCGAGAGATCGTGCTGACCAAGATCGACAAGCTGTCGGGCAACGAGAAGACCCGCGCCCTGAGGGACGCGGCCCGCTGGCTGGGCCTGTCGGACGGCAGTTCCCCCATCGCCGTCTCGGCCGCGACCGGGGACGGCATACCCGCCCTGTGGCGGGTCATCGACGACGTCTGTGAGAACGAAACACTCCGCGCGGCGCAGGGCGACGGGCCCCGCGGCCGCGCGGTCATCCAAGGAGGAAGGACCATCCCGTGAACGGAGACAAAATGGAACGTGAAGTGAAGCCACCCCGCGAAGGAAGACCCCCGCGGCAGGGGGGAGGCCGCGAAGGCGGCCGCCCGCCGCGCCGCCCGACCGCCGACGCCGAGACGCCCGTGCCGCCGGCCGTCGCCACCAACGGCGACGCCGCCCCGCCCGCGGCGGCCGCCGTCGCCGAGGACGATGCGGAACGGATCGACGCCCCGCGCGCCGAGCTCTCCGGCGAGAAGCTCGACATCCGCACCCTCAAGGAGAAGTCGATCGCCGAGCTGACCGGCATCGCCAAGGCGCTCGACGTTCCGAACGCCACGGCTCTGCGCAAGCAGGAGCTCATCTTCGAGATCCTGCGGGCCCAGACCGAGCGGTCCGGGCTGATCTTCGCCGAGGGGGTCCTCGAGACCCTGCCGGACGGCTTCGGTTTCCTGCGGGCGCCCGAGTACAACTACCTGCCCGGGCCGGACGACATCTACGTGTCGCCGTCGCAGATCCGCAAGTTCGACCTGCACACCGGCGACACGATCTCGGGCCAGGTCAGACCGCCGAAGGAGGGGGAGCGCTACTTCGCCCTCATCAAGGTCGAGGCGGTCAACTTCGAGCACCCCGACCAGGCGCGTGAGAAGATCTTCTTCGACAACCTCACGCCGCTGTACCCGAACCAGAGGATCAAGCTCGAGACCACGCGCGAGAACGCCTCGTCGCGGGTCCTCGACATCCTCTGCCCGATCGGCAAGGGACAGCGCGGCCTGATCGTCGCGGCGCCGCGCACCGGGAAGACCATGCTGCTGCAAGCGATCGCCAACAGCATCACCGTGAACCATCCAGAGATCATCCTCATCGTGCTCTTGATCGACGAGCGCCCCGAGGAAGTGACCGACATGCAGCGCTCGGTCAACGGCGAGGTCATCTCCTCGACGTTCGACGAGCCGGCCACCCGTCACGTGCAGGTCGCCGAGATGGTCATCGAGAAGGCCAAGCGCCTGGTCGAGCACAAGAAAGATGTCGTCATCCTGCTCGACTCGATCACCCGCCTGGCCCGCGCCTACAACACCATCGTGCCGCCGTCGGGCAAGGTGCTGTCGGGCGGCGTGGACGCCAACGCCCTGCAGCGCCCGAAGCGCTTCTTCGGCGCGGCGCGCAACGTCGAGGAGGGGGGGTCGCTCACCATCATCGCGACGGCCCTCATCGAGACCGGCAGCCGGATGGACGACGTGATCTTCGAGGAGTTCAAGGGAACCGGCAACATGGAGATCCACCTCGACCGGAAGCTCGCCGACCGCCGGATCTACCCGTCCATCGAGATCACCCGTTCCGGAACGCGCAAGGAGGAGCTGCTCCTCGCCAAGCAGGAGCTGGACCGCTCCTGGGTCCTCCGCAAGGTCCTGAACTCCCTGTCGCCCGTCGAGGCCATGGAGCTCCTGATCGAGAGGATGCAGAAGACCAAGAACAACGAGGAGTTCCTGTCCTCCATGAGCAACATGGGGTAGACCGGAGCCGGTCGATCCGTCTATAATGCGCCGTTCCAGCACAGGACACGGTGTAAAGAGGACCTCGGTCCCCTAAGGAGTCGTCACATGAAGAGCGGGATCCATCCCGTCTACAAGATCGTCAACGTCACCTGCGCGTGCGGAGAGACCTTCACGACCCGCTCGACGAAGGACGACATGCGCCTCGAGATCTGCGCCCAGTGCCACCCGTTCTTCACCGGCAAGCAGAAGCTGATCGACTCGGCGGGCCGTGTCGAGCGGTTCGAGAAGCGCTACAAGAACGTCCCGAAGGGGGGCGCGCAGGCCGCCTCGAAAGGAAAGGCCGACGCCTCTTCCGCAGGCAAGGGCTCGGCCACCGGCGCCTAGCGCCGGCCTGCGCCGCACGGCCCCGCCCTGATCCCGGTACCGCATCGCCCCATGATATCGCGCAGGACGAGTCCCTCATCCGGACATCGGTCCAGCCGGCCCCGGCGCGTACGCCGGGCCCCGCGAAAAGTGGCGCGTCGCGCGCCGCGGTGGTAGATTCTCGACATGGAAATCCTCGATCGTCTGAAGAGTCTCGAAGAGAAATTCGACTCGCTCGCCCGGCAGATGGGCGAGCCGGGACTCGTGTCCGACCAGGACCGCTACCGGCAGGTCACCAAGGCCTACCGCGAGCTCGAGAGGACCATCGCGAAGTACGGGGAGTACAAGGACGTGGCGCGCCAGATCCAGGACTCGCAGGCCCTGATGCAGGACGAGGAGATGCGCGCCATGGCGCGCGAGGAGCTGCAGTCGCTCGAGCAGCGCCGGGAGACGCTCCTGGCCGAGCTGCGCGCGCTGCTCTTGCCGAAGGACCCGAACGACGAGAAGAACGTCATCCTCGAGATCCGGGCCGGCACCGGGGGCGAGGAGGCGTCGCTGTTCGCCTCCGAGCTGTTCCGCATGTACAGCCGCTACGCCGAGCGACGCGGCTGGCAGGTCGAGGTCCTCAACCTGAGCCAGACCGGTCTCGGCGGCGTCAAGGAGGTCATCGCCTTGATCAACGGCAGGCAGGTGTACAGCCGTCTGAAGCACGAGAGCGGTGTGCACCGCGTGCAGCGGGTGCCGGCGACCGAGTCCTCCGGGCGCATCCACACCTCGACCGCCACGGTGGCGGTCCTGCCGGAGGCCGACGACGTG
>JBGPED010000278.1:0-3652 GCA_041482595.1 Acidobacteriota bacterium
CAAGGAGATCGTCCCGAGGGCGGCGCACCACGACGCCAATGGCGAGTTCCCGCGCGAGATCTGCCGCAAGGCGTGGGATCTCGGCCTGATGAACACCCACATCCCCGAGGCGTTCGGCGGCGCCGGTCTCGGTGTCTTCGAAGGCTGCCTCATCGCCGAGGAGATCGGCCGGGGCTGCACCGGGATCGGCACCGCCATGGAGGCCAACACCCTGGCCGAGGCGCCGGTCATCGTCGGGGCATCGGAGGATCAGAAGAAGCGCTTCCTTACCCCGATGACGAAGGAGTTCAGACTCGCCGCCTACTGCGTCACCGAGCCGCAGGCCGGCTCCGACGTGCAGGGGATCAAGACCGTGGCCCGGAAGGTGGGCGACGACTACGTGCTCAAGGGATCCAAGATGTGGATCACCAACGGCAGCGTCGCCGACTGGTACTTCGTAGTCGCCTACACCGACCCGGCGCAGCGGTACAAGGGGATGAGCGCCTTCGTCGTGCCGCGCGACAGCCCCGGCATCGAGGTCGGCAAGAAGGAGCAGAACCTCGGGCAGCGCGCCTCCGACACGCGCGCCGTCACCTTCAACGACGTCAAGGTCCCGAAGGCCAACCTCGTCGGCCAGGAGGGCAAGGGCTTCTTCCTCGCGATGTCCGCCTTCGATCACAGCCGGCCGGTCGTGTCCGCCGCCGCCGTTGGCCTCGCCCGCTCGGCCATGGAGCACGCCATCCGCTACGCCAAGGAGCGCACCACCTTCGGCGTGCCGATCCACAAGCACCAGGCGCTCGCGTTCATGGTGGCCGAGATGGCGATGAAGATCGAAGCGGCGCGCCTGCTCGTCTGGCAGTCGGCCTGGAAGATCGACCGCGGCGAGCGCAACACCAAGGAGGCCGCCTTCGCCAAGGCGTTCGCCGCCGACACGGCGATGGAGACCGCCCTCAACGCCGTGCAGGTCTTCGGCGGCTACGGCTTCTCCCGCGAGTACCCGGTCGAGAAGCTGATGCGCGACGCCAAGGTGTTCCAGATCTACGAAGGCACCTCGCAGATCCAGCGCCTGATCATCGCCAAGGAGATCTTCGAGCGCTCCTGACGCGCTCCCGCAATCCCCCGGCCCCGGCCTTCGGGGCTCTCCCGGTTTCAGAGGACCATGGTATCCTCTGACCCAACACGGGCAAGCGTTTCAGTCAACCCGACAGCATGTGGCAGGCCGATCGATGGGGATTGGCTCCTTGATCGGGACTTCCCTCTCCCACTTCCGCATCCTCGCGAAGATCGGCGAGGGCGGGATGGGCGTCGTCTACCGGGCCGAGGAACGTTCAGGATCAGGTCGGCTTGGAGAGGATCTCTTCGACCTTCCGGAGCAGGAGGGGCAGTTCGCGTTCGACAACATCCCAGACGAGGCGCGCGTCGACGCCGAAATAGTCGTGGATCATCTTGTCGCGCATCCCGGCAATCCGCTTCCACGGGATGTCGGGGTGCGCCGAACGAAGCTTCTTCGAAACGTGCTTGACCGCCTCGCCAATGATCTCCAGGTTGCGGATGGTCGCATCCTGGATCTGCCTGTCGGCGAGGAAGGCTTCCCTGCCCTGGCGCGTGTAATGGCGGATTTGCTCGATGGCGTCCTTGATGTGGACCAGGTAAAGGCGATCCTCCTTCACAGGGGGATCGCCTCCGCGAGGATGCGCTCGCGAAGATGCGGGTTCAAACCGCCCTCGCTGATGACGTCCACCTTGCGCCCGAGCAGCTCGTGTAAATCCTGCCAGAGGCCGACGAGATCGAGCAGGCTGCGGCCCTCCTCCATTCTCACCAGAAGATCGAGGTCGCTCCCGGGTCCCGCCTCGCCTCGGGCGAGGGACCCGAAGACCCGCACGTCCCGGGCGCCGTGGGCTGCGGCAAGCCGCAGAATGGCGCTTCGCTTCGCCCTGACAAGCGCCGCCAGGCCGATGCGCCGCGCCCTGTTTGTGCCGCGTCCGTTTCTCTTCCGGGGTTTCACGGCCCAATTATACCGATCCGCGACGTCTGGTCTGCGTCTTCGGAGCATTGGAGCGGCGCCATGATCGGTCGAACCCTCGGGCCCTACCGGATCGAAGCGCGCCTCGGCGAAGGCGGGATGGGGGTGGTCTACAAGGCGCTCGACACCAAGCTGAACCGTCCCGTCGCCCTGAAGGTGCTGCCGCCCGACCTGGTCGGCAACGAAAAGCGGCGGCTGCGGTTCCAGAGGGAGGCGCAGGCCGCCGCCGCGGTTGCCCAACCCCGCTCCCCCGGGTCACGCCAATGACTGAACAGCCGACGAAAGGAAGCGGCAGGATTGCGATCGGCACGCGCCTCGGCCCCTACGAGATCCTCGCGCCGCTCGGCGCCGGCGGCATGGGCGAAGTGTACCGGGCGCGCGACACGCGGCTGGAGCGCAGCGTCGCGATCAAGGTTCTGCCCGCCGAGCTGGCGCGCAACCCGGAGTTCCGGCAGCGCTTCGAGCGCGAGGCGAAGGTGATCAGCAGCCTCAATCACCCGCACATCTGCTCCCTGTTCGACATCGGTCAACAGGAGGGAGTGGACTACCTGGTGATGGAGCACCTGGAAGGGGAGACGCTGGCGGAGCGGCTGCGGAGAGGGCCGCTGCCGACGGCCGAGGCGCTGCGGGTCGGCATCGCGATCGCCGACGCTCTGGAGCGCGCGCACCGGCAGGGTGTGGTGCACCGGGACCTGAAGCCGGGGAACGTGATGCTGAGCAAGTCGGGGGAGAAGCTCATGGACTTCGGTCTGGCCAAGGTGCGGACCTGCGCCCCCGGGCACGTGGTGGCGGGCGGCGGGCCGCAACAGTCGGGGCTGCCGACCGCGCGGCAAGACCTGACGGAAAGAGGAACGGTGCTGGGGACGTTCCAGTACATGGCGCCGGAGCAGTTGGAGGGGAACGAGGCCGACGCGCGGACCGACATCTTCGCACTGGGGACGGTGATCTATGAAATGGCGACCGGCCGGAAGGCGTTCGGGGGGAAGAGCCAGGCGAGCCTGATCGCGGCGATTCTGTCGGGCGATCCGCCGCCGATGACGGCGCTGCAGCCGCTGACGCCGCCGGCCCTGGAGCGGCTGGTGCGCGGCTGCCTGGCGAAAGACCCTGACGAACGCTGGCAGAGCGCGGGGGATGTGAGACGTGAGCTGCGGTGGATCGCGGAGGGGTCGGGGGCGGTGGCCGCGGCGGCTGGCGGCCCTGGGGTGCGCCGGCGGCCGGGGCGCGAGCGGCTCGCCTGGCTGGCCGTGG
Source organism: Acidobacteriota bacterium (assembly GCA_041482595.1). Taxonomy (GTDB): domain Bacteria; phylum Acidobacteriota; class Polarisedimenticolia; order Gp22-AA2; family Gp22-AA2; genus Gp22-AA3. Next base: position 3,251 of record JBGPED010000278.1, read on the forward strand.
GGGTGGCGCTCGGGCTCGCCGCCGCGGCGCCGTTCATCTTCTCCTACCTGCGCGAACCACACCCGGGGCGACGCCCGGTCCGTCTCGCCGTCACGCCTCCAGCCTCGGTGACCACGTGGGGCGATCTTGCAATGTCTCCCGATGGTCGACAGATCGCGTTCGTGGCGGGCTCCGGTGAACGGAGAACTCTGTGGACCCGTGGCCTCGAGTCGCTCGAGGCGCGGGAGCTCCCCGGAACGGAAGGGGCCGCTATGCCGTTCTCATAGCTTGGTACTTAAGCCTTGACACCGACGTACTCCAGGCCGAAGCGCATGCGGCCGCTCCGGCGGTCGCGTTGCGGGTGAGCGCGTGCGGCGTTGTCTCTCAGGTATTCGACGATGCGGTGCAGAATTGGTTCGAGCC
>JBGPED010000279.1:0-3640 GCA_041482595.1 Acidobacteriota bacterium
GACTCAATGCGTGCCGCCATCGATGAGACCAACCGTCGCCGGGCCATCCAGGGCGAATACAACCGGCAGCACGGCATCACCCCCGAGACGATCGTCAAGGCGATCGACGAAGTCCTCGGAAGCGTCTACGAGGCCGATTATTTCAAGGTGCCCCTGGAGGAGGAGAAGGGGGAGGGGATCGGCCGGCGGCCGGAGGAGATCGAATCCGAGATCGCCCGCCTGCAGTCCGACATGCGGGCCGCCGCCGAGAAGATGCGCTTCGAGGAGGCGGCCGCGTTCCGCGACCGCATCAGGTACCTGAAGAAGATCCTCGTGGTCGCCAATGCCTGAGACAGACCTGCCTCACCGGCGGTGCGACCCAGGTTTTCCTGAAGCGCGTCGAGAGCTGCGAGGACGAGAGCGGCGCTGTGTTCTGTAGGAGGACGGCCGCTCCTGCACCCTCGCCGCTTGCGGGGCAGGTGTTCCTCGCAAGAGGCCGGCAACACTCAGATCCTCATCCAGCTCAGGCCAGTGGATGCCTTCGCCGTCACCGAGGAGTTCCCAGCGATGACGCTGGCGCTCCGTGGCGTGCAAGAGTCGCGGGAACCAGGCCAGGGGCACCGTCAGTGTGCGGCCATCCTGCAACTCGACGATCAGCTCGTCACGGGTGATCCTGACTCTCCGGGCGCGCGCGTTGGAATCAACAGCCAAAGTGCTCACGCCAAGTCTCCAAGATGACTTCCTCGTGCCGCGCGATCAGTCGCTCGATTTTCCTGAGCTCGATCGCCCCGAATCCTGTCACGCGGGCCAGCCTGACAGGCCGCAACCAGAACTTCGCCAGACATCTGTCCCGCCGAACGTGGACGTGTGGCGGCTCGGTCCCTTCGTTGCTGAAGAAGAACAGTCGATATGGCCCGAGCCTGCCCACGGTCGGCATGGCGAAAAACATGACCTCTCGTTTGTAGGGGCGGCTGGCTTCGGGGGCGGTCCATCGAACTGCGCCAAGATACGCCTTTGCGCGGGCTCTGGCAAGTCTGCCGTCGACAGTCTGCCGCCGACAGTTACGTTCGGGGGCGGAATTCGTAGAATAGGAGAGACATGGATCCCCGGTCCCCTGCCCGTCTGAAGCTCGAGGACCTGCCGGACGCGCCCGGCGTGTACCTGTACCGCGACCGGCGCGGCCAGGTGATCTACGTCGGGAAGGCGCGCTCGCTCAAGAGCCGCGTCCGGTCGTACTTTCAGGGGTCGAGCGCCGGGCAGGCGCCCAAGACCGACGCCCTCCTGGACGAGATCCACGATCTCGAGTACATCGTCACGCGCACCGAGGTCGAGGCGCTCATCCTCGAGAACAACCTCATCAAGAAGGACCGGCCGCGCTTCAACATCCGCCTGCGGGACGACAAGAACTTCCCGTACCTCAAGATGACGACGACCGAGCGCTTCCCGCGCGTCGTCCTGGTCCGCCGGGCGCGGCTCGACGGCAACGCCTACTTCGGGCCGTACGTTCCGTCCTCGACTGCAAGGCGCTCCATCCAGATGGTGGCGCGTCAGTTCAAGGTCGCGACCTGCTACCTCGAAGACATGGACGGCACGCGGCCGCGGCCGTGTCTTCTGTACCAGCTCAACCAGTGCCTGGGGCCGTGCGCCTCGCTGGTCGGCGACCTGGAATACCGCCAGGCGGTGAACGACGCGCGGCTGTTCCTGGAGGGTCGCAACAAGGACCTGGTGAAGAGCCTGAAGGAGAAGATGCAGAAGGCCGCCGAGGGGGAGCGCTTCGAGGCGGCGGCGCACTACCGGGACCTCGTGAAGGGCCTGGAGACGACGTCCGACAGGCAGCGCATCGCCTCGGTCGGCCTGGAGGAGGAGGACTACGTCGCCTTCCACCGCGAAGGGGACATCGCCTCGGTGCAGGTGTTCCAGATGCGCGAGGGGCAGGTGCAGGCGCGGCGCGAGTTCTCCTTCGAGGGTATCCGCGAGGAGGACGCCGAGTTCCTGGCCTCCTGCCTGACGCGCTATTACGAGAGCGTGGACTTCATCCCCGAGACGATCTGCGTGCCGATCGCACCGGCGTCGCGCGACGTCCTCGAGGAGTGGCTGTCCGACAGGAAAGGATTGAAGGTCGCCGTCCTCGTCCCGCAGCGCGGTCCGCGCCGGAGACTCCTGGAGACCGCGGCGAAAAACGCGCGCCTGTCGTTCGAGGCGATGTTCCGCGCCCCGCACACGCACGGCGTCGAGATCCTCGAAGGGCTCCAGGAAGCCCTGGGCCTGGACGAGCCGCCGCACCGCATCGAGTGCTTCGACATCTCGCACATCCAGGGGAGCGACCAGGTGGCGTCGCTGGTCGTCTGGGAGGCGGGCCGGCCGAAGCGCGCCGATTTCCGGCGCTTCAGGATCAAGACGCTCGAGGGGAGCGATGACTTCGCCGCCATGGCCGAGGTCGTCGGCCGCCGCTACACGCGGCTCCTGAAGGAGGGGAAGCCCCTGCCCGATCTGGTGCTGATCGACGGTGGCAAGGGGCAGCTGTCGTCCGCCGTCGCGGTCCTCGACAGGCTCGGAGTCGGGCACGTGCAGGTCGCCTCGATCGCCAAGCGCGAGGAGGAGGTCTTCCTGGACGGCAGGAAGGAGTCGATCCGCATCCCGCACGACTCTCCCATCCTGCACCTGATCCAGAGAATCCGCGACGAGGCGCACCGCTTCGCCGTGACCTACCATCGCAAGGTGCGCTCGAAGCGCACCCTGACGAGCGAGCTCCGGGAGATTGATGGGGTCGGCCCGCGGCGCGCCCGCCTCCTGCTGCGCCGCTTCGGGTCGGTGCAGGGGGTCAAAGAGGCGCCGCTCGAGGCGCTCGCGAAGGAAGTCGGCCGCGACCTGGCGGACAGGATCAAGACCCGCCTGTCGCCTGTGATATAGTCGCCGGCGATGGCAAAGAACGGCGGTTCGTTCTTGTCCAGCGGTCCCGTCAAGACCCTCCTCGGCCTCCTCGTCGTCATCCTCCTCCTCGGCGGCGGTGCGTACGTCCTGCTCTACAGCGTCACCCACCCGCCCCGGGAGAAGACGCAGCTCGACCCCGCGGACCTGCTCCTGCGTACCGAGGACGTCACCTTCCACGCCTCGGACGGCGTGCTCCTGTCGGGCTGGCTGGTCAAGGGAGCGCCGCGCGCCCCGGTCATCGTGCTGTGCCACGACCTGGGCGGATCGCGCTCGTCGCTTATCAACTCGGCCGTATCTCTGAACCGCGCCGGGTACGCGCTTTTGGTGTTCGATTTCCGCGGCCATGGCCTGAGCACGGGGTCAGGCGGTTACCTCGGCGTGGACGAGAAGCGCGACATCCTGGGGGCGATCGAGTTTCTCAAGTCACGCTCCGACGTCGACGGCACACGCCTCGGTCTGTGGGGGATCGGCATGGGGGCGTACGCCGGGACGCTCGCGGCCATCGACAGTAAGGAGATCGTGGCGCTGGCCCTCGACTCCCTCTATCCCGACGTGAAGTCCCAGATGGACCGCCTGGTGCGGGCCCGGATCCCGCCGGCCCTCTCCTTCGTCATGCCGGCGCTGCACCTCGTTTACAGGCCGTACCTGGCGCTCCGCCCCGCCGGCAGCACGTCGCTCGCGGCTTCGCTCGGCGGCCTGACCGGGAGGAACGTCCTGCTGATCGTGGCCA
>JBGPED010000280.1:0-3613 GCA_041482595.1 Acidobacteriota bacterium
TCCCTCGAGTCGATTTTCCCCTGGTTCATCCAGGCCCGCTTCGGCTTCGGCGCGCGCGACATGGGGATCATGTTCCTGTTCATGGGGACAGCCGTCTTCCTGGTGCAGGGGTTTCTGCTCGGCCGCTGGATCGCCGCCCTGGGAGAGGAGAACGTCCTGGTGAGCGGGCTGCTGATCAACGCGCTCGGCTTCCTTCTGGTGATTGCCGCGACCGGCCGCGTGTCCCTCACGGTGGCGCTCGTCGTCGGCGGCGTGGGGAACCAGATCATGCGGCCGACCAACGCCTCCCTGATCAGCAAGAGAACGAGACGCGGCCAGGGGGCCGCGATCGGGATCATGGATTCGTTCGACTCGGCCGGCAGGATCCTCGGACCGATGGCCGCGGGGGCCCTCTACGGTCCCAACCCCAGTTACCCGTACATGGCGTCCGCGGCGATCATGGCCACGGTCGGTGCGGCGCTCTGGGTGAGGAAGACGGTGCGGCAGCGCGCGGCGGGCGGGGAGACAGCCGCCGGGTTCACTTCTTCGGACGCCCCTTGACAACGTGCTGGTCGAGCGGCTGCAGATCGTTGACGACGACGCGCCGCACCAGGTGGTCCTGGATCAGGAAAAAGGTCTTGACGCCGCCGTCCTCGTTCTTGTACTGGTACATCTTGGGCACCGACGGGGACTCGATGGGGACACTCTTGTGCAGGGCGCCCCGCGGCTGTTCCCCGAGCACCTCGAACGGCTGTCCGTAGGCCTCCAGCAGATCGTTGACCGTGGATCCCTTGCCGATGCCCTTGCCGGTCCGGTAGGGCGTCTCGGCCATGCCTTCGTAGACTCCGTCCAGGTTGAAGCCGATCGAGGCGACCTTCAGGTCCCCGGGCTTCCCCACGGCGATGCACGAGATCCCCGCCTCGGCGATCCTCACGTTCGCCGCGTCGTCCTGGCCCGAGAAGGGGAGAACCCGGGCGCCGGGGAATTTCTTGACCAGGTCGGCGAGGGGCTGGCCGATGTAGACGAGGTCGCGGATGCCGACGTGCAGCTCGATCGGCGGCGTCCTTCCCGCGCCGGAGTTCCCCTTGGGGGGCGGGTCCGGCGCGGCGAACACTGGGAGGGACAGCGCCAGCAGGAACAGCATGACCGTCTGTCGATCCTGGCGTCGTCGCACCCGAGGTCTCTCCGGAAAAGGGCCGCCCCGCCGTGATTCGCCGGAGGTGCGGCCCCGCATGAGGCGGGGATTATAGCACGCGCCCCGATCCGGCCAGGCTCGGGATCCGCCGCGCAGTCGGGGTAGAATGAGGGTCCTTCGGCGAGAGGTCGGCATGGGCGAGGAGGTCCCTTCGGGGGACCGCGAGTCGATCGTCAGGGCGGCATTCGCGCGGCAGGCGCGTGACTTCGCCCGGAGCCCCCTGCAGACGGATCCCCGGCGACTGCGGCGGCTGATCGAGTTTCTCGGACCTCGACCCGGGGAGCGCGTGCTGGACGTGGCGTGCGGGCCCGGCATCGTCACGGCGGCGCTCGAGCAGGCGGGTCTTCTCGCCTGCGGCGTCGACCTGACGCGGGAGATGCTCCGGGAGGCGGCGTCCCGCGGAGGACGCTTCGTGCAGGGAGACACCGGCCGGCTGCCGTTCAGGGAGTCGTCCTTCGACGTGGTGGTCTGCCGCAACTCGCTGCATCACGTCACCGACCCGTCGGCCGCGATCCGGGAGATGACCCGGGTCCTGCGGTCGGGCGGTCGCCTCGTCGTGGAGGACATGCGGGCGCCCGACCACGAGACGAAGCGCGCCTACCACGAGACCATCGAGAGGCTGCGCGACGTGTCGCACGCGCGCACGCTCACGCGCGGCGATCTCAAGTCGATGGCGGCCGCGGCCGGTCTCGCGGACTTCGAGGAGCTCCCCATCACTCGGGTCATCGATTTCGACGAGTGGGTCGACCGGGCGTACCCGGCACCCGATCGCCGGGAGCAGGCGCGTCTCATGCTCGAGGCCTGCGTCGATCGGGACCTGTGCGGCCTGAAGGTCTGGAAGGAAGGGGATCGTCTGAAGTTCGAACGGCAGAGCCTCCTGTTCAAGGGTGCGCGGACGGCATGACGGACGATTTCGTCCACGACGACGGCGCCGGCCCCTCCACGCACTGCTGCGGCCGGCTCGAGGAGCGCGTGGTCTTCAGCCACGACCCGCCCCGGCTGGTGTGCGCCGCGTGCAGGTTCGTCTTTGACCTGGACCCGAAGGTGGCGGTCGGGGCGATCTGCCTGGCCCGGGGGAAGATCGTGATGCTGCGCCGCGCCATCGAGCCGTCCTACGGCAAGTGGGTGTTCCCCGGCGGCTACGTCGATCGGGGCGAGTCGCTGGAGGAGGCCGCGCGGCGCGAGGCCCTCCAGGAATGCGTGCGACCCGGGGTCTCGCCCGGGCCGATCGCAAATCAACAGAGGAGGGACTGATGCTCCTGGAGGGGCGGGTTGCGGTGGTGACCGGAGGCGGCCGCGGCATCGGGCGGGCCATCGCCGAGCTGTTCTACAAGGAGGGGGCGCGGGTCGCCGTCGCCTCGCGCAACACCAAGGTCCTCCAGTCCTTCACGATGGAGCTGAACTCGGGGGACCACCGCATCGTGCCGTTCCGCTGCGACGTCACCGACAAGGACGAGGTGGAGGTGATGATCGGCAACGTCGTGGAGGTGTGGGACCGGATTGACATCCTGGTCAACAACGCCGGCGCCTCCGGGATGACGCCGATCGCACCGGGCGACGCGCCGGGCCTGGACGAGAAGGTCGACGCGAAGTGGCTGGAGATCCTCTCCACCAACCTCACCGGTCTCCATTACTGCACGCGCGATGCGTTGCGCCACATGCCGTCGGGGGGCAGCGGCCGCGTCCTCAACCTGTCGTCGGTCCTCGGCAAGTTCGGCGTCGCCGGGTACACCGCCTACTGCGCGAGCAAGCACGGCGTCGTCGGCTTCACACGGGCCCTCGCGCTCGAAGTCGCCCCGCGGAAAATCACGGTCAACGCGCTCTGCCCGGGCTGGGTCGACACGGAGATGGCCCGGGCCGGGATCGAGGAGGGTGCTTTGCGGGACGGCATCGCGCCGGCGGAGTTCCGCGCGCGCGCGGAGGAGCGCGTGCCTCTCGGCCGCTTCATCACGCCGCAGGAGGTGGCGCGACTGGCCCTCTTCCTGGCCTCGGACGCCGGCGCCGGCATCACGGGGCAGGCGATCAACATCGACGGCGGGGCGGCGATGTGGTGACCCAGAAAGCGGCGGGAGGGACGACGCTGCGCGTGCCGATCGAGGTCCGCTTCAAGGACGTCGACATGATGGGTCACGTCAACAACGCCGTCTACCTTACTTATTTCGAGGTGGCGCGGACCCACTACGGAAAGGCACTCGGCGCGGCGGGCTCGCCGCGGAAGATGTCGTACGTCGTGGCGCGGGCCGAGTGCGACTTCCGCAGCCCCGCCCGTATGGACGACCAGCTCGTGTGCCTGATCCGGGTCGCCTCGTTTGGGCGGACGTCGTTTGTCTTCGAATACGTTCTGCGCGATGAACGCGACGGACGGGTCGTCGCCGAAGGAAGAACCGTGCAGGTGATGTTCGACTACGCCGCCGGGAAGGTCCGGCCGCTGGACGACGA
>JBGPED010000281.1:0-3606 GCA_041482595.1 Acidobacteriota bacterium
ACTCCCTGTCGGACCTGCTGTTCACGACGAGTCCGGACGCCGATCGCAACCTGGTCCGCGAGGGGGTCGCGCGCCGCAAGATCCACCGCGTCGGCAACGTGATGATCGACACGCTGCGCCGCTTCCTGGCGCGGGCCGACTCGTCCGACGTGATGCGGAGGCTCGGGATCGCGCCCCCCTTCGCCCTCCTGACGCTGCACCGGCCGTCGAACGTGGACGACGAGGCGGCGCTGCGGCGGATCTTCGCCGCGCTCGAGACGGTGGCGCGCGACATCCCGATCGTCTTCCCGGTGCACCCGCGCACGGTGAAGATGATGCGGGCGCTCGGCGTGCGCGCCGGGGAGGGCGGCCTCCGCCTGATCGAGCCGCTCGGCTATCTCGACTTCCTGCACCTCCAGAAGCGGGCGCGCCTGGTCCTGACCGACTCGGGCGGCATCCAGGAGGAGGCGTCGATCCTCGGCGTGCCGTGCCTCACGCTCCGTAAGAATACTGAGCGTCCGATCACGCTGACCCGCGGGACCAACCTGCTGGTGGGGAGCGACACGCGGAAAATCGTCGTCGCAGTGCAGCGAATCCTGCGCGCAAAGGCTAAGCGACCGCGGCCTATCCCGCTCTGGGACGGCCGGGCGGCGGCGCGCATCGCGGCGGTCTTCGCCCGTCTCGCCCGCGAATCCTGTTGACACATGCTCTGCCTGCGGCCACAATAACTCGACCGTCGGTCACACCTTACAACTCGTCTGTTTGCCGATGAAGCAATCCATCGCCCGAGACGACAACTCTCCGGGGTCCGTGGGGCGGAGCAGGACTCTGTTCCAGGCCGCGCGCCGCAATCACGATTTAAGGCTCATGCGCTCCTTCTACCGCATCTCCCTGCTCAGCGCAGCACAAGGCAGGCCCGCGGAGATCGCTTCCCGCGCGCTGCGCGAGTTCGCGCGCGCGATGGGGTTCCGGCGGGCCGAGATCACCCTTCTCGACCGACGCCGCCGGCGCCTGCGCCGGCTGGCGTCCTACGGGCGCGTGCGCGTGGCGCCGCTCGACCCGCCGGGGGAGCGGCTGCGGGACTGTCCCTTCGGGCGGAGCCTGGTGCGCCGCCGGCAGGCGGTCCTGCACGTCGGCGGCGGGCGGGGCGCGTCGCCGCGGCGCATCTGCCACGTGCGGTGGCTCGGTGTGACCTCCCTGTTCGGGGCGCCGCTGCGCGGCCCGGGGCGGCCGCTCGGTTTTCTGCTGGCGGATCGGGGAGGCCGGCCGTTCGACCTCGACGCGACCGATCTGGAGGTGGCGACCGCGCTGGCGGGTCTCATCACGGAGATCGTGAGCGGGTCGCTGGCGCGCGAATCCGAAGCGCGGCGCCAGTCGGGGCTCCTCCTCCTCAGCCAGGTGGGGCGCGCCATCAGCGCGGAGGAGAGTTTGCCGGTCCTGCTGCCGCGCTTGGCCCGCGTGGCGCGGGAGGTGACGAAGGTCCTGGGCGTCGTGGTGGCGCTGCTGGACGAACGGGCGCGCGAGATGGAGGTCGCCGCCATCGCGGGGCCGCCGGGGCAGTATTCCCGGGGGTACCGGTTCTCGGCCCGACCGAGCGCCTCGACGCTGAGCCCCCGCGCCCTGCGGTCCGGCCGGCCCGTCGTGATCCGCGATCTGCGGGAGGCGCCGTACCTCTGCGCCTACTGGCCGGAGGCGCGCGCGGTCCTGGTGCTCCCGATCCGGAGCAGGGGGAAGATCCTGGGGACTCTGCGGCTGGAGGACGCGCGGCCGCGGGCCTTCGGGGAGGAGGACATCCGGCTCCACGCCACGCTGGCCGACCAGATCGGCCACGCGATCAGGAAAGCGCGCGTCATCGAGGCGCTGAGCCGTAAGCAGGCCGATCTGCGGGCCGTGTCGGAGAGCCTGGAGCGCCGGCTCGAGGAGGACCGGCGCCGCATCGCCCGCGAGCTGCACGACGAGCTGGGCCAGTCGATGACCGCGACCAGGATCAACCTGGGGCTCCTGAGCAACCTGACACGGGGCGGCGCGCCCGAGGTGCGGCGCACCATCCGGGAGACCGAGAGCGTCGTGCTCCGAACGATCGCCGAGACGCGGCGCATAGCGATGGACCTCCGCCCGTCGATCCTGGACGATCTGGGGCTCGTGCCCGCCCTGCGCTGGTACTCGGACAAGTTCTCCCGGCGCACCGGCGTCGGCGTCGATCTGCAGGCGAACGGCAACGGCGGGCCGATCGACAAGGATCTCAACACGCTCCTGTTCCGTTTCTTCCAGGAGGCGCTGACCAACGTCGCCCGCCACGCCCGCGCCAAACGTGTCCGGATCGGTCTGAACGGCGTCAACGGGACCTTGCGGGCGATCGTGTCGGACGACGGGATCGGGTTGAGGCACGCGGGAACGTCCCACCAGGGCCTGGGTCTCATCGGCATGCGCGAGCGGATCGAGCGCGCCGGGGGGGCCTTGCGCATCCAGTCGCGCCCGGGCCGGGGCACGCGCCTGGTCGCGGAGATCCCGATCCACGCGACGACCGCGGGGCGGGCTCGTTCGAACCATCCGGGCCGGGACCGGGCGTACGGGGGAGGGTTCCCATGACTCGCGGAACCATGCGGCGTGGAAGAAAGACGCGCGTGCTGGTGGCGGACGATCACACGATCGTGCGGCAGGGGCTGCGGGCCATCCTCGAGGCCGAGGCCGACATCGAGGTGGTCGGGGAGGCGGCCGACGGGCGCGAGGCGGTCCGCAAGGCCCTGACGCTGCAGCCGGACGTCGTGGTCATGGACGTGAGCATGCCGCGCATGAACGGGCTCGAGGCCACGACGCGCATCGTCAAGGCGTGCCCGGCGATCCGGGTGGTAGCCTTGACGATGCACAGCAGCGAGGAATACGTGTACTCCCTCCTGAAGGCGGGAGCGAGGGGGTATCTTCTCAAAGAATCCGTCTCCTCCGACCTGGTCGAGGCGATCCACGCCGTCGTGGGGGGCGGCACCTACCTGCACCCCTCCATCTCGACCAAGGTGGTGGACGGCTATCTCAAGAGGCCGCACCCGAGCACCCGCACCGGGATGCTGGAGGTCCTCACCCCGCGCGAGCGCGAGATCCTGCAGCTCATCGCCGAGGGGCACACCAACAAGGAGATCGCGGGGCTTCTGGTGCTGTCGGTCAAGACGATCGAGAACCACCGCACACGCATCATGGAGAAGCTCGAGATCCACAACGTCGCGGGGCTCACGTGCTACGCCATCAGCCACGGCATCGCCACGGCAGCGCCGCGGCACGAGCGCCAGCGCGACCCGTCCTCCGGCTAGGCGGTCCTCAGACGCCGGCGCCCGGCGAGCCCGTCGGCGCCGCCGCCGGCGGGCGGGGCGGCGCCTGCGTCCTGATCGAAGACAGGACGTTCCGCGCGAAGCGTCCGCCCACGCGCTCCTTCTCCATCAGGTCCACGATCTCCAGACGCTGCAGCAGGCCGCCGGTGCTGTCGCGCAGCATGCGCACCACCGGCCGGTAGGGGTTGGCCGGATTCACGCGCACCACCACCGCCTCCTCGCCGGTGTCCATGCGCACGCGCGTGCCGGGCGGGTACGCCCCCATGATCTGCAGGAACGCCAGGGCCAGCTGCGGGTGGTAGTCGAC
>JBGPED010000282.1:0-3599 GCA_041482595.1 Acidobacteriota bacterium
GAGGAGCCGTTCGGCGCCGGCCAGAAGGGATCGTCGGCGATGCCGCACAAGAAGAACCCGATCGGGTCCGAGCAGATGAGCGGCCAGGCGCGGCTCATCCGGGGCTACCTGCAAGTCGCGCTCGAGAACATCCCGCTGTGGCACGAGCGGGACATCTCCCACTCCTCGGCCGAGAGAGTCATCCTGCCCGACGCGACCATCCTGCTCGACTACATGATCCACCGCTTCACGCGGATCGTCTCGGGCATGGTCGTGCACCCCGACGCGATGCGGCGCAACCTGGAAAGGAGCGGCGGCCTGATTTTCTCCGGGACGATCCTCCTGGAGCTGGCCAAGAAGGGAGTGGCGCGCGACGAGGCCTACGGATGGGTGCAGAAGGCGGCCATGGACGCGCAGGCCGGCCAGGGCGATTTCAAGGCGCTCCTCCTCAAGGACACGAACATCACCTCCCGTCTTTCCGCGCAGGAGATCGATCGTTGCTTCGACGTCCAGCACCACCTGCGCCACGTCGGCGACCTGTTCAAGCGGACGTTCGGGCGGGCGTGAGATTCGCCGCGGCCCGGCGGGCCCTCGGGGCCGTTCCCCTCGTCCTTCTCTTTACGGCCAGAGCATGGGGCGTGCCCGCGGAGAACGCCGGCACCGTCGAGGACAATCGCCCGGGCCGGGTGCTGTACGTCCTCAACCCCACGGTGGTCAGAACGCGCGGCGGCGGTAATCTGAGCGTCGATCTGCCGCGCGGGCAGGCGGTCGTCCTGGTCGATCGGGGCCCCGACCGGGCGATTCTCGTCCCTTCCGACGGCGATGCCGGCCTCCTGCGGGCCTACGGCGTGCGCAGGGTGCCGCGCTACACCGCCACGCCGGAGCAGATCGCGCGCGACTTCGTTCCGGCGGCCGCCTGGGAGAAGGCGCGCGCCGAAGGGGCCCGGCTCGTGCGCGAGCGCTGGCCCGCGCTCACCCCGGAGCAGGCCGGGCAGATTTTCCTCGGATGGCCGTTCGTCGGCATGACGGGAGACCAGGCGGAGGAGGCGATCGGCCGCGTCGTCCTGGCCCGCGAGGCGGTGCCGGGGGACGCGGGGGCCGTGGTCTGGAAGGTCGGCCGCCGGCCTCGCTCGTCCGAGCTGCGTCTCTTCACCGAGTCCCGCGAGCGCGGCACCCGCGCCCGCACCTTCGAGGAATTTCTCGCGACGAAGATCCGGGCGCTGCTGACCTTCCGCGGCGGGATCCTCGCCGCGATCGACCCTCCTGAAAACCAGACCGCGGGTCTCAACTGGCCGTGAACGCCGGGCCGGTGTAGCCACGCTCGCCGCGGGAGCCGGGCCGCAACGCGGTGCGGCCCGGCTCCCGCCGAGGCTTCGCCCGCGGCGACACGGCCAGGTTCGCCGCCGTCCTCCTCTTTCGCGATCGTCACGCGGGGTCCGCATCGGAATCTCCGACCTGGACCCGCTGTGCGGGGCCAAACTCGGGGTGGGAGGCGGAGCCCACAGGGGTGTGGCGATTTTGAGCCGCGCCATGCGCGCGACTGTGGCACCCGCCGTCCCGCGCGAGCGAACATGTGCCGCACCCCTGTGGGCTCCGCCTCCCACGGTGAGAGTGCCTCCCGGGCGCGTGGCAGCGGGCTCGCGGCTTGTGCTATTCTTTCTGACGTTTCCGCAGCCCGGAGGCTCATTCTTGAAAGCTCGCGTCTTTGTCACACTCAAGCGGGGCGTGCTCGATCCCCAGGGCAAGACGGTGTGCGCGTCGCTGCACCAGCTCGGTTACCGGGAAGTCACCGACGTGCGGGTCGGCAAGTACATGGACGTCACCCTCGGAGGGCTGCCGCGCCGGGAGGCGGAACAGCGCCTCAAGTCGATGTGCGAAAAACTCCTCGCGAACACCGTGATCGAGGACTACCGCTTCGAGATCTATGAGGAGTGAGGGGACCGGGTGAAGTTCGGCATCGTTGTCTTCCCGGGCTCCAACTGCGACCACGATGTCTACCACGTGGCCAAGCATGTCCTCGGCCACGAAGCGGCCTTCCTGTGGCACAAGGACACCTCCTTCGCCGGCGTTGACTGCGTCGTGCTGCCGGGAGGGTTTGCCCACGGCGACTACCTGCGCGCCGGCGCCATCGCGCGGTTCTCGCCGATCATGAAGTCGGTGGAGGCGTTCGCGGCGCGCGGCGGGCTCGTGTTCGGCATCTGCAACGGTTTCCAGGTGCTGACCGAGGCGGGTCTCCTGCCGGGGGCGCTGGTGCGCAACGCCGGCCTGAAGTACATCTGCCGGGACGTGCATCTGCGGGTGGAGCGCCAGGACACGGCGTACACCTCGCGCATCAAGCAGGGGACCATCCTCAAGATCCCGATCGGTCACGGCGACGGCTGCTACTTCGCGCCGGAGGAGGTCCTGAAGGAGCTGGAGGAGAAACGGCAGGTGGTGTTCCGCTACTGCGACGAGGGCGGGCAGGTGACGGCCGGCTCGAACCCGAACGGTTCCTTGCGCGCCATCGCCGGGATCTGCAACGCCAGGGGGAATGTGCTCGGGATGATGCCCCATCCCGACCGCTGCGCCGAGGACGTCCTGGGGAACGCCCAGGGGCGGCGCATCTTCGATTCGATCGTTTACACCTGGGAGCTGGCGCGCCGCAACCGGATCTAGGGCGGCGGCGGCCAGGCCACGAGGGAGACATGGTCTTCAAGGTTTTGAAGAAGCTGCTGCAGGGAGGATCTCAAGTCGACTACTCGAAGGTGGGGCGAAACGACCCGTGTCCCTGCAAAAGCGGCGAGAAGTTCAAGAACTGCTGCATCGACAAGGCCGAGAAGAAGACGCGGGCCGACCGTGACGCCAGGCTGTTCGGCTCGCGCAAGGGGTGAGATGGAGCCTCAAGTTACACGCGAGCTGGCCCTGCAGCACGGCATGACCGCCGAGGAATACGACCTCGCGGTCAAAGCGCTCGGCCGTCCTCCGACCTACACGGAGCTGGGGATCTTCTCCGTGATGTGGTCCGAGCACTGTTCCTACAAGAGCAGCCGTGTACACCTGAAGCGACTTCCGACCGAGGGGCCGCGGCTGGTGCAGGGGCCCGGCGAGAACGCCGGGATCGTCGAGATCGGCGAGGGAATCGCCGCGGTCTTCAAGATGGAGAGCCACAACCATCCCTCCTACGTCGAGCCGTACCAGGGGGCGGCCACGGGGGTCGGCGGCATCCTGCGCGACATCTTCACGATGGGGGCGCGCCCCATCGCCTCGCTGAACTCGCTGCGCTTCGGGTCGCTCGAAGAGCCGCGCATGCGCTACCTCGTGGGCGGGGTCGTCTCCGGCATCGCAGGGTACGGCAACAGCATCGGCGTGCCGACCGTCGGCGGGGAGATCTACTTCCACCCCTCCTACAACGGCAACATCCTGGTCAACGTCTTCAGCCTCGGGATCGCGCGGCTGGAGAAGATCCACAAGGGGACCGCGTCGGGGCCCGGCAATCCGGTGATCTACGTCGGGTCGAAGACAGGGCGCGACGGCATCCACGGCGCGTCGCTCCTGGCCTCGTCGGAATTCGACGCCACGTCCGAGTCGAAGCGGCCGACGGTGCAGGTGGGCGATCCGTTCACCGAGAAACTCCTGCTCGA
>JBGPED010000283.1:0-3596 GCA_041482595.1 Acidobacteriota bacterium
ACCGGCAGGAGATCCCCAACGTCATGAGCTTCGATTTCTACCGCGCCCAGTTTTCAGCGCTCCGGCTGTTCCCGGCCGGCTTCTGGCTGGTTGGTCCCTTCGGACTGCTGGCCGCGCTGATGTCCCTGCGTGGCGGCAGAGGGCCGCTTCTCCTGGTCGGCTCCCTCGTCCTCTATGCCCTCAGCCTCCTTCCGTTCTTCGTGTGCGACAGATTCCGCCTCCCGATCGTGCCGATTCTCGTGATGTTTGCCGCGGACGGGATGGTCACCTTCGGGGAGACCCTCCGGGCGCGTCGCTTTCACCGGGCAGCGCTTCTCGCCGCCGGCATCGTCGTGCTTGCCGGCCTGGTCAGCCTGCCCCTGGCGCACTTCGATTTGGGCCGCGACCACTGGATGCTCGCCCAGGCCTTCCTGGAGCGGGGAGATCCGGAAAAGGCGATCGCCGAATACCGCGCCGTCCTGGCCATCCATCCCGATCAGGCGAGCGCGTGGACCGATCTGGGCGTAGTCCAGGCGCGCCTCGGAAGATACTCGGACGCCGAGCAGAGCCTGCGGCAGGCAACGCGGATATCTCCGGGTCTCGGCTACGGCCATGCTGCGCTGGCGGACATCCATCGCTTTCGAGGCGCCATCGACGCGGCTCTCGCCGAATACCGCCTCGCCGTCGAGGCCGACCCTTCCCTCGTGGAGGCGTGGCTCTCGCTGGCGCGATTGCTGCGCAGTGACGGCGAGACCGAGCTCGCCCGCCAGACCCTGCTCAAGGGCCGCTCCTTGAACCCGGGGCTCACTTCATTCGATACGGCCCTGCGCGAAATGGGAGGTGAGCCTCAGAGACCGTAGGCCGTGGGCGAGAGCGCGGCGCGCCGCGACGCGCCAGTGCCGAGCCACCCGGCGGCCCGCCGGGGGGCAGGCCGCAGCGACAGTAAGAGCGGAGGACGGCGTCGGCCTAAGATGCGATTAGCGGGCGCGGACGGCTGCGAACCTTAAAGCAGCTACGGCGCAGAGAAACGGACTTTTCCATCTTTTGAGTAAAGCTTCAGCATGGGTCCAGTTTCCTTGACTCCAATGAGCACGCCCGTCTCCTCGGAGGGATTGTAGAGTGTGATGTACGGCCCGGTTTGTTCGACCTCAAACTGAACCCGGATTTTTTCGGTCTGAGAATTGACCTTTGCGTCGGCTGTACCGTTGGTCGTCTGAACGTCCTTCCCTGCCTTCTCCATTATTTTTTAGCGGCGACCTTGAGGTCTTTCACTGGCTCAGTCATGATCACCGAAGCTCCACCTGCGTTATCGGTGACGGTGATAGCCGCGTCACTGGACTCTACTGTGGTTATAGGTTGGGGGCTCTTGTCCGCCTCTTTGACGGCTGGCCCTGCAGACCGATCCCGGCTTCGAGCCGGCGCGCGCCAACCTGGGCCGTCTGGAGGAGGAGAGGGAGCGGGCCCGGGTGCGGTGAAACGGCCACTCCCAGCGCCCGCGGGGGTCTCCGCACGCGAGGCAATCTCTGCGCGGCGGGGCCGCAAAAAGTTCGGGGCGAAGACGGCGAGGGTGCCGCGGTCTCCGCCCCATCTCGCGTGCGGGACGCCCGGAGTTCAAGCTGCCTTGCGGCTTTCTTCCCGGCCTCCTTCCTTCCCCGAACCCTCGGGAAGATCAAGGACCCTCACGGACGTCCCTCGAGCGATCTCTGCGGCCCGACCCGCGCCGACGCCCTCCCGAGGCCTTCGGCCTACTGGAGAAGCCAGGCGAATTTCCCCACCTGCGGCTGGACGATCCGCTCGACGTCGGCCAGGTTCATCTGCAGCGTGTCGGTGTGCGTGCCGGCGTTGAACACGATGACCGGATGCTGGCGGAGCGCGACGTCGAACCAGACGTCCAGGTGGTAGAGGTTCCCGAGCGGCGGCATGGCGCCGACTTCGCAGTCCGGGAACAGGCTCTTGAACTCCTCTTCCGTCGCCAGGCGCACCGACTGGGTGTCGAGGAGCCGCCCCAGCGCCGACAGGCTGATGTGATGGCTGGCCGGCAGGACCGCCATGATGAGCCGGCCGCCTGCCTTGACCATGATCGCCTTGGCCAGGACCTTGCCGCTGACGTGGGCCGCGTGCGCGATCTCCTGGGCGGTGAACTCTTTCTTGTGCGTCCCGTGCAGGTAGGGGACATGCTGCGAATCGAGGAACTCAGTGATGTGTCGGGGAATCGTCATGTGAGTCGACCTCCGGGCGCGAACATTTTTCGGCCCAAAGCTCTCACCTAGATCAATAAGCAACAAACGTGCCGCGGCTCGATGCGCGGACACGCTCCTAGGGATGGTGCTCGAAGATCCGGAGGAGGTGCGACTCGACCGTTTCGAGAGGCAGGGTGCTTGCCACCGGGCTCCCGTCCGGTGCTGTGCGGTACAGGCGCGACTCGAGCGAGTCGTCGCCGGTGTAGGTCCAGCAACCGCCGCCCCCGGTCTCCATCCGGTCGAGCTGACGGCCTGTGTCGGTCAGGTCGAACCGGCTGCCGCGCGGCGGCGTGACGGTCTCGAACCAGGAAAAGATCTGGAACGCCATCTCGTACACGAAGCCGTCGGCCGTGCGGGTGGCGGTCAGAACGCGGTGGTGCCGGGCCACGTTGAAGCGGGCCATTTCGTCCAGAGGCTCGCCGGTCTCGATGACCGTCAGGCGCGCCGCATCGTGCTCGCGGACGCGCGCCACGTCCTTCATGCGCATCATCGAGCGCATGTAGGCCTGCAGGCGGGAGGACCACAGCTCCTTGTGGGCGGCGGCTCCGGTCAGGAGCTCCGGGAGCGCCGACAGAAGGCGGTCATGGATGATCTGGTAGCGCTCGTGCTCCGGCCTGCCGCGGATCTCGGAGGCGATCGGCGAGCGCCTTTCATCGTCGTACGCGGTGACCACGGCGTCGAACTTGAGCGCCTCCGGCGTGGTCCATTCCCCGAAGTCGCCGGTGCGCGCCGCCTGGATCAACGCCTTCTCGTGCCGGAGCGCCTCCTCCGGCCGCAGGACCGCGAAGACCGACAGCAGGCCGTCGGTGTCGAAGTGGTTGTTGGTGACGATCGACACGCCCTTGAGCCAGGACGCGCGGCCGGGATCGCGCGCCAGCTTCAGCGCCATTTCGGTGGAGGTGTCGGCCTTCAGGTGCGCGGGAGTGCGGTTGCCGGGCCAGTGACTGACGTTCAGCCCCCCCTCGACAACACCGTCCACGCACAGGAACGGAACGGTGTTGAGACGTTCGTCGTAGTAGGTGAAAATCATGCGGCACCCGGGGACATCTTACCCCAAGGCCCGCTGATTGACTCCGCCCGGAGCGTGGTCTAGAGTACCGCCCCGAAATGACCGCCCGCCTCGAACCCCCCGTTCCGTCCCGCGCAGGTCGTTCCGCTCCGCCGGTGTTGGCGCTGTGCCTGCTGCTCGGAACGGCCGCACTGCCGGGCGCGCTCCTGGGCTGCGGCGATGCGCGGGCCGACGCCGACGCGATCCGTTCCCTCGTGAACCGGGAGGTGGCGGCCATCAACGGCAAGGACCTGCGCGCTTTGTCGGAGGTCTGGTCGAAGGACAAGGACATTCTGATGTTCGACGTGCCGCCTCCGGGCCGGTTCCAG
>JBGPED010000284.1:0-3580 GCA_041482595.1 Acidobacteriota bacterium
CTGTGCAGGTTGCTGAGCAGCTGGATCATCTCTCCCTGCGTGGGCGCGTCGTCACCCAGGCGGCCGGCCGCGTTCTCCCACAGCTCCTGGACCGAGCGCACGCCGTCCATCTGGCCGATCACCTGGTAGACCTCGGGCGTGAAGCGGTAATAGCGGCCGCTGGAGTGATCCTGAAGCACGTACCACACCTCGCCCCGGTAGTCGTGCCTGCGGATGTGGGCGTGGCCGCGCAGCCGGGGCTTCAGGTCGGCGACGCGGTACCAAGAGGGACTGAAGACCGATTCCATCGGCTACGGCACCCACGACCAGACGCGCAGCCGCACCCAGTCGGCCAGACGGTGGGTCCAGATCCAGATGAGCCTGCGCCGGTCGACATCGATCTTGCCGAACCCTTCCATGCCGGGGCGCAGCCGGCTCTTCGCCTGGGCGAGCTCGGCCTCCACCTCGAAATAGTTGCGCCCCTCCTCGCTCACGGAGACCGGGGTGATCTTGGAGACCCTGATCGGCAGATTGTCGTGCGGCAGCGCCGTGAGCACGAGCTCCCCCGTCTGCCCCACGACGATCTGCCGGATGTCGCTCTCGTCGACCTTCAGCACGACGCGGTACGAGTCCAGAGGCGCCACCTGGAACAGCACCTGCCCCGCGTCCACAGGCGCCCCCAGCGCCTGGCTCAGATCTCCGCTCACGACGATTCCGTCGAAGGGGGCGGCGATCCGGGTCCGGGAGATCTCCTCGTCGAGCAGCTCGATCTGCGCGTCGGCCTGCTGGACCTTCTTGGTCAGGACGTTCATGGCCGCCACGTCCCTCGCGGCCATGGCCTTGCGGTGCTCCAGCAGCTGCTCCTCCCGCTCGCTTGCGACCTTGGCGCGATCGACGCGCAGGTCGCGATCGTCCAGGGCGCACATCGGCTGGTCCTTCTTCACGATGTCCCCGCTCCTTACGCTGGCCTCGGCGATGAACCCGCGGAAGGGGGCCGCGACGACACGCTGGATTTCACCCTGCAGCGCGGTCTTGGCGGTCACCCGGTAACGGCCTGTCGCGAACGTGAAGAAGGCCACGAGGGCCAGAAGACCGATGGCGGCGACCTTGTGGATCGCGTGGCGCGGCCCTACGAGCCTCTGCACCTGGGTCTTGAGGCTGTCCCACGCCTTGAGAACGAGGAACCGATCGTTCCGGCGCTTCTCGTCCAGGATCGGACCGGCGAGCGCCGCCACGCTGTCGCACAGGTCCACGGTCTCCTGGTCGAAGAATTCCGCAGCCGAGCGCTCCAGCGTCAGGGCGCCGAACGCCCGCCCGTCCGGACGCGTGAAGGGGACGGTGCAGATGGCTCGGTCGCCGTGGCTGCGCGCCAGCTGCTCGTGGGCGTGCAGGACGCGCGAGCTTCCCTGGTCCGGCTCGGGGTAGATGAGGATGTCCTCCTGATCGACGCCTTCCCCCATGGCGCCGCTGATGGCGCGCATCAGGTTCATGTTCTTTCCGAACTGGGCGCTGTGGGACAGGGCGCGGATCTTCACGTGCCGCCCTTCCATGAACCCGAGGGTCACCCGGTCGCACCGCAGGCGCGTCGCCAGCTCGGTGACGAGGGCGGTGGCGGCCGACAGGAAGCGCTCCTCCTGCAGCGCCAGTGCTACCAGGTCCATGACCGTGGAGACGCGCTGGGACTGCTGGCCGTCCGTCGCGGGTGCGCCGCGCAGGAACCAGTTCTGCAGCCAGGCGATCCCCCACTGCAGCTGGCGCATGGCCGACTGGAGCTCGAGGGCCGGTCTCGGCGTGATCTGCAGCGCCGCGGCGCCACGCAGGTCCTTGCCGACCCACACGGGATAGGCGAGCTGAACGCGCTGCTCATCCGGAGGGCCGTCGCCGTCCGTCCGGGTGACAACACCCTTGCGCTCCTGCAGCACGCGCTCGATGACTCCGGTCAAAGCACCCGCGTCCGCGGAGTCCCGGGGCCACACCGCCACCGGGGCGAACGCGGACGTCCCGGGGCGCGCCACGGCCACCAGGCCGGCGGACACCCCCTGGATCATGCGCGACTGGATGCGCAGCCAAGTCTGGCAGAACTCCTCTTCCGAGGTCGACTGGACGAGACGGGTCCACAGCGACTGGTCCAGATCGGGGGGAAGGTTCGACGGTTTTGACACACTCATCTTAATTCCTTGAGCGGGAAGGCCTTAATCTACAGCGACCGGGCCCCAGTTACAAGGCGGAAGATGGTGATCTTCTTGACGGTATCCTGAACGGTTCGAGCGGATGCGGCTCCTCGGAGGCCGGTTGGAAATCGATTCCGGTGGCGGAGGGACCACGGTCAGGGGCACGATCCGGCGGTCCGCGGAGTGCCGTCGGACCTCGCTCCCAGGTTGCTTCCACAGACATTCTCGGAGCGCACCAGATAATAGAAGATGGCACCGGGAACGCCGGGATCGGTGCCGGACGTGGCGGCGGTGTCCGTGGCGAGACAGGTGGGCGTCTGGAAGTTGCCCGCCGTCGTGCTCCGGAGGAGGTCGAAGCGAACCACCGTTCCCCCCGGTGCGGACGGCGCAGACCACTCCAGCCGGGTGGTGTCGGCCGGAAACGGGAAGACCGGTCCGATCGCCTCTCCCGGCACCGCCCAGGCCGCCGGGTCCGCGGGCGCGCAATCCGCGGCATCCGGGACGCCGTCGCCGTCGCCGTCCGCCGCTCCCACCGTGGTCGTCTCCGCGGAGGCGTCGTTCCCGGGAGAGGCATCGATCACCGCCGTGGAGATCCGGACGGCGTTCGTCATCCGGCCGGGCGCGGCCGGCGCCTTGACCGCGACGCTCACGGTGGCCGCGGCGCCGGCCTCCAGGTTTCCGAGGTGGCACACCACGGACCCGGATCCGGCGCAGACTCCCTGGCTGGCGAGCGCCGAGACGAGGACAGCGTCCGCGGGCAAATCATCCTGAAGCCTCACGATCGAGGCGGGTGACGCACCGAGATTGCGGACGACGATCGAGTAGGTCACGTTGCCTCCGGGCGGGGCGGGGTCGGGCGCGTCGGTCTGGCTCACCGAGACATCGGTCGCGGGGCCCACGCGGCACCCGTGGGAAACGGAAAGAAGGTAATCCCCGGGCGTTCCCGCGGACCAGGCCACTTTCGCGTAGTAGATTCCCGTGCTCCGCACCCGGTACGTCATCGCCTCCCCGGGAGCACCGGGGGTGGTCGCGGTCAGGCTGCCGGTCCCCGCGACATTCGAGGAGCTCAAGGCAGGGTCGTTCACGAGGAGGAGCGTCGTCCCCGCGGCATCCAGGAGCGCCAGCGACCCGTTGAACGGGGTGTTGTCCCGCAACGGATCCAGGTCGAGGCCAATCTGGATCAGCTCACCGGCGACGGCGGAGAGCGAGAAAATATCCACGTCGCCCGCGCCCGACAATGCACCGGAGCAGTACTCGTTGGCGCCGCCGGTGGCCGAGGCGATGCTGTTGTTCGGCTCGACCTCCGGGGTGGCGAAGGAGGCGGGAGGTTGCACGCACGCGAACAGGCGATAGGGCTCCGCCTGGGCGACGGCGCTGTAATGGCTCACCCTGAGAAAGGACGCGACTCCGTTCAGGCGGGCCCCCGAGAC
>JBGPED010000285.1:0-3569 GCA_041482595.1 Acidobacteriota bacterium
CACGCTCAACGGCACCGGCACGCTGGTGATGCGCGCCGAGCGAGTCGGCGCGGACACGCTTCTAGCGCAGATCGTGCGCCTGGTCGCGGAGGCGCAGCGCAGCCGCGCCCCCATCCAGCGCCTGGCGGACGTCGTGTCGTCGTGGTTCGTGCCGGCCGTGATGGTCGTCGCGGCGCTCGCGTTCTTCGGCTGGACCTTCTTCGGACCCGAGCCGCGCCTCGCGCACGCCATCGTGGCCGCGGTGTCGGTGCTGATCATCGCCTGCCCGTGCGCCCTGGGGCTGGCGACACCGATGTCGATCATGGTCGCGACCGGGCGGGGCGCCGGCGCCGGCATTCTCGTCCGCGACGCCGAGACGCTGGAGCGGCTGGAGAAGGTGGACACCCTCGTCGTGGACAAGACCGGCACACTCACCGAGGGCAGGCCCCGCCTCGCCGGTGTTGCGGCGGCGCCGAGGTTCACGGAAGACGATCTGCTCCGCCTCGCCGCTTCCCTGGAGCGGGCCAGCGAGCATCCCCTGGCCGCGGCGATCCTCGCCGGCGCGAGCGAGCGCGGGATCACACCTCGGGAGGTGACCGGCTTCGAGTCGGTGCCCGGCGCCGGTGTCGTGGGGATGGTCGGCGGCCGGACCGTGGCTCTCGGCAACCGTCAGCTCATGGATCGAATCGGCGCACGCGCCGCGGACGACGCCGGACCCGCCGGCGGAGGCGATCTCTCGCGGCGCGCCGATGCCTGGCGCCTGGAAGGGCAGACGGTCGCGTTCCTGGCGGTGGACGGACGTCTCGCGGGTCTTGTCGGAGTGTCGGACCCGATCCGGTCGACGACACCGGAGGCTTTGCGCGACCTGCGCGAGAGCGGCGTGCGTGTCGTCATGGTGACCGGGGACCACCGGGCGACCGCCGAGGCGGTGGCCCGCCGCCTCGGAATCAAGGAGGTGCACCCGGAGGTCCTGCCCGCGCAGAAGGCGGAGATCGTGAAGAGACTGCAGTCGGAGGGACGGGTCGTGGCGATGGCCGGCGACGGCGTGAACGACGCCCCGGCCCTGGCGCAGGCCGACGTCGGCATCGCCATGGGGACCGGCACCGACGTGGCGATGGAGAGCGCCGGGATCGTCCTGGTGAAAGGCGACTTGCGCGGCATCGTGCGCGCCCTGCGCCTGGGCCGCGCGACGCTGCGCAACATCCGCCAGAACCTGTTCTTCGCCTTCGTCTACAACGTCCTGTGCGTGCCGATCGCGGCGGGGATTCTCTATCCCATCGCCGGCGTCCTGCTGAGCCCGATGCTCGCCGGTGCCACCATGAGCTTTTCGTCCGTGACCGTGATCGGCAACGCCCTGCGGCTGCGGCGGCTCCGGCTGTAGCCGCGCGGCCGGTCCTGCATTAGAATGTCGCTCCCCTGCTGAAGACTTGAACCCTGAAGGAGGCTCCATGCACCGTCGCCAGGTCCTGAACGTCACCGCCGTCGCGGCCCTGTCCGCCGCCGTCATCGTCCTCGCCTTCCACGCAGCACCCGCCGCCCGGGCCGCCGACGAGCTGGCGATCGGCGCGCAGGGCGCCGGCTTCAACCTGAAGGGGACCGACGGCAAGATGCACTCCCTCGACAGCGTCAAGAGGGAGAAGGGCACGGCCGTCGTCTTCACCTGCAACGAGTGCCCGTACGCGAAGGGTTACGAAGATCGCCTCATCGCGCTCGCGAAGGAGTACCAGCCGAAGGGGATCGGCTTCATCGCCATCAACGCGAACGATCCGAAGATCGTCCCCGGCGACGGCTTCGAGTTCATGGCGAAGAGGGCTCAGGACAAGAACCTCCCCTACCCCTACGTCCTTGACGAGACGCAGGCGATCGCCACCGCCTACGGTGCCAAGGTCACCCCGCACATCTTTCTGCTGGATGCGTCCGGCAAGCTCGTCTACCGCGGTCGCGTCGATGACTCGCTCGAGCAGGACAAGGTCACGACCCACGACTTCGCCGCGGCCCTCGAGGCGCTGACCAGCGACCAGCCGGTGAAGGTCGCCGAGACCAAGGCGTTCGGCTGCGGCGTCAAGTATGCGAAGAAGTAAGACGTCTACTTCCCGCTGGTCGTCTGGTGCTGCGGCTTGCCGTCCTTGATGTCGTACCAGGAGACCTTGCTGCGCACGTAGATGTGATACTCGGGGCGCAGGTCGATCGGCGTGTCGAGGGTCGCGGCGGCGATCTCGATGAGGTCGTCACCGTCCACGAAGCAGTTGAGGGTCGAGCCGCACTGGCGGCAGAAGGCCCGCTTGGTGCCCGATTCGGCCTGGTGGGTCTGGATCAGGTCGGCGCCCTTGACGTATCCGAAGGCGCGCTTCGGGGCCTCGACGTAGGTCACGAAGGCTGCGCCGCTGTTCTTGCGGCAGTCGGTGCAGTGGCAGTTCGACATGTTGCTCAGCGGGCCTTCGACCCTGTAGCGGACGCGGCCGCACTGGCACGAACCTTCATAGGTCTGCTTGCTGGCAGTCATGGGATCCCTCGCTGGTTGAAGAAGTCTGACGCTAGCCTGCCGCGCGGCGGCCTGTCAAGTACCCGTCTGACCGTCGGCCCGATCGCCACGGTTGACAGGCCCGCGCGCCGGACCCTAGCTTCCAGCATGCGCGCTTGCCGTCCTCCCCTCGCCCGGAGCGCCTTGCGGCTCTCCCTCCTCCTGGCCGTCGTTCCGATCGTGCTCGGCGCCTCGTTCTCGACCGCCGAATTGACCCGGAGTGCTTTGCGCGTGTTCAGGGGACGCTGCGTCGACGCCCGGCCCGGGACGGTCGACTTCAAGGGGCGGCCCCTGGCGGCGACGGCCTACACGTTCGAGGTGAGCGAATACCTCAAGGGGGACGGGCCGAAGCGACTCACCTTCCGCCAGGCCGGGACGCCGGAGCGGGGCGTCAGCGATCTGGGACGGATCGCCGGTCTGACGGTGTTCGCGCCCGGCACCGAGTACCTCGTCTTCCTCCGGCCGGAGAGCAAGGCGGGGCTGACGTCCGCCGCGGGGCGGGGGCGCGGGGTCTTCCTGGTGAGCGGCGAGAGCGTGCAGGCCGTCGATGTGGACGGCCGCACGCCGGCGCCGGGGGCGGAGACGATCGCGTACGACGCCCTGCGCCGCGCCGTCCTGCAGGTCCTCAAGGAATCTCCCTGATCGGCCGCCGGTGCTTTGTGCTATAAATCGCCGCGGACTGCCCGAACTCCAACCGATCGTCTGCGCGAGGGTCGCGATGTTCGTGTCGAAGAAGATGTTCCTCACCAAGGGTGTCGGCCGGCACCGGGAAAAGCTGAACTCGTTCGAGATGGCGCTGCGGGACGCCGGCATCGCGCATTTCAACATCGTCCGTGTCAGCAGCATCTTCCCTCCCGGCTGCAAGATCATCTCCAAGAAGGAGGGGCTCAAGTACCTCCGGGCCGGCGAGGTGGTCTTCTGCGTCATGAGCCAGGCCGAGACCAACGAGCCGCACCGTCTGTGCGCCTCTTCCATCGGCATCGCCATCCCCGGGAAGAGGGGCGGGCACGGCTACCTGAGCGAGCACCATTCCTTCGGGCAGACCGAGACGGTCGCCGGCGATTACGCC
>JBGPED010000286.1:0-3559 GCA_041482595.1 Acidobacteriota bacterium
ACTCGCAAGCCCCATGTGCGCGGCCCATGCCATGACTCGGACAGGCTCCTAAGTCCTCCTCCAGTCGAAGACGGGGCGCGAAGGCTTCCCGTAGCACTTCAGGGCGCCGTGGTCGCCGGTGGCGTTCGGCCTCTGGAAGATCCAGTTCTGCCAGGCGGAGAGGCGGCCGAAGATCTTGGTGGGCATCGCCTCGGCGCCCGGGAAGCGCAGCGACGCCTCCATCCCGGTCAGGGCGTCGGGCGACAGCGACGTGCGCTCTTCGATCGCCACACGCACCTCGTCGGGAAAGTCGATGTCGTCGGCGGCGACGGTCACGATCCCCGCCTCGGCGGCGGCGCGCGCGTCGAACCGCGGGGGCGCGCCCGCCTCGACGGCCTTCAGGAACTGATGCAGCGCCTCGGCGCGGTGCGGCAGGCGCGTCTCGAGCCGCGTCGGGCCGTGACTCATCGGCAGCGCTCCGAAGTTGAGCGGCGACAGACCGAGTGTGACCGGCCTGGCCTCGTCGTCGAGGGCGTAGGATCGGTCGCACGCCAGGGCGATCTCAAGAACGGACCCCACGAAGCAGGACCCCGGCTCGACGAGCGCGAACAGGCTCCGGGCGGTCACGTCGAGACGGCGCAGCGTCCGGCCCGCGTGCAGGATGATCTCGCGCGCGAACCAGTCCGATCCGGCAAGGCGCGCCATCGTCGCGTCGTGGGCCGCCACGCGATCCGGATCACCTTCCGACGAGAACAGCCACAGACCGATCTCCTCCTCGTTGAAGCGCATCCGGCAGACGGCGTCGTCCAGCTCGCGGAACAGGCGCAGCATCCAGGTGTCGCTCCCCTGCCGGCGGAGCGCCGCGGCGTCGGCGGGGGGCGGCGCGTCCGGCCCCGTCAGGCGGAACGATGCCGTCCGTTCCTTCCGGTCGATCGAGATCTGGACGTGCGCGTAGGCGAACTCGTCCGCCCCGGTCCGGCAGACGAGCGGAGCGAGCGCGACTCCCGGCCCGTCCCTGCGCGGCGAGACGGCGGCGAGACGCGCCAGGCGACCCTTCACCAACTCCTCGAACCGGCTCTTCGGGGCGATGCCGTCGACCAGCCGCCAGTCGACCGCGCGCTGCCCCTTGATCCCCTCCGCCGTCGTGCAGAAGATGTCGGCGTGATCGCGGCGGACTTTTCTCTTGTCCACCAGCCGGGTCAGACCGCCCGTCCCGGGCAGGACGCCGAGGAGCGGCACCTCGGGAAGGCTCACCGCCGAATTCCCGTCGTCGACCAGGAGGATCTCGTCGCAGGCGAGCGCCAGCTCGTAGCCGCCCCCGGCCGTGACGCCGTTGCAGGCGGCGAGGTAGAGCTGTCCCGAGCGGGCGCAGGCGTCTTCGATCGCGAGACGCGTCTCGTTGGTGAACTTGCAGAAGTTCACCTTGAAGGCGTGCGACGAGGCGGCCAGCATGTGGATGTTCGCCCCCGCCGAGAACACCCGGTCCTTTCCCGAGACGATCGCCACCGCCCGGACCTCGGGGTGCTCGAATCGGAGCCGCTGCACGGCATCGGAGAGCTCGATGTCCACGCCCAGGTCGTACGAGTTCAGCTTCAGGACGTATCCGGGCCGGAGCGGCTCGTTGTCCTTGACGTCGAGGACGAGGCGGGCAACGTCACCGTGAAGCTCGAGCTTCCAGTGGCGGTAGGTCGCTGGTGATCTCTCAAACATGACGGGAGAGGCTGTCGTGACTTGTGTCTGTTCCATGACGCGGCATTATACCCGTCCGACCCCCGCGGCACCGCGCCCTGCCCCCGCCGGACCGTGCGAGACCGAGCGCCGGGGCCCCGACGCGCGCGCCGTCAGCGCGGTGGGCGGAGCGAGGCGAGCCGAGGGGAGCGTCGCGCAGCGACGCGGACCCGTGTCCGGCGGGGGCAGGGCGTGGCGCCGCGGGGGTACGCGGGGTCCCGTGGTAGCATCAGGGCGATGAACGCCCTTCCCATCCTGATCTTCGCCATCTGCAGCATGGTCATCGGCTATCGCTACTACTCCGCCTTCTTGGCCGCGAAGGTCCTGGCCCTCGACGACGCGCGGACGACACCCGCGCACCGCCTCTACGACGGCCAGAACTACCACCCGATGAACCGCTGGGTCCTGTTCGGCCACCATTTCGCCGCCATCGCCGGGGCGGGCCCGCTCATCGGTCCGGTGCTGGCGGCGCAGTTCGGATGGGCTCCCGGACTTCTCTGGCTGGTCGTCGGCGTGGTGCTCGGCGGGGCGGTGCACGACTTCGTCATCCTGACCGCCTCGGTGCGCCGGGACGGCAAGTCGCTGGCCGAAATCGCGCGGACCGAGGTGAACCCCCTCGCGGGCTTCACGGCCATGCTGGCGATCCTGTTCATCGTGGTGATTGCCCTGGCCGGGCTGGGTCTGGCCGTGGTCAACGCCCTGGAGCGCTCGGCCTGGGGGACCTTCACCATCGCCGTCACGATCCCGCTGGCGTTGTTCATGGGGTTCTACATGTTCCGCTGGAGGCCGGGCGCGCAGGCGAGCGGGACGATCATCGGGGTCATCGGCCTCGTCCTGGCGGTCATCGTCGGCCGTTTCATCCCGGGCTCTTTCCTTGCGCCCTGGTTCACGTTCACGCGCGGACAGCTCACCTTTCTCCTTGCGGCCTACGGCTTCGTCGCGTCGGTCCTGCCTGTCTGGATGCTCCTCTGCCCGCGCGATTACCTGTCGTCCTACATGAAGATCGGCACGGTGGCGGCGCTGGCCCTGGGGGTCTTCCTAGTCGCCCCCCGCATCCAGATGCCTGCGTTCACCGAGTTCGTGGCCGGCGGCGGCCCGATCATCCCAGGCAAGGTCTTCCCGTTCTGCTTCATCACGATCGCCTGCGGCGCCATCTCGGGGTTCCACGCCCTGGTGAGCTCCGGCACCACGCCGAAGATGCTGGACCGGGAGACGGACGCCCGGCCGGTCGCCTACGGGGCGATGCTGTGCGAGGGGTTCGTGGGTGTGATGGCCTTCATCGCCGTCCTGTCGCTCACCCCGGCCGATTACTTCGCGATCAACGTTCCGCCGGATCGCTTCGCCACCCTCGGCATGCAGGTGAACGAGCTGCCCGACCTGTCGCGTGCCGTCGGCGAAGAGGTCGCGGGTCGGACGGGCGGCGCCGTGTCCCTGGCGGTCGGCATGGCGCACGTCTTCGCCAACATCCCCGGGCTGAGGGGGCTCATGGCCTACTGGTACCACTTCGCCATCATGTTCGAGGCGCTGTTCATCCTGACCACCATCGACGCGGGCACACGCGTCGCGCGCTTCCTGCTGCAGGAGTTCCTCGGAAAGTTCTACCGGCCGATGGAGAGGACCGACTGGCTGCCGGGGGCCGTGATCTCCTCGCTCCTGATCGTCAGCGCCTGGGGCTATTTCATCCACACCGGGACGATCAGCACGATCTGGCCGATGTTCGGGATCGCCAACCAGCTGCTCGCGGCGATGGCGCTGTCGATCGGCACCACGGTGATCATCAGATCGGGCAAGGCGCGCTACGCCTGGGTGACCCTCGGCCCGCTCGCTTTCGTCGCGACCACGACCCTCACCG
>JBGPED010000287.1:0-3547 GCA_041482595.1 Acidobacteriota bacterium
ATGCAACGCCCGAGTGTCGAGTGCCTGCCGCCGCGCGCCGCGCGCGGGACCCGTCGCGGGGCCCGTTGATGCCGGACGAGCGCACCCAGTCGCGGTTCCCCGGCGGCATCCCGGCGGGAGCGCAGGGTCCCGACCTCGATTTCTACCGCATCGCCGATCGCTATCTCGATGATTCGCTGCGTGCCTACCCGACGCAGGCGACCCTCGCCGGGTACCATAAGCACGACTCGCTCCTGGAAGACCTGACGGCCGAGGGGATTGAGGAGAAGCTGCGCCTGGCGAGGCGCTACCAGGTGGAGCTCCGGGCCGTCGACCCGGAGCGTCTGTCCACGAGCGCCCGGATCGATTGCCACCTGGTCATCAACGACATCGAGGCGACGATCTTCTCCCTCGTGGAGATCCGCCCGTTCGAGCGCGATCCGCAGAGCTACATCGACCTCCTGGGCAACACGACCCTCTACCTGACGCTGCAGGAGCCGGACTCGCCCCTGTGGCCGGAACGCCTCGAAGCACTCCTCAGGCGCATGGAGGCGATCCCGTCCCTCCTCCGGGCGGCGCAGTCGAACCTCAAGAACCCGGCGCGCGTCGTGACGGACCTGACGGTCCACACCAACGCCGGAAGCGTCGGTTTCTTCGAGACGGTCGCTCCTCCCCTGTTCGCGAAGGCCCCGAAGATCCGCCGGCATCTCGAGAAGGAGGCCGGGAAGGTCATCGCGGCGCTGAAGGAGTTCCAGGTCTGGCTGGAGGGCGATCTCCTGCCAAGGTCTTCCGGCGACTGGAGGCTCGGCGCGGACCTGTGGACGAAAAAGCTGCGCTACACGCTGCAGTCGTCGCTGACGCCCGAGGAGATCCTGCGGCGGGCGCAGGACCAGCTCGAGGCCGACAGGACACGCATGCTCGACGTGGCCGCCCCCCTGCACGCCCGGCTCCACCCGGGCCACCGTCACGCCGAGAAGGGCGACGGGCTGGTCAACACGATCGTCCGCGAGGTGCTCGACGAGGTGACGAAGCGGCACTCGACCCCGGACACGCTGTTCCGCGACACACGGCGCGCCATCGACCGGGTCAAGGCGTTCATCCGCGAGCGCGATCTCATCGGCCTGCCCCCGGACGACGACAACTTCGTGGTCGAGCCGACGCCAGGGTTCATGGACGGCGTCGCGGTGGCGTTCTTCAACCCGCCGCCGGTCCTCGAGCCCGATCTGAAGAAGTCGTTCTGGATCTCCTCCGTGCCCCGCGGCGAAACCGAGTCCTTCCTGCGGGAGTACAACGACTACGCCCTGCAGGGGCTCACCATTCACGAGGCCTTCCCCGGCCACTACGTGCAGTACTGGCACGCCCTGCGCTCGCCCATCGCCACGATCTACAAGAAGCTCTTCTCCTCCGGGACCTTCGCCGAAGGGTGGGCGGTGCTGGCCGAGAGGCTGATGTTCGAGAACGGCTACGCCTCGGACGAGCCGGAGAATCTCCTGGTCCATCTCAAGCAGACACTGCGCGTGCCGCTCAACGCCATCCTCGACGCGCGCCTTCATACGACGGCGATGTCCGACGAGGAGGCGGATCGCTTCGCCATGGACCTGCTGCGCGGGCCCGGGTTCCAGGAGGAGGCGGAGGCGCGGGGCAAGCTCCGGCGGGCCAAGGTGTCGTCCACGCAGCTATCCACCTATTTCGTCGGCTACCTGGAGATGTCCGACCTGCTGCATGAGGCGCAGAGGCGGGAGGGTGACCGCTTCCGCCTGCGCGCCTTCAACGAGCGCCTGCTTTCCTTCGGGACGATTCCGCCGCGCGACGTGCGGCAGCTCCTGGCGCAGCCTCAGCGCTCCCTCTGAACGGAAGGTGAAGACATGCGCGCAGCCGTGATGACGGAAGTCAGGAAGCCCTGGACGATCAAGACCCTGCCCGACCCGAAGCCGCAGGCCGGGCAGGTGCTCGTGCGGATACGCGCCAGCGGCCTGTGCGGCACCGACCTGCACGTGCACCACGGCGTCATGCCCGTGCCTCTGCCGATGGTCCTGGGACACGAGCCGGTCGGCACGATCGAGGAGGTCGGGGCGGGTGTTTTCGGTCTGCGCCGGGGCGACCGCGTCGGCGTGTCGTGGGCCCAGAGGGGGTGCGGGCGCTGCCGCTTCTGCCAGGAGGAGCGCGTCTCCTATTGCGCCGAGTACCAGTCGTGGGTCCAGCTGGGCGGCGGCAATTCCGAGCTGATGCTGGCCTGGGCCACGGGCTGCACGCTCGTGCCGGCCGGCCTGAGCGACGAGGACGCGGCGCCGATCTTCTGCGCCGGCTTCACGGTGATGAGCGGTCTGCGCAACGCCTCCCCGCGCCCCGGCGACCGCGTGGCCGTCCTCGGCATCGGCGGGCTCGGGCACCTGGCGGTCCAGTACGCCAAGGCGCTCGGCCTGGGAGTCATCGCGGTCACCGGCAGCGCCGACAAGAAGGACGAGGCCAGAAGACTCGGCGCCGACGAGGTCGTCGTCGCGTCCGGAAACGTGGGCCAGGCGCTGCTCGACGCCGGCGGGGCGGACGTCATCCTCGGCACCACGAACTCGGCGGCGCAGGCGACCCAGGCGCTGCGCGGTCTGCGGCCCGAGGGACGGATGGTCAACATGGGGCTCGTCGACGGACCGATCCAGGCCGACCCGATGCATTTCCTGTCGGAGCAGGTCCGGCTGGTCGGCAGCAAGCAGAACCACAGGCGCGACCTGGTCGAAGCACTCGACCTCGCCGCCTCCGGGAAGGTGAAGCCCAGGCTCGAGGTCTACCCGCTCGATCGCATCAACGAGGCGCGCGACCGTCTCGAGGCGGGGAAGGTGCGCTACCGCGCGGTCATCAAGCACTGAGCCGGCCGCCGCGCGGCGGCGAGCGCAACTGGAAGGGGCGCACCCTGCGGGCTCGCGGTGAACTGACGTCCAGCCTCGCACGACGCGGCTGAGCGTGAGGCGGGCCATGCTCTGGATGGATGTCGTGGCGTTCGTGATCATCTGGGGGCTTGCGTTTCGCCATGGGGCTCATACGTGGATCTGGACTTGCGGGCTGAGCCTGGGCGCTCTCAGTCTCCCGATCTGGATTGTCGCCAGACGGCAGCTGGGTCAGTCCTTCACCGTGAGAGCAGAGGCGCGTCAGCTGGTGACCCGGGGTCTCTACGCTCGTCTTCGTCACCCGATATACATCTTCGGTGGCCTCGCGTATCTCGGCGCTTTTCTGGCGCTGCAGGACTGGGGCTGGCTGGTTGCCTATGTGGTGTTTTCAGGCGTCGTCCAGTACGCGCGCGTGCGCCGTGAGAATCGAGTTCTCGAAGCAGGATTCGGCCAGACGTATCGCGATTACCGGAACAGGACGTGGTTCTAGTCCGCGGCGCGCTTCTGCGCACCGGGATGACGCACGTCACGCCCCTCGCACATGAAGATGACCATCTGGGCGATGTTGGTGGCGTGATCGGCGACGCGCTCGAGGTACTTCGCGATGAAGGTGATGCGCAGGGCCCGGCTGACGTTCTTCGGCTCCTCGATCATGTAGGTCAGGAGCTCGCGGAACAGCTGGACGTTCA
>JBGPED010000288.1:0-3465 GCA_041482595.1 Acidobacteriota bacterium
CGTTGCCGCTCCTCCGCGATGACTCACATCGCGGTCGTCGCGGCGCCTCGCGGCCGACCCCGCGGCGCCACGAACGCGACCCATGCCATTACTCGGACAGGCTCCTAGGCGGCGCGTGAAGTCGCTGTAAGGCACCTGGTCGCGCGTCACGCGCGCGAGGTTGAAACCTCCCAGCGCAATTCGATAAACAGCGAAGCGGCCCCCCCCGCTTCGCTGTTCTCTGCCTCCCATCGGTCCCGCGACCAGCAGGATCGTCCGTTCATCGAGGACGACCGGCTCGGATGCCCCGTACGGCAGGGTGAGCGGGTCGGTGATCTGCCGCAGCCCGGCGCGCGCCCCCTCGCGACTCACTTGAAAGATCTGCGACACGCGCCCCGCGGGCTCGCGAGCGAAGACGATCGAACCGTCCGGAAGAGGCACCGGTCCGTGGTCCGCGAAGTCGCCGGTCCCGCCCGAGTCCGGTGCGCCCTGCGGCCCGGTCTCGGAGAGGCAGACGGCGCCGGCCTCCGGGTCCGTGGCGGCCACGTCGGGGATCAGCCACACCCGCGCAGCACCCGCGCGGTCCGATACGAAAACGACGGCCCGGCCGTCCGCGGTGCCCCACGGGTCGGCATCGTCCGCGGGGTGGCGCGTCAGCCGGCGCAGGTCGCCGCCGTCGAGACGCATCGTGTAGAGATCGCGCGGGGCGTCCTTCGGCGCGCCGGCTTCAACGCCGGCGAACACGATCCGATCCCGCCCCAGGGGAGCGGGTGCTGCGACTTCGGCGGGACCCGAGTCGGACGTCAGGCGCCGGACTCCGCCTCGAGGCGGGGCCAGATAGATCCCCGGGCCGCCGTCGCGGTCGGAGACGAAGACGATCCCGCCGTCGGGCAGGCGGGCCGGCATCGTGTCGGCATGCGGCCCGCCGCTCTCCGCGCTCCCCACGGCCCGCGCGGTCCCCTTGTCGATCTCCTCGTAGATTCGGCAGGAACCGCCGCGGTCCGAAACCAGGAGGATCGGCGGAGCCTGGTCAGGCGCCCGGGATGGTCCGCCGCAGGCGGCGAGGAAAAGGACAACGGCCGCCGCGAGCCGGGCGAGAACGCGGGGCGGCGGAGAAACGTTCACTCCCCGTCGCCGGGCGGAGCCGCCCGCGAGGCGACCTCCCGCTTGATGACCAGGCGGCGCAGGGCGCCCATCGGGATCGCCCCGTACGACAGCACCTCGTCGTGGTAGGCGCGCAGGTCGAAGGCCGCGCCGCGCTCCGCCTGGGCGTCCCGGCGCAGCCGCCGCCAGGCCTGCCAGCCGACGAAATACGTTGGGAGCTGGGTCGAGGACAGCTTGGCCCGCCGCAGCTTCCCCTCGGCCTCCGGTTTCTCCTGGAAGGTGCTCTTGATCATCAGGTCGAGAGCTTCCCGATCGGTCATCCCGAGCGTGTGCAGCTTCACGTCGAGGATGGCGTTCGCCAGGACCCGCAGCTCCTCCTTCCGGAAGGTCAGCGCCATGCGCGGATCGCCGCCGTCGTGGAAACCCTGCTCGAGCAGGGTCTCCTCGGCGTACTGGGCCCAGCCTTCGATGTAGGCGTTGTTCCCGTAGACACTGCGCAGCAGGCGCCGCCACTCCGGCTGCACGCGGTTGGCGTACTCGAGCTGCGTGTAGTGTCCCGGCAGCGCCTCGTGCAGCGACAGGAGCAGAAGCTTGTAGCGGTTGTACTCGCGCAGCTTCGCCTCGGCCTTGTCGCCGGGCCAGGTGTCCGGGATCGGCGTGACGTAGTAGAGGGACTTCAAGGCCGGCTCGAGGGGCGGTGCTGTGTTCAGTCCCGCGACGCTGTAGATCCCGCGCAGGAACGTCGGGGTCTCGATAATCGTCAAATTGTCATGCCGGGTCATCGTGAGGATCGGGTGCGACTGAAGGAAGCCGGCGATCTCCTGGACGTCCTGGCCGATCGCCTGGATGAAGTGGTCGCGCGCCGGGTGCTCGCGCCCGATGCGATCGAGGGTCTCGCGCACGATGGTGTTCGTGCGCGCGTCCGGATCCTTCATGGTCTTGTGACCGTCGTGTCCGGCATACCACTGGTCATGCAGCGGCGCGGCGAGCGCCAGCATCTCCGAGCGCACCCGCCGCACCCCGTCCTCCGCCTCCTTCAGGACACCCGCGGGATCGAGGTCCTCCTGGAAGTAGGCGGCGAACTTCCCGCGGTAGAGCGTTCCGCCCAGCCGCCAGTCGCCGGTCGAGCGCTTCTTGAGGTCCTCCGACAGGAAGCGCCCCAGCCTGTCGATCGCCCGCAGCGCCTGCGTGCGCGTCGTCTCGAACTGCGCCTGGAGCGGCGAGCCCTTTTCGAACAGGGCCGGCAGGGCGTTCTGGATCACGTCCCGGTTGCCGTCGTTCTCCTCGATCGCGACCTCCGTGTAGATCGGGGCGCTGCTCTTGAGAGCCGCGATCGCCCCGTCGGCGAAGGCGGGCACCTTCTCGAGACGGGCCAGGACGTCGGCCCCCCGGTCCGCCGCCGGGGCGTACTCGAACACGACCGGGAAGAACAGCGCCGTGCCGATCGACTCGACCGCGGCGGTGGGGTTCGTCTCGAACGACCGCACCTGCTCCAGATCGAGAAGGGCCAGCCGGCACTGCGCAGCGATGATGCCGCGGTCGATGCGCTCCTGCTCCGGCAGGGACTCCGCCGGGAACTCGCGGGCGAGCGCCTCGAGCGTGCCGCGGTAGTAACGCACCTTCTTCGCCGTTCCCTCCGCCGAGACGTCGTCCAGCTCCCGGTCGAGATCGACCTCCCGGCCCGTCTCCTCATCGCGGTGCCGGTGCAGGCCCGCGAGAGTGGCGGACGGAGGCGACAGGGCGAGCGAGTCGCGCGTGAACCGCGAGGCGAATTCCGCGAAGGAGGCCGCCTTCGCTTCGTTCCCCCCGCCCTGCGCCGGCGGCCTCTGCGATCGGCCGGCGCCCGCGTCGGGCACGGGTCTCTGGGCGCAGCCCGCCGCAAGAAGGCCCGCGGCCGCGAGCAGCACGAGGAAGCGCGGGCGCGCCACGATCCGATTCCTGGAGCGGGAGACGGCGAACGCGATCGTCATCGGAAGCCTCCGTTCGAGGCGCGTATCTTACATCCGGGAACTGCCCCCATGTTCGCGGCCGGCGGGCCGCCGCCGCGTCGCGCCTCATGCTCGCGCGCGCGGCACAAGCGGCATCCATCTCACGCGCATGGCGCGGCTCGAAATCGGCGCGCCGCGGCGGCAGGCCCGCCGGCTCTGTCCCGGACGCAACCCCGCCGATTCGACCCGCGCACGGAATTCCGCCGCCCGGGTACTGAACCTTCTCGTGGTGCCCCGATGGGGTCCTGGGTTTTTTTCACTGGCGGGCGCGGGGAGCCGCGGAGGTGAGTGGCGGGGGGGGGGGGTTGGCCGGCGCGCCCCAGTTTTTCCCCGCCCAGCGCCGGGGACACCCCCCCCCCCCCCCCCCCCCCCCCACAAAACGCCCGCCCCCCCA
>JBGPED010000289.1:0-3422 GCA_041482595.1 Acidobacteriota bacterium
AGCCCGCCGTCCAGGGACCTTCTCTCTCACATCGACTTCAGGTCGGAGTCATTGCTCGAAGCGCACGATCGTTTCCGCTTCGATCGCGGTGGAGGTTGCGCCGGTCCGGGGGGCCGCCGCCGTCTTCGGGGGGTCCACCAGCCGGGATGCCAGGTCGTCAAGCTCGACATGCAGCCGGTAGCGGCCCGCCGAAAGGACCGGCCCCGCATTGAATTCGAAACGCCGGACCTCACCCGGCGCCAGATCGACCAGACGGTCGGCGAACGCGTCGAGAGACTCCGAGATGCCCCCGCCCGTCGGGGGGGCGCCGCGCGCCGGCGGAACCTCGTCGGGCGGCGCGCCGCCCGGTGACAGGCGGACCACGGGGCCGTCGGGCGGCGGGGCGATCGCCAGGGCGTGTTTCGACGCGTTACGCACGACGAGGGCGCAGGGGAGGATATCGCCGGGGCGTGGCGGCTCGTCGGGCACGCAGACCACCTCCGCCGTCAGGTCCGTGGGCCGGCGTGCCAGCGCCTCGCGCAGCGCGGGAAGCGCCCGGGGGCCGATGAGCGCCAGGAGGCGCAACCCCTCGAGCCTGTGCGGGCCGTAGTCCCGTCCGGCATAATCCCGTCCCCGATCGATCCCCTCCTGCACCCACTCGTCCCGCGGCAGCTTCCGTCTCGCCAGGAACCACTGCCGCCAGCGCGTGATGGCGTCGCGCTGATCGTCGCGGGAAGCCCTGACGTCGTAGTGAAACGACTGGCAGGTGACGACCACGAGGGCACGATGGGCCTTCTCGCTGATCGACCAGGCCCCCGCATCCGTGACGATGTGCCGGCGATCGGAGAGGCAGCCGAGAAGGAACGGCACGGCGTCGGCCATCAGCCTGCGCCGGGCCGCATCGATCAAGGCGTCGACGACGCCGGCGGCGCCGTCGAGGAGGTAGCCGCTGTACGCCTCGAAATCCGAACATGCGGCCTCGTCCATGACCCGGACGGCGCTCTCGCGCACGCGACTCTTGGGGTTCGTCGCATAGGCGCGGAGCGCCTGGCAGGGCGGGCGGCCCTCTTCCTTGAGCAGGGCGAGGACCTGCGCGCGGGACACGGAATCTTCCTCTTGCAGGTACGGCAGGAGCGGATCGGAGGCGACTTTGGGCCCGGGGGCGGCAGAGACCGACGGCACGGCGGCCAGGAGGAGGGCCGCCCACACCGCGATCGTCCTGGAAATCACACACATCCGGCCGTCCCCCCTGTCAAAAACTTGCCTCTCCGTGTGGCGGCATATATATATTGGGCGGGACGGATCACACAAGGCCTAGGAGCGCTCCTAGTTGCCTTGACGCTCCCGGGACCGTGTGCTAGAGTCCGTGCCTTCGAAGCGACGATCGGTTCCGAGTGATCCCGTGGGGAGCGTGGGCTCCCACTTTCCTCCCCGCAGACGCCGGCGTTCTCGCCCGGTGTCGGACAGGCCCCGGTTTCTTCTCCATAAGGGTGGGGGCTCTCTGTCGAGCGGGGAACAACGATCCACCCGGAATCCACCGGGTCTTTCAGGGAGGTCTCCATGTGGGATAAGAGAGACGCCAGCGGTCGCCCGAACGAGGCACCAGTTCATCCCGTCTATTCCTCCGAACCTTCGAAGGGAGGCCGCATCGTGAACATCGGACCGTCGATCCAGATCAAGGGCGAGCTGCAGGGCGACGAAGACCTGACGATCGATGGCCGGGTCGAAGGGAAGATCGAATTGCGGGATCACAACCTGACGATCGGGCCGAACGGCAAGATCAAGGCCGACCTGCACGCCAACACCATCGTCATCGCCGGCGACGTGCAGGGCAACGCCTACGCCAAGGAGCGGGTCGAGATCGCGCCGACCGGCCGCCTGAACGGCGACATCGTCTCCCCGCGGATCACCATCGCGGACGGCGCCCACTTCAAGGGCAGCGTCGACATGGAGCGCGCCGGCGAGGCGGCCCGCAAGACGTCGGCCCCCGCCAAGTCCGAGGAAGTGCGCCGCATACCCGAAATGAAGGACGACGCCAAGATCCAGGGCACGCGCCTGTAGGGGCAGGTGCCTCCGCCTCCGTCCCGGGGGACCCCTCCGGGACGGAGGCGGGCAGGGCGCGAGTCATGTTGCACATCTTTCGCAGGAACGGCACGCAAGACGGCACCCCAATCGAGCGCGGGGACGGCTCGATCGTCGTCTCGCACATCCTCACCAAGTTCCTGAAACGCCTGCGGCACACCGAGAAGCCGCGTCTCCTCGATCTCGGACGGCTCTCCGGATCCAACATCGAGTTCTTCGCGCAGCGCGGCTGCAGGGTGCAGGTCGAAGACCTGCTCCTCGCCCTCGAGACCGAGGAGCCGCGGGATGCGCCATCCGGAGCGGGCGGTGACAGCCCCGTTCCGGGCGTTTCACCCGCTGTTCCCGCGTCCTCCCACCAGGCGTCGGGCGACGCCCTGCGTCCCGCGGGTGTCGCGACGGACGCGAACGCGGCGGTCCACCGCCCGGGGGCGCGCCCCTCGCGCCGCATCGTCCTTCCTCCGCGCACCTTCGCGAGCCAGGCGCCGCGCGCGGGGAGGTCGTCGGAGGAGGATCGTCCGCGCTCCCGGCAGCCGGCACCTATGGCCACGAAGAACGCCCTCCTGCCCACCAGGTTCGCCTACCCGGACGAGACCTTCGATGCCCTGGTCGCCTGGGACATCTTCAACTACTTCGATCCCGGCGCGATGACGCTCCTGGCCGCCGAGGCGCGCCGCATCCTCAAGCCGGGCGGTCTTCTCCTGGGCTATTTCCACGCGCGGCGGCCCGAGGGCCCCGAAACGCCGCGGCGCTACCGCATCCTCGACGAGGGGCGGGTGGCGTGCGACGGGCAGCCCGGCCCGCCTCTCCGGCGCCACGTCTACCAGAACCGCGACATCGAGAAGATGTTCATGGGGCTTTCGATCGTCGAGCTGTACTTCCTCAAGAACGCCACGCGCGAGCTTCTCATGGAGAAGAAGACGGCGCGCCCGCCGGTCGCCCGCTCGCTGGTCCGTCAGGCGGCGCCGAAGCCCAAGTTCACGATCGAGTGAGCCGCCCGCGCG
Organism: Acidobacteriota bacterium; assembly: GCA_041482595.1. Classification (GTDB taxonomy): domain Bacteria; phylum Acidobacteriota; class Polarisedimenticolia; order Gp22-AA2; family Gp22-AA2; genus Gp22-AA3. The sequence continues at coordinate 3,063 of JBGPED010000289.1, forward strand.
AAGCGCTATAATCCAAGGTCTCCAGAGAGGAGCACCGTGCCCGGACACGCCCGGCGGGGCGACATCCGCAACATCGCCATCATCGCGCACGTCGACCACGGCAAGACCACGCTCGTGGACCGACTGCTGCAGCAGACCGGGACGTTCCGCGCCAACGAGCGTCTCATCGAGCGCGTCATGGACAGCAACGACCTGGAGCGCGAGCGCGGCATCACCATCCTGGCGAAGCACACTGCCGTTACCTGGGCTGGGGTCAAAATCAACATCGTCGATACGCCCGGTCACGCCGATTTCGGCGGAGAGGTCGAGCGCACGCTGACGATGGTCGACGGGGTCCTGCTGCTGGTCGATGCCGCCGAA
>JBGPED010000290.1:0-3422 GCA_041482595.1 Acidobacteriota bacterium
AGGAGGACAACCACGCCGGCGAGGACTCGGACCGAAGGCGGGGCGGTCCGCAACGCCCTGATCGAGCGTCGCGCAGACCGGGCCAGGCGCCGGCCCGACCGTGCGAGGCGCCGCACGGTCGCTCTTGGGACCCAACGCGCGCGCCGCCATCGCCGACGGCCTCTGGACGCGCGCGAAGGTGAGCGGGAGACCATAGAAACGATTATGCCGCAGCCCCTGTCGGCTGTGGAAACGATGGAGAGAATCCGGTCGACAGAGTGTGGAGCGAGGGGGCAGGGCGCGGCGGGCGGATCGGGTCGCGGCTACGAGTGCGTCCCCGGCGCCTCGTGCCCCGTCCGCTCGACATACTCCACGTAGGATCCCGGATACACGCGAGGCTGAGTCTCGGTGCCGCTCTCTCCGCCCAGCTCGAGGACGCGCGTGCCGAGACCGCGAAGGAACGTTCGATCGTGCGACACGAAGATCATCGTTCCCTCGAAGGATTTGAGCGAGTCCACGAGCATCTCCTTGGTGGCGAGGTCCAGGTGGTTCGTGGGCTCATCGAGGACGAGAAGATTCGGCGGGTCGAACAGCATGCGCGCGATCGCGAGGCGTGACCTCTCTCCCCCCGACAGGGCCCGTATCTTCTTATCGGCGTCGTCCCCGGAGAACTGGAACGCGCCGGCCAGGGTGCGGAGCACGCCCGTGCCCTCGAGAGGGAAGTCGGCCTGGAGCTGTTCGAGGACGGTGAGCTCCGGGTCCAGCAGGTCGAGCGACTGCTGGGCGAAGTAGCCCATCTTGAGACTGGCGCCCAGGCGAACGGTGCCCGAATCGGGCTGCAGCGCGCCCGCGATGATCTTGAGAAGTGTCGTCTTGCCGGCGCCGTTCCGGCCCATGACCGCCCAGCGCTCCCCGCGGCGGATCGTGAGGTTCATCCCCTCGTGGACGACGCGGCGGCCGAAGGTCTTGCGGAGGTTCTCGATCACGGCGACCTGGTCCCCCGATCGCGGCGGGTCGCGGAAGTCGAAGGTCACGATCGTTCGTTTCCTGGGCAGCGAGACCTTCTCGATCTTGTCGAGCGCCTTGATGCGGCTCTGCACCTGCGCGGCCTTGGCGGCGTGCGTCCTGAAGCGGTCGATGAACCGCTGTTCCTTGGCGAGCATGGCCTGCTGGCGCGCGAAGGCCGCCTCGCGGTTCGCCTCGCGCAGCCGGCGCTCCCTTTCGTAGAAGTCGTAATTGCCGGAGTAGACCGTGATCTCGCCGCCGTCAATTTCCGCTATCTTCGTGACGAGGCGGTTCAGGAACTCGCGGTCGTGCGAGGTCATCAGCAGCGCTCCCGGGTATCCCTTCAGGAACGCCTCGAGCCAGATGATCGACTCGATGTCGAGGTGATTGGTCGGCTCGTCCATCAGCAGCACGTCGGGCCGGCCGAGCAGGACGCGGGCCATCGCCACGCGCATCTTCCACCCGCCCGAGAGGGCGCCGACGTCGCCATCGATCCGCTCGTCGTCGAATCCGAGGCCGTGCAGGACCTCGCGCGCCTGGCTTTCGAGCGCGTACCCGCCGAGATGGTCGTACTCCTCCTGCACCTCGCCGAATCGCGTCAGGATGGTCTCCATGTCGCCCGCCCGGGCCGGATCGGCCATGGAGTGCTGGAGGGACTCCAGCTCGTGGTGCAAATCGCCGACCCTGCCGCTGCCCGCGATCGCCTCGTCCAGCACCGAGCGACCCGCCATCTCCTCCACGTCCTGGCGGAAATACCCGATCGTCAGCCGCTTCGGCACCGACACCTCGCCGTCGTCCGGTGTCTCGTCCCCCACGATCATCCGGAAGATGGTGGTCTTGCCGGCGCCGTTTGGACCGACGAGCCCGACCTTCTCGCCGGCGTTGAGCTGAAACGACGCGTCGACGAAGAGGATCTGCTTCCCGTACTGCTTGTTGATGTTGGCGAAGGAGATCATGGGAAGCGGGAAGAATAGCACTAGGGGGGTTGCGTTTCCCCCGCGGGCACGTCGACGGTGACCATCGGCAGGAGGTAAGGCGCCCGCTCCCGGCCTTCCCGGCCACCTGCTTCGCGGCAGGCCGGCCGGGGAGGAGGTCCGACGCCCGGACCTGGGCGCGTTCATCATGCGGCCACCCTCCATGCCACGTCCGGGAGGCCGAGCCCATCCAGCCGTCCGGGTCGAATCGTCCTTGATAGTTGGACTCGGGTCCCCGGCACCACTTCACCTGCTATCCGTTCCCGGCGAGATAACGGAGGCTTGCGAGATACACCAAAATGCCATATATTGGTGTATCTACAAGAGGAGGAAAGCAGGGCATGGGACGAACGAACATTGAAATCGATGACGCGCTTGTTGAGAAAGCCAGGCGCCTGACCGGGGCGAAGTCCAAGCGGGAGGCGGTGGATATCGCACTCCGCCGATTGGTCCAGAAGGGGAGCCTGTATCGCGTCCTGCGTCGTTTGCGGGGCAAACTCGCCTGGGAAGGCGACGTCGACTCCTGGAGGTCCGCCCGCACGACACGGTCATGATCATCGTCGACTCGAACACCTGGGCGGATTTCTTCAACGACGTCCGAACCCCTCACGTGGAGCGCCTCGACGCTGCTCTTCGGGACGAAGAGGATCTATCGGTGATTCCGATAATCCTCACGGAGGTCCTCCAGGGATTCCGGACCGACACGGGGTTCCAGCGTGCCCGCCGCGTCCTCGTCTCGCTCCCGATGATCCATCCGACCGTGGACTGCCACGTGCGAGCGGCCCGCCTGATCCGTGCGCTGCGGCGCAGAGGGGTCACCGTGCGTGGGGCGGTGGATTGTGTCATCGCCCAGGCGTGCCTGGACATCGGAGCCGAACTCCTCAGTCCCGACGCAGACTTCGGGCATATCGCCCGCCACACGGGTCTTCGTCTTTGGCGCGCCTGACCGGAACGTGGCGCCTGTTCCGCTGAGCCGACTCGAACGCCCGGGCGGACTTATTCAACGGCATCCGCGCCCCTCAGGAGGCATGCGGTTTCCATACGAGAATCTCCCCCCTCCCTGGAACCGCAGCGTCCCCTGTGTAACGTTGATAGGCCCCGTCCTGCTCTTCATGGGGGATGCTGAACCCCAGCGTCGACAGGTGCCTCGCATACAGACGCAAGAAGGTGGGATTGTAGGTGCAGGCGTACGAGAACGTCGGCAAGAGCCGGATCGGCGTCAACGAGATGATCGTGCCCCGGGAGATCCAGGCGCCGGTGCGAAGCTCGGCTCCACCGCGCAGGAGGATGGTCCCGCCCTTCATCTCCAGGCCGACGAAGTCCCTTGCCTGGCCGCCCACCGCGATGATCCCTCGTCTCATCCGCATCCCGACTTCGAGGCCCGCCGAGCCCTCGATGAGGATCGTCCCCCCCCTCATCCCGGAGAGGCTTCAGCGGTAGGCCGCCCCGACCTGTCCGCCGGCG
>JBGPED010000291.1:0-3418 GCA_041482595.1 Acidobacteriota bacterium
CGCTTCGCGCGTCACCATGCTGCCCACCACGTTGCAGATGGCCAGAGTCTTCGATCCTTTCCGCTTGCTTTCGCGCTGCGCCGCCAGCGTGTCGGCCGTCTCCCCCGACTGGCTGATGACCAATACCAGGTCGCCCGGGTCGAGGATCGGATTGCGATAGCGGAACTCCGAGGCGATGTCCACCTCGACCGGCAGCCGCGCCAGGCGCTCGATCAGGAACTTGCCCACGAGCGCCGCGTGCCAGGAGGTCCCGCAGGCCACCAGGTGGAGTTTTCTACAAGCGCGGAATTCCTCGTCGGTGATCTCCATCTCGTCGAGGAAGATCTGGCCGGTCTCCTGCGAGACGCGCCCCAGGAGGGTGTCGCGGATGGCGCGCGGCTGCTCGTAAATCTCCTTCAGCATGAAATGCTTGAAGCCGGCCTTCTCCGCCATGATCGGATCCCAGGTGATGCGCTGGATCTTCTTGCTGACGGGCCGACCCTCCTGATCCGTGACCACGACGCCGCTCTCGGTGATCACCGAGATCTCGCGATCGTCCAGGAAGAAGACGTCGCGCGTGTGGTGCAGGATGGCGGGGATGTCGGAGGCGACGAAGTACTCGTCCTTGCCCAGGCCCACGACGAGGGGCGGACCGTTGCGCGCCGCCACGATCTTCATCGGGTCCTTCGCCGACACCGCGCAGAAGGCGTAGCTGCCCGAGAGGCGCGGAACCGCGCGCCGGACGGCGTCCTCGAACGACATGCCGGAGTCCTTGCGCACCTCCTCGATGAGGTGGGCGATGACCTCGGTGTCGGTTTCGGTCTTGAACACGTGACCCTTGGCGGCCAGGTCCCGCTTCAGGTCCTTGTAGTTCTCGATGATGCCGTTGTGGACCACGACGAGGGTGCCGCTGCAGTCGCGGTGCGGATGGGCATTTTCCTCGGTCGGGCGGCCGTGGGTGGCCCAGCGCGTGTGGCCGAGCCCGAAGGTCCCTTCGATCTTGGTGAGCCTCAGGTTCTCCTCCAGGTCGCGCAGCTTCCCGGCGCTGCGCACGACCTGGATGGAGCCGCCGTTGATGACCGCGATGCCCGCCGAGTCGTAGCCGCGGTACTCCAGCCGGCGCAGCCCGTCCAGGAGAACGGTGCTGACGCGCTTGTGACCGATGTACCCGACGATCCCGCACATGACGACCTCAACTATAAGTCCGGGCCGCGCGCACCGCAAATCGGGTCACGACCGGATGAACCTGTCGGGTCTGTCCCCGAGGACCTACTCGGACACGCTCCTAACCCTTCTCCCGCTTCCGGCGCGCCGCGGGACTGAACCTCCTCGCCCAGTCCTCCTTGACGACCTGATCGGAGCGCGAGATCGCCAGGGCGTGGGGCGGGACGTCCTTGGTGATGGTCGAGCCCGCGCCGACGTAGGCCCCCCGTCGCACGCGCACCGGGGCCACGAGCTGGGTGTCGCTGCCGATGAAGACCTCGTCCTCGATGACGGTGCGCAGCTTCTGGACGCCGTCGTAGTTGCAGGTGATCGTGCCGGCGCCGATGTTGACGTTCCTGCCGATCTCCGCGTCTCCCAGGTAGGTGAGGTGGTTCGCCTTGCTCCCCTGGCCCATGCGGATCTTCTTCGTCTCGACGAAGTTCCCGATGCGGGCCTGCTCGTCGAGGTGAGTGTCGGGACGCAGGTGGGCGAAGGGGCCGATGCGGCAGGCGCGCCCGATGCGCGACAGCGACACGACGCAATACGGCAGGAGGATGGTGCCGTCCCCCACGACCGAATCGGCGACGCGCGACCCCATCCCGATCGTCACCGCCCGGCCGATCTCGGTCGCACCGAGGAGCATGACACCGGGCTCGAGGACTGTGTCCTGGCCGACCTTCACGTCCACGTCGACGAAGGTGGTCTCGGGATCGAGCACGGTGACCCCCGCCTCCATCAGGGCCAGCACTTTGCGCCGGTGCAGGGCGCGGGCCGCGGCGGACAGGTCGCGGCGGTCGTTGACGCCGAGCACCTCCTCGGCGTCCGCGTGCCGGAAGGCGGCCACCTTGTGGCCGTCGCGCCGCAGGATCTCCACCAGGTCGGTCAGGTAGATCTCCCGCTGCGCGTTGTCGGCGCGCGCCCGCTTCAGAGGGTCCCACAGCCAGGTGGCGTCGACGCAGTAGATGCCACAGTTGATCTCCTTGATCGCTTTCTCCTCGACCGTCGCGTCCGCTTCCTCGACGATGCGGGACACGTCTCCGTTGTAGGTGCGGATGACTCGACCGTACCCGCCCGGGCCGTCGATGACGGCGGTGATCAGGCTGAGGGGCGCCCCGGACGCGCGGTGGAACTCCAGGAATCTGTGCAGCGTGTCCGGGCGGAGCGCCGGCAGGTCGCCGTTGAGAATGAGGACGTCCCCCTCGTAGCCGAGGAGGTGCCTCTCGGCGGAAAGGACCGCATGCCCGGTGCCGCGCTGGGCGTCCTGATAGGCGAACCCGATCCGCTTGTCGTTCTCGCCGACGGCGCGGCGCACCTCGTCCGCCTGATTGCCCACCACCACGACGGTCCTGGACATGCCGGCCGCCCTCGCGGCCTCGACCACGTGGCGCACCATCGGCCGCCCGGCGACATTGTGAACAAGCTTGGTGGACTGCGACTGCATCCTTTTCCCCATCCCCGCGGCGAGGATCATGGCGCACACCTGGCGCTTGCGCGGCGCGAGCGCGGGCCGCCGCGGCTTGCGGCGGTCGAGCGAGGACGCCGGGGCAGCGGAGGAGGCGACGGGCCGGAAGGTCTGCGAGACCGGAGAGGGCCTCGGGGGCGCGTTGGCGGCGGAAGCGGGTTGCGGGCGGGCGGGCGTCGGTGCCGTGCGCGCGAGGGCGGCGCCGGGGCCATTGCCCGGCGTGGCCGGGCCCGTCGAACGATTCTCAGGCACGCCTTGACGGGCGGGCGGCGCGCCGGGCCGCGGGGAGGCCGGGGGTGCGGTCGTCACGACGATCGGCGTGGCGCCGCGCGGCAGGAACCGGGTCGGCGGTGTCGTGAGCGGCTGCGGACTCCCCGGGCGGCCCGCCTGCGGCGCAGGGTGCGATTTCGCGGCCGCGCGCCGACCGGACGGCGCCGACCGGCGGCGGGCGGTGACGGCGCGCGCCGGCTTCGGCCGGGCGGCCGGAACGCGGGCGCCACCGCGACGCTTCGCCCGGATGACCCGCCTCGGGCGCGCGGGGCGGGCCCTTCCCCGTCTGTTCGCCGGCCGGGGCCTGCGCTCGCGTGGACCGCCCTTCCTGCGCTTCGTGCTCATCACCCGCCGCCGCTCAAGAGCTCCCTACATCGGTGTTCGGTTAGCGACGTCGATCTGATTGAAGGATAAGAAGGTTGCGAAAGGGCCACGTCCTCTGTTCTCATAGCGTTGTCGAGTATCTGTGAGAAGGAGGAGACACTGTGGCCCGACGACAGTCTA
>JBGPED010000292.1:0-3399 GCA_041482595.1 Acidobacteriota bacterium
TCGCCTCGTGAATCAGCTTGGTCTTGTCCTTGTTCTCGATGCAATCGCGCACGAAATTCGTGATGCGCAGGACCTCCACGGCCGGCACCCGGCCGTTGCCGTCGGCGCGCGGCAGCAGGCGCATGGAAATGACCGCCTTCAGGACGCTCGCGAGCTGCAGCCGGATCTGTTTCTGCTGGTGCGGGGGGAAGACCGAGATGACGCGGTTGATCGTCTCGGTGGCGTCGAGGGTGTGGAGGGTCGAGAATACCAGGTGCCCCGTCTCGGCCGCCGTCAAGGCCGTCTCGATCGTCTCGTAGTCGCGCATCTCGCCGACCAGGATGACGTCGGGGTCCTGACGCAGGGCGGAACGCAGGGCCGTCGCGAACGACTTCGTGTCGACCTCGACCTCGCGCTGGTTCACCAGGCTCTTCTTGTCCCGGTGCAGGAACTCGATCGGGTCCTCGATCGTCATGACGTGCTCGGTGCGCTGCTGGTTGATGTAGTCGATCATGGCGGCGAGACAGGTCGACTTTCCTGACCCAGTGGTCCCGGTGACCAGGATCAGACCGCGACGCTCGTCGGCGATGGTCTTGAGGACGGGCGGCATCAGCAGCTCCTCGATGCTCAGGATCTTGGCCGGGATGACGCGCAGCACCAGCCCGACGGTGCCGCGCTGCTGGAAGACGTTGACGCGGAAACGCCCCAGGCCGGGGACCGAGTACGCCAGGTCGATCTCGAAGTGGTCCTTGAATTTCTGCTTCTGGCGTCCGCTCATGATGCTGAACGCCATGGCGATCGTGTCCTCCTGGGACATGCGGTTCAGCTCGGAGAGAGGGGTCAGGCGGCCGTTGACGCGCAGGACCGGGTGGCTGCCGACCTTGAGATGCAGGTCCGAGGCCCGGCGCTCCGTCGCGATCTTGAGCAGGTCGTTGACGTGCATCGATTTGCCGCTGCTCCCCGGGGCGGGAACCGGCCCCCGTGACGACGCGTGGAATCTAGGTTCCGCGCGGCGCGATGTCAAGAAACCGGCTTGTTTTCTGACTGTTACGCAGGCAGGAGGGCGCGGGCCGTCCGCTCGGACCGGGCTACTGCAGGGGGGAAAGCCAGTGGTGACGATCCTCGACCTGGCCGGACGTGATCGATTTGAAATCGGACTGGATCCGCGAGGTGATCTCTCCCTTCCTGGCCCGGCCGATCGTCACCCGATCGATCGTGCGGATCGGCGTGACCTCGGCGGCCGTGCCCACGAAGAAGACCTCGTCCGCGGTGTAAAGCGACTCCCGCGGCAGGCTGCGCTCGATCGCCTGAATCTTGAGATCCTGGGCAAGCTGGAGGACCGACTGGCGCGTGATGCCGGGGAGGATCGAGGCGGTCAGAGGCGGCGTGTAGAGGACCCCCTTCTTGACCAGGAACAGGTTCTCGCCGCTTCCTTCGCTCACGAAGCCGGTGGCGTCGAGAGCGATCCCCTCGGCGTAGCCGTTCACCAGCGCCTCCATCTTGATGAGCTGCGAGTTCATGTAGTTGGCGCTCGCCTTGGCCATGGCGGGGAGCGTGTCCGGGGCCTGTCGTCGCCAGGAGGAGACCATCACGTCGACACCCTTCTCCGCCGCATCCTTACCCAGGTACGAGCCCCACGGGTAGGCGGCGACGGCGACATCGATCGGGCACGGGAACGGATCGACCCCGAGCGACTCGTATCCACGGTAGACCAGAGGGCGGATGTAGCAGGCCTCCAGCCGGTTGGAGCGGACGGTCTCGAAGATCGCCGACTCGATCTGCTCGCGCGTGTAGGGGATCTCCATCCTGTAGATCTTGCAGCCGTCGAACAGCCGGTCGACGTGGTCGCGCAGGCGGAACACCGCCGGGCCGCGCTGCGTCTTGTAGCAGCGCATCCCTTCGAAGATGCAGGAGCCGTAGTGGATGACGTGGGACAGGACGTGCACGGTCGCCTGCTCCCAGGGGACCAGGCGTCCGTTCATCCAGATCGTCTCGGCCTTCGTGAAGGCCATCCTGATCTCCCCTCGGAGCCGCGTGTGCGTTCAGGTGTCGTCCGAGTATAGAGCAGGGGATGAAACGATATCAAGATGCCCGTTGCGCCCGGCGGCTCCGTCCGCCGGATCGGCGCAGGACCAGGGCCGACCAGGGGCGGGAGCGCCGCCTGTCGACGAGGGCGAGCCGATGCCGCCGGGCGGCTCGCAGAAGGTCCGCCTCGTCATCCACCAGGAGTCCGGCCAGGATGACGCGCCCGCCCGGCGCGAGAGCGACGGCCAGCGCGGGAAGAATCCTGCCGATGGTCGCGGCGCCGATGTTGACCAGCAGGACGTCGAACGGACCGCGGCGCGCCGCGTCCTCCGCGTCGGCGCACATGAGCTCGACCCGTCCCGACAGTTCATTGTCACGAAGATTGAGGCGCGCCACCGACAGCGCCACGTCGTCGTTGTCGATCGCGACCACGCGTCCCGCTCCGAGACGACAGGCGGCCATCGCCAGGATCCCACTGCCCGCGCCCAGGTCGGCGACGCTCTGCCCCGCGGCGAGGTGCCGCTCCAGAAGCCGCAGGCAGAGCCGGGTCGAGGCGTGCTCGCCGGTCCCGAACGCCTGGCCGAAGCGCACGCGCAGCGTGTGGCGGCCGCGCCTTCGCGCCGGCACGCCGCAGCCCTCCGGGACCACCAGGAATGTCCCGATCGCCATCGGCCGCAGCGTTCTCTGCCACTTCTCCACCCAGCGGCCGGGACCCACGGAGCTCAGATGAAAGCGCCCGGTCGCAGCCAGGCCGGCGCCCAGCAGGGCGATTCGCAGGCGGCCGCCGAGGCGCTTCGCGCCCGCCCGGCCGGGATAGTACGCGTGGAGCGTCAGGCGCGGCACGCGGCCGGACGCGACGATCTGGACGCCGAGGCAGCCGCTCTCCCAGAGCGCCGCCACCGCCTGCTCTTCGAGCGCGGGCGGGACGACGAGCCTGGCGCGCAGAAACGTCGACCGGGTGCCGGCGGGGGGCTTCAGGTGAAGATGTCCTTGACCCGGCCTCATAGACCTCCTATCTGGCGCGGACTTCAAGGACACCGACCAATGAGAAACCACGGAAGCTCCGTCAGGACGCGGCGTTCGACGCATCGGAGCCGAGATTCGTGTCCACGCCTTGTCCACGGCCTCCGTCCTTGGCCCTCGGCCGCCCCATGAACGCCAGGTTCTCGCGCTGGTAATCCGGCGACGCCTTCGCGTACCTCTCGGTCAACCGGATGTCCGAATGCCCGAGGATGTCCTTGAGCCGGAACAGGTCGCCGCCGTTCTGCCGGAACCACGTCGCCCCGGTGTGCCTCGTGGTGTGCGGCGTGACCCAAGACGGAAGGCCGGCCTTGCGGCGCGCCGTCCTCCACGCGCTATCGGTCTTCGTGATCGGCCGCCCGCGATGAGTGAAGA
>JBGPED010000293.1:0-3354 GCA_041482595.1 Acidobacteriota bacterium
TCGCGGACGCGTGCCAGGAAGCTCTCCAGTTCCGACTGGACGACGCCATAGAGAACGGTCTCCTCCGGGCGATGGCGCTCGTATGCGGGTACGACCGGATCGTGGCCGGCCGCCGGGGAAAGGCGCTCCATGCGACGTGAGTGGTGCGAGCTGAATGCCCGTACGTGGAGGGTGTCAGGGGATTCTCATCCGCAACGACACCGGACGATGCAAGCTCTGAGGCGCGGCGGGTTACGCGCCCGGAGCGTTCCCGGGCGAGGCGTGCAACCGGCATCCCTTCGGTGTCACGGATTGTGACGCCGTGAACGGTCACCGCGAGCATGCGGACACCGGGATGGCGCGCCTGGAGGTGAACAGTCGCGCTCTCGGGGCCCAGCTCAAGCAGGTGGCGGACCCTCCGGGCCCAGCGGGATGCAGAGCACCAGGCGGCGCGGGTTCGACTCCCGCCACCTCCACCACTCTGTACCTGAATTCCCCCGGTGCCCTCGCTTCCGCCGGCCGGCGTCCTGTCCAGCCTGTGCCGTGAGATTATGTTGCAACAAGTTGCCATTTATGGCATGTTGTTGCGATGAAATGGCACGACTTACTGGGAATCGTGGGAGGCGCGCCGTTCTTCGAGTCCTCGATGCTCCTGGCGGGGCGGGACTCGCCCGGCGAGGTGAGACGGCAGATCAGCCGGTGGGTTGCCGCCGGGCGTCTGGTTCAGATCCGCCGGGGCCTCTACGCGCTGCGCCCTCCGTTCGCCCGGGATTCCCCAATGGTCTTCGCCGTGGCGGCCATCCTTCGGAGGCCGTCCTACGTGAGCCTGGAATCGGCGCTCGCGTACCACGGCGCGATCCCGGAGTCGGTCCCAGTCGTCACAAGCGTCACGACCGGCCGGCCCGGACGCGTCGAAACTCCCCTGGGGACCTTCATCTATCGTCACCTGCACCGGAATCTCTTCTGGGGCTACCGCGAGATCGAGATCGGCCCGGGCCAGAGGACCTACGTCGCGTTTTCCGAGAAGGCCCTCCTCGACCTGTTCCATCTCTTCGCCGGGAGCATCCGCCGGTCCTTCGTGCGCGAACTGCGGCTTTCTCACGGCCACGTGGACACCGATCGCCTGCTGCAATTCGCCAGGCGGGCCGCGAAGCCGAAGTTGATCGAGGCGGCGGCCCTGACAGCCGACTTCCTGAGGCAGGAGAGGCGGGGTGAGGTGACGCTTTGAAGGATCATCTTTTGTCCCTTGCGGCCGGGCAGCAGGATCCGCGTGCGCGCCTCAATCTCGTCCGGGAGTACCTTCAAGCCCACATCCTCCGGTCATTGCAGGAGGCGGGAGCCTTTGCGGCCCTGGCTTTCCAGGGCGGGACGGCCCTGCGATTCCTCCACGGGCTGAGACGTTTTTCGGAGGATCTGGACTTCTCGCTGGAGCGGTGTGAGCACGATCGGGGGCTTGCGCTTCTGACGAAGGTGGTGAAGCGGGATTTCGAGCTGTCCGGCTACGAGGTGGAAGCCACCCTCAGGACGGCGCGGGCCGTCCACTCTGCTGAAGTGAAGTTCCCGGGGCTCCCTCGCGATGTCGGCCTGGCTTCCGAGAAAGGCGCGAAGCTGATGATTCGGATCGACGTGGACACCCGCCCGCCTGCCGGGGCCGTCCTCGAGACACGGTTGATCACGCGACACTTCCCCATCACCTTCCGGGTCCACGATCTCGGCTCGTGCATGGCGGGAAAGGTTCACGCCGTCCTGGCCCGGCGCTATGCCAAGGGACGCGATCTCTTCGACCTCTCGTGGTACGTGACCCGCCCGGACCGGCCCTCGCCCAACTTCGATCTTCTCCGCAACGCCCTCACCCAGACTGGGTGGAAGGGGCCGAGGGTCGAGGGTAAGACCTGGAGGAAGGTCCTCCTGAACCGGGTCGCCTCGCTGGACTGGCGGGCCGTCATCCGCGACGTGGAGCCCTTCCTCGAGGATCCCCGCGACCGCCAGCTTCTCGACCGGGACATGCTCCTGTCGGAGCTCAAGCGCAGAGGAACTGGAGGTGAGTGACGCCGCCGCAGTTCGATCCTTGTGCAGGCGGCGGAGTACTGCGGAGATTGCGTTCTCAGCCCTCGGCACTGCGCAGAACGTCCTTCAGGACCGCTGCGACCTCGGTGCGGTCGATGGGATCGACCAGGTAGTAGAAGATTGATTTCTGGCGGGTGTCCAGAATGGAACGACCGGCAGCGATTCGCAGCGCGTAGGTTACGCTGCGGGTCGGACGACCAACGTAGCGCAGAGCTACATGCGAAAGGAGCCGGTGGTTCCATTCTGACTAGGAGAAGGCCCCGCAACGCGATGCAGGCGTGGCGCTGCGCCCGGCAGCGCCCTGAGCGCCAAGGCGGTCGCGATGTCCGCCGGTGAGCAAGCGGTCAGCTCGACAATCCGATCCCCAGGGCATCGAGGCAGCGCAGCAGCAGCCCCGGCCGCCCGCCGGCGTCCACCCGGCGCAGCGCCCGGGTGACCGCGCGCACCGAGACGGATCGCAGCGGCTCGGGCGGGTACGGGAACGGTTTCTTGCGCACCAGGGACAGGTCGAGCAGCGGGCTCGGGCGCTGCAGCGTCAGGTGCGCGAGGATCTGTCCCGCCAGGTGGGTGTTGGCGATGCCGTGCCCCGTGTAGCCGAGACCGTAGACGATGCGCCCGTCCTCCGCCGAGCCGAAAAACGGCGTGAAGCGCGTCGTGGAGCAGATCGGCCCGCCCCAGGCGTAGGGGAACTGCAGATCGCCGAGCGCCGGGAAGTGCCGGCGGAAACTTTCGCGCAGCTCGGCGTAGTGCCGCTCGGAGTGATCGCAGCTCGTGTCGACCCGGTTGCCGGAGTAGTACGCCGCCTCGCTCGTTCCCCACAGGATGCGGTTGTCCCGGGTCAGCCGGTAGTATTTGAAGAAGGTGCGGACGTCCGTGACGCCCTGGCGCCGCTGCCAGCCGATGCGCGCCAGCTGCTCTCCCGTCAGCGGCTCGCTCACCAGGATGTAGTCATAGAGCGGGATGAACCGGCTCAGCAGACGTGGAAAGAGGTGGTGCGTGTAGGCGTTGGTCGCCAGGACCACGCGGCGCGCCACCACCTCGCCTTCGGCTCCCGCCGGGACCGCGACATTGACGCGCGCTGCCGCGGCCTGCAGGCGCAGCGCCGCCGCCTGCAGACGCGTCGCCGCCGCCCCGGTCGCCTCCATGTGTGAGGACGTTCCTGGGATCCCGGGAAGATGGGCCGTGCGCAGGCGGACGCCCTCCTTGGTGGGCTCGATTGCAGTCACCCGGGTCCGTTCATGGAAGACGGTGCCCGCGCGGGCCGCCTCCCGCTTCAGCCCTTCCACGAGCTTGACCGGATTGACGAGA
>JBGPED010000294.1:0-3326 GCA_041482595.1 Acidobacteriota bacterium
CACGCGTCGCTGGTCGCCACGGATTCCGGGTTCGCCGCCTTCGTGGTCCTGTTCCTGTTCGCACTGTGGTGGTACCTCAATCACCCGAGCGTGAAGCGCCTCGTCCTGTGCGGCTGCGCCCTGGGGCTGATGCTCGCGAGCAAGTTTTCGGCGGTGTTCCTCCTGCCGGTCGCTCTGGCGCTCCTGATCCTGGCGACGCGGTGGATCCCGGCCCAGGTCCCGATCCGTCCCTCGAGCCTCGCCGACCCCTTCGCCTCGGAGGACGGCGGTCAGCGGCTCGTCTGGTGTTTCTATGCCTTCCTGGCGATGGGAGCCCTGGCGGCGCTCGTCATCGAGGCGGTGTACCTCTTCCCGCGGAACCCGTTCCTGTTCATCGAGGGGATCCGCCGCATCAACGCCGACCACGACCCGACGTACCGGGCGTTCATGGCCGGCGCCTTCAAGCCGCACTTCCTGACCTACTACCTCGTCTGTTACCTCGTGAAGGAGCCGTTGCCGGCGATCGTGCTGGCGGCGGTCGGGGCGTGGGCGGTGCTGCGCCGCGGCGCGCTGCCGGACATGGACCGCGCCTTCCTGTTCCTCCCGCCCCTGTGCCTGTTCCTCGCCTATTCGATCTACTCGGACAATCTCGGCTTCCGTTACATGATTCCCGTGCTCCCGTTTCTGCATCTCGTCGGTGGAGCCGGCCTCGCCTTCCTGTTGCAGGAGGGCGGTCTCTGGCGAAGGGCCGCCGCCGTGGTCCTGTGCCTCTGGGCGGTCGTGGCGGGGACCGCCATCTACCCCGACCACCTGTCGTACTTCAACGAGCTGGCCTGCGTGACGGCGCCCTCGCACATCGGGCTGGACGGCGGCTGGCGCTGCGGCCCGCGCTGGCTCGACGACAGCAACGTCGACTGGGGACAGGGCATGAAGCAATTGAGGACGTGGCTCACCGCCCATCCGCCGCAGGGTCCGCTGCGGCTCGGCTACTTCGGCAGCATTCGTCCCGAGACCTACGGCGTCCAGGCGATCGTGGTGGGAGTGGACGACCTGCTCGGCCCCCCCCAGCCGGGCGTCTACGTCCTGAGCGCCCACATCCTGGCCCGGTCGATCGCCCGACTGCGCGAGCAGCACGGCGACGGACCGGAGAACTGGCTCCTGCACGCCCGGCCGGTCGCGATCGTCGGGCACGCGTATTACGTCTACGACATCCCGGGGATACCGGCTCGATGAGAAGAGGTGCGGTGGCCGCGATCCTGGTCCTCCTCAGCGGCACCGCCGGGGCAGGGCTCGAGGCCGCCGAGGGGCCGGCTCATCCCACAGGGGCGAGCGGCGGTGCGCGCTTCACGCTGATGGTGCACGGCTGGGCCTTCCTGACTTCCAACCGCCAGGGAGGAGCCTCCGGGGACCAGGACTTCGAGTCCCAGAACCACCTGATGCTGGTCGCCACGAGACCGGAAGGGAAGTGGACCCTGGCGCTTCTCGGCACGTTCACGGCCGAGCCGCTGACCGTGTCGCGGCAGGGCTCGCCCGAGCTGTTCCAGCGCGGCGAGACCTACAAGGACGTCCTGCTGATCGATCGCCAGCACCCCCACGACCTCTTCGTGCAGCTCGCGGCGGAGTGGAGCCGTGATCTCAACCGGCGGTCGCGGCTCCGGTTGTACGTGGCGCCGTGGGGCGAGCCCGCCGTCGGGCCGACGGCTTACGTGCACAGACTGTCGGCCTCGGCCGATCCGCTGGCCCCTCTCGCCCACCACAACCAGGACTCGACCCACATCTCGGCCGACGTTCTCACGGTCGCGTTCGATTGCGGGTCCTTGAGCGTCGAGGGATCGGTCTTCCACGGGCGGGAGCCGGACGAGAACCGCTGGGACATCGAGCAGGGGAGTCTCGACTCCTACTCGGGGCGCGTCTGGCTCAGGGCGGCGCCGGGGCTGCGTCTGCAAGTCTCGGCGGCCCGGCGGGAGCATCCCGAAGCGCTCGAGGAAGGGGACCAGACCCGCCAGACCGCGTCGGTCGAATACGAGCGGACAATCCCGGGAGGATACGTCTCCGCGACGCTCGTCGCCGGCAGGAACCTCCTCGCGGACGGCCAGGTGGAATGGGGCAACACGCTCGAGGCGACCTGGAAGTTCGCCGGGAAGAATACCCTCTACGGCCGTCTGGAGAGAGTGGACCGCGATCTGTATGAGCTCGTGAACAAGGCTCAGAAACCCGATACAGAGCCCGTGCGCCGGACGGCGGTCGACGCGCTCACGCTGGGCTACCTGCGCGACCTGCCGCTCCTCTCGGAGGCCGAGACCGGGCTGGGGGCGGGTGTGACGGTCTACCGATTCGACGACAGACTCGACGCGGTGTACGGCGACCGGCCGCTGTCGGCCCAGGTGTTCCTGAGACTGCGCTTCGGGTCGAAAGGGGCGGAGCACCACCATCACGGAGCGCTCTCGGCCGCGCCACCTCAGCGCGTCGCCGGCGCCGGCAGACCGGGGAACGTCCCGGGAGGATAGGTCCTCCCGCCGTGCTCGGCGGCAAAAGCGCGCGCCGCCGTCTCCTCCTTGAAAGCGATCAGGCTTGGCATGCAGCGGTCATAGCAGACCTGCATGGGCGTTTTCGACTCGTCCGCCATGCCGGTATGATGATGCAGGCAGGGGGTCTCGTCGCTCCCTTCGACCAGGAAGGCGTGAGAGAAGGGCAGACTTGATCCACCCGCATAGTCTGTGACGCGGATCTCGCGCACGCGGTTGTCTGGCTCCTCCTGGTAGTGCATGGCGCAGCGCGGGCAGCAGGCCACGACATTCTCGCCGCTCGCCAGCGTCAATGTCGTCCGCACCGAGTCATGCACCTCGCGCTGACAGATCCAGCACTTCTCGGGGCGGTGGGCGCAGGCGGCGAGGGAGGTCAGCAGGGTGAGGATCAAGAAGAAGCGAAGCGACGACATGGTCTCTCAACGGCCCCGGGTCGTAGCGACCCGCGTCGTCCAGTATACCCTCCTCTCGTCCCGACGATGGGGGGCGTCAGAGAAATAGCTCCCCTTCGTTGAGCGCCTCCAGTTCGGCGGCGAGAGTTGCGCCCTCGGACGGAACGGCAGCGGATGTGCCGAGCCAGCGGTACGCCCGCTCAACCAGATCGCCAATCCGCTCCCCCGACAGCTCGAGCGCGAACGACGTCTCGAGCGGCTTGTGTGGCCCTACACCGCTCATCGCAAAGACGCTGGCGCTGCGCCCGGAGCCGAGGATGAGGCTTGCGCGCAAGGGCCCGTTGCTCTTGGCCAGTGCGTGGGCCGCGTCGGCTGCAGCTTGGCAGACCCGGTCGTGCTCCTCGGCCGAGGCTAGATCGGAAAGAGCCCG
>JBGPED010000295.1:0-3305 GCA_041482595.1 Acidobacteriota bacterium
AGGAGGACATCGAAGAGGTGATCTCCAAGTGGACCGGCATCCCGATCTCCTCGGTGAAGAAGGAGGAGGCCGAGAGGCTCATCAAGATGGAGGAGTTCCTGCACCGGCGCATCGTCGGGCAGGACGAGGCGATCTCGGCCCTGGCGCGCGCCACCCGGCGGCAGCGCGCTGGGCTGAAGAACCCCCTGCGGCCCGTCGGCTCGTTCATCTTCCTGGGGCCGACCGGCGTCGGCAAGACCGAGGTGGCCAAGGGACTCGCCGAGTTCCTGTTCGGCGACGAGAAGTCGCTCGTGCGCTTCGACATGTCGGAGTACATGGAGAAACACGCCATCGCCAAGATGATCGGCTCGCCGCCCGGCTATGTCGGCTACGAGGACGGCGGGCAGCTCACCGAGCGCGTGAAGCGGCGCCCCTACAGCGTCATCCTGCTGGACGAGATCGAGAAGGCCCACCCCGACGTGCTGAACGTCCTGCTCCAGGTGCTGGAGGACGGCCAGATCACCGACGCCTTCGGCGACACTATCGACTTCAAGAACGGTCTCGTCGTGATGACCAGCAACATCGGTTCCCACCTGATCCAGAAGGGCCGTATCATGGGCTTCCGCAGCCCGGACGATCGACAGCGCGACTACCGCGAGCGCCGCGATCTGGTGCTGAAGGAGGTCAAGACCGTTCTCAATCCCGAATTCATCAACCGCGTCGACGAGATCATCGTCTTCGACGCGCTGTCGGATGACGACCTGCTGGCGATCACCCGCTTGATGATCAGCCAGCTCAACGCCAGCCTGGCGGATCGGGGGGTCCGCCTCACGCTCACCGACGAAGCGTACCGCTGGCTCATCGACAAGACGTGCAGCGATCGTTCCTACGGCGCGCGCCCGCTCCGCCGTGCCATCCAGAAGAACATTGAGGATGCCCTGTCGGAGAGTCTCATTCTCGGGAAGTTCCCCGAGAACGGGGAGATCGAGATCTTCGTCGATCAGGAGCGGCTGGCCTTCCGGGAGCCGATCGAGATCGCCCGCTGAGACCGATTCCCGCCACAACCGCGCCCGTCCGGTGCCGCTAGGAGACCGCGTGCCGCGCGCCGTCCGTGCCTTCTCGCCGGTGTTCGGAGCGATCCTGGCCCTCGCGGTCCCTCTGACCGTGACGCAGGGCGCCGTCCCGCTGGCAGGTAAGGAAGCGCAAGTCGGGACGGCCGCTCCGGAGGCCTACCCCGGGCCCACGCCACCGGGCGGCGCGCCGCCCGGGCCGGCCCCGTCACCCGCCCCGGCGCCCCCGGCGGAGGCGGCCCCCTCTCCCCAGGACAAGGACCGCGGCCCCGGGACCGGGCAGGAGGCCCAGGGACCCGGAGGCGAGGGGCACCCGGAGGAGGCCGCCGGACCGGAAGCCCCGGCGGGTGGAGGGAAGGGAGTCATCGGGCGGATCGTCGTGGACGGAAACGTCCGGGTGTCGGACACCGCGTTCTTCAACAGCCTGCACCTCAAATCGGGCGACCCGTACGACGAGCGCGCCATCCAGGACGAGTTCCGCCGCCTCTGGGACCTCGACCTGTTCGACGACATCATCGTCGAATCGCGCAAGCGCGAGGGCAACATCTACGACCTGATTTTCCACGTGCGCGACCGGCCTCTGGTGGGGAACGTTGCGTTCGTCGGCATGAAGGCGGTGACCGAAGCCAACATCCAGGAGCGGCTGAACCAGGCGAAGTGCGAGGTGAAGCGCGGGCAGCCCGTGGATTTCTCGGTCCTCAGCCGTGCCGAGGCGGCCATCGAGCAGCTCCTGGCCGAAAAGGGATACCTGCAGGCGCGTGCCAAGGCCCGCCTGACTCCGGTCGGCCAGGGACAGCGCGAAGTCACCTTCCACATCCGCGAGGGGGCCAAGACCAAGATCCGGAAGATCGACTTCACGGGGAACAGGGTGTTCACGGGTCGGCGGCTGCGCAAGATGCTGAAGTTGACCAGACAGGCCTTCTGGCTGACGTCGTGGGCCTCGTCCAAGATCCTCTATCACCCGGCCAAGTTCGACCAGGACGCGGAGAACATCCGCACGTCGTACAAGTCGGCCGGCTACCTCGACATCGCCATCCAGCCCGAGATCGTCGAGCTGGTGGGGGGCAGGCCCAAGAAACAGAAAGGCGCCCCGAAGGGCCTGACCCTGGTGGCGCCGGGCACAACACAGGACGTGGAAGGGTTCGAGGAAGAGGACGAGGAGGACTTCGAAGAGCCGGCGCCGGCCCCGGCTCCGCCAGGGGAGACGGAGAAGCAGCGGACCCGGCGGGTCAAGGCCGAGCTGAAGGCCAGGAAGAAGAACGAGAAGCCGCCGAAGAAGTGGGTGCACCTCACCGTCCCGATCGACGAGGGGGCGCAGTACAAGGTCGGCAAGATCGACATCGAGGGAAACAGCGTCTTCAGCGGACCCGAAGTGATGGCGCGCGTGCCGCTGCGCGCGGGTATGGTGTTCAACGACTCGGCGCTCAAGTTCGGCACCAAGCGGCTGGAGGAGGACTACGGCGAGCGGGGGTACTTTTACGTGTCGATCGATCCCCGGGTCGAGAAGCACGAGCACACCGCCGATCTCACCCTGGCGATCACCGAGGACAAGAAGTACTTCGTCGACCGCATCGAGTTCGCCGGCAACACCACCACGCGCGACGGCGTCCTGCGGCGGGAGATGCCTCTGACCGAGGAGGACCTGTTCAACGTGCGCCGCATGCGCCTCGGACTGCGCAAGATCGCCCAGCTCGGATATTTTCAGGTCGGCGACGATCCGGCGGTGAAGCCGAAGGGAGAGTCCGACCGGGTGGACGTCCTGGTGCAGGGTGTGGAATCAAGCCGGAACGAGATCCAGGTGGGCGGCGGCGTCTCCGGACTGGAGGGAGGCTTCTTCCAGGCCTCCTATTCGACCCGCAATTTTCTCGGCCGGGGGGAGATTTTCTCCACCTATGTCCAGACCGGCACGCGCGCCAACCGCTACTCCTTCAACTTCACCGAGCCGTGGTTTCTCGGACGCCCCTGGACGCTGGGGTTCTCCCTCTTCCGGCGCCAGACCGACTACACCGGCTTCCGCCAGATCGGCAGCGGCGGTACCGTCTCTCTCGGGCGACTGCTCGGCGTCTTCAGCCGGTTCGACCTGGCCTACGGCTTCGAGAACGTGGACCTCCTGACGACCACGGCGGGGTTCCCGGTCAACCGCCAGAACAGCGCCACGAGCAGCATCACGACGCTTTACACCGTGGACACGCGCAACAACTTCTTCCGCCCGACCCGCGGCTACCGGCTGCAGGGGAGCATGGAGTACGCGGGAGG
>JBGPED010000296.1:0-3277 GCA_041482595.1 Acidobacteriota bacterium
CGGCCTGTTCACCATCGTGCAGATCCCGAAGGCGCGCGCCTTCGAGGCCGCCCGGCGGCTGGTGACGCGGTCCCTCATCATCGCGGGCGTCGTCTGCGTTGCTGCCCTGGCCCTCGTCTTCCTGTTCGCGTCGTCACTGACCCGATCGCTCGTGACCCTGGCGCGCGCCACGGAGCAGATCGGGCAGGGCCAGTTCGACGTCAAGGTGCCGGTGACCGGCGGCGGGGAGATCGCCGCGCTGGCGACCCGCTTCCAGAGAATGACCGAGGAGCTGTCGACCCGCGAGCACGCCCTGAAGGACGCCAACCAGCGCCTCATGGAGTCGGAGAAGATGAGCGCTTTGGGCCAGCTCGGCGCCGGCATCGCGCACGAGGTCAAGAACCCCCTGACCTCGATCCGCGGCTACGCCCAGATGGGGCAGCGCAAGATCCCGCACGACCACCCGCTGAGCGAATACTTCAAGACGATCGAGAAGGAGACCGACCGCTCCCTGGAAATCCTGAAGAACCTCCTGAAGTTCTCGCGCCAGGAGACCGCCGAGATGACGGTGATCGATCTCAACGCGGTCGTCGCCGACACCGTCAAGCTGGTGTCGCACCAGCTGATGATGAAGGAGGTCCGGGTCGAGCCCCATCTGTGGGCGCAATCCCTGCTTGTCAACGGCAACGCCAACCAGATGGAGCAGGTCCTCCTCAACCTGTTCATCAATGCCGGGGACGCGATGGAGGGGAAGGGGGGCGGCACGATCACCGTGACCGTCGAAGCGCCGGAGGATCCCATCGCCCGCATACGGGTGGCCGACAGCGGCAGCGGAATTCCGCCGGAAGTCGTCGGGAAGATCTTCGATCCGTTCTTCACCACCAAGCCGGTGGGCAAGGGGACCGGCCTCGGCCTGTCGGTGTCGTACGGCATCGTCAAGGAGCACAAGGGGGAGATTTCGGTCGAGAGCAGGATGGGCGAGGGGACGACGTTCACGATCCTGATCCCGCGGGTGCAGCCGACCGCTGAGGCGGCCGTCGCACCGGTTTCCGCGAAGGAGAAGCGCGTCAGGGTCATCAACCTGCGCTGAGGGGCCATGGAGACCTACAACCTTCTGGTGATCGACGACGATCCGAACATCCGCAAGCTCCTGGGCGAGCTCCTGGCGGGTCGACCGGAATTCCATCTGCTGATCGCGGGGGACGGCAAGGAGGCCGTGCGGCAGTTCGCGGAGAACCGCATCGACATGGTCCTGACCGACATCCACATGCCGGGGTTCACCGGGCTCGAGCTGATGGCCGACATGAAGAAGATCAACTTCAAGCCGGAGATCCTGGTGATGACCGCCAACGCGACGCCCGAGAACGTCGAGACGGCGCGCAAGCTCGGCGCCCGCAGCGTCATCCTCAAGCCGTTCGACGATCTCGAGGTGATCGAGGCGGAGATCAACAAGGCGCTCCGGGCCGTCAAGGCCGCCCGCCCCCGGACGAACGGTGACGGGAACGGCCATGGCTTGCCGCCCCCGGTCGCCGCGGCCGCCCACGCGCAGGCGATGCCGGAATCGCCGGCGCACGAGGCGCCCGCGCGGCCCGCTCCTCAGGCGGCTCACGCGCCGCCCGCGAAGCCCGCTCCGTGGTCGGCGCCGAAGCAGAATCTGTGGCCGGCGCGGAAGCCCGCGGCGCCAGCGCCCGTCCCGGTTGCGCCGCCGGAGAAAATGACCGCGACGACGCCCGCCGCGGCCGCGGCGTCCTCCGGCGC
Organism: Acidobacteriota bacterium; assembly: GCA_041482595.1. Classification (GTDB taxonomy): domain Bacteria; phylum Acidobacteriota; class Polarisedimenticolia; order Gp22-AA2; family Gp22-AA2; genus Gp22-AA3. The sequence continues at coordinate 1,738 of JBGPED010000296.1, forward strand.
GCGGGATCTCCCTGATTTCGACACCTGGCGGACCGATCTCACGGGGAACGAAACCCCGCCCGCGCCGTCGCCGCGGTCGCCGGCCGCGCCCGTGCCGCCCCGCACCGAGGCGGCGGCCGAGGCGCCGCCACCGGTGCGGACGGCTCCGCCCGCGCGGCCCCCGACACCGGCGCCCCGCCCCGCGCCGCCCGCAGCGGCCGCACCGCCGCAGGCGACGCGCCCCGCGGCCGCGCCGTCGCCGGAGCCGCACCACGCTCCGCCCGCGGCCGGCGCTCCGGCGCACCACGAGACCGTCCGTCCGGCGGCGCCCGCAGGGCACCCCGGGCCCGTCCACGCGGCGGTCCACGAAACGAAGGAGGAGGAGATCCCGGAGATGCCGTCCGACCTGGAAGCGATCTTCCGGATGGCCACGAGCTTCGACACCGGCAGGATGCGCATGCAGGTGCCGATCGTCTGCCTGCAGACCTGGGAGGAGAGAGGGGCGATCGCGGCGCTGCGGCGCCTGGCCGGAGAATTGCACCGCGAGTTCTGCGTCTGGTCGGCCGCCCGCGGCCTGGTGAAGGAGGGCGGTCAGGCGATGGGGGAGACCTACCGCGATGCCGGCCGCGCCCTGGAGTTCATAAGGCGGCAGAAGAACAACGGGGTCTACGTCCTCGCCGACTTCCGGCCCTGTCTCGACGACAAGACGGTCGTGCGCGTCCTGCGAGAGATGGTGATGGACCTGGAGACCTCGCGACTGATGCTGGTCCTGACAGCACCCCGCCTGCCGGCTCCGCCGGAGCTGGCGCAGGCGTGCGTGACCTTCGACTGGCCGGCGGTCGGCGGCTCGGACCTCAAGGGGCTGTACGAGGAGGTGGCCGCCGAGGTGGCCGCCTCGACCGGCCGCGTCGTCCGCCTGGATCCGCAGTCGCGCGACCTTCTCCTGGAGCGCGTGAAGGAGATGCCGGCCGGCCGGGCGCGCTTCGAGATCGCCCGCCACTTGATGACGGTCTCGCAGCAGAGCTGACTCCGGTCCGACTGATCGCCTACTGTGTGGGTTCGACCCTCGCCCCAGGCACCGGCCGCTCGTGAGGCGGCGGAAGCGAGGTCCCGACAGCTCTCTTCCTGTTAACCAGAGCCTTGCCGAGTTCGAGAAGACTGTCGCTTGGGGAGCGAGACCTCCTGCTTCTCGGAATGGCGGGCATCGGGTCCTCCCCACGCGGGATCCGCATCGATCGCAATCTTGTGACGGAGCCACGCAGAATCTCCTGCCTCTGCACCTGCGCCCCCTGCTCCCGGGCCTGAGGGAGCCGGCCAAGATCCGCCAGGTGGTTGCGCCTGGCAGCCTCTAAGTCGCCGGGCTGTTGGTGCAGCCGAGTCAGGTCGGCGTGCCAGCTTCGAGGGCCTGGTGCTGCATCCGGACCTTTCCCTGCTCCTCGTCAACGGATTCTCAATTGATGGGCGTGGGAGGTCGGCAGGTCTGACATACCGCCGGTGAATCTTCTCCGAAGGCGAAACAACAGCAGCGGCCATTGATCTGGCCGACGCAGAAGATGCGCCG
>JBGPED010000297.1:0-3212 GCA_041482595.1 Acidobacteriota bacterium
CCGCGCCCCCCCCCCCCCCCCCCCGCCACGGATCGCCGACGATGACTTCTCCCGCCCGTGAAAGACTGCTCGGGAGAACGCGGGTGCACAGATAGCCAGGGACTGGGAGATGTGTGTGATCGGATGGGGAGCGGCGAGCCTGCCGCCGGGGCGTGGCGATTTCTCGCCGCGCCATGCGCGCGAGCCGACCTCGGCTGTCCCGCGTGAGCGAATATGAGGCGCGACGCGGCGGCGGCCCGACGCGCCGACTCGGGATAGCTCGATGTTCCCCGGCGCCTGCGCCTGCGTTGACGCACCCGCGAGCGGGCGATAGACTGCGACTCACATGGAGCAGGAACAGATCGACGACGTCGTCGTCGTGGGCGGCGGGATCATCGGTCTCTCGATCGCGCGCGAGGCGGCACTGGCGGGCTTGCGCGTGCGCCTCCTGGAGCGGGGCGGGATCGGCCGGGAGGCCAGCGGCGCCGCGGCCGGGCTGTTGAGCCCGCAGGCCGAGGCGGACCGCGCGGGTCCTCTCTTCACGCTCGGGCTCGCGAGCCGCGACCTCTACCCCGAGTTCGCGGGACGCGTGGCGGAGGAGAGCGGCCTCGACCCAGCGCTCTCGCGCCGCGGCACTCTGGTCGCCGCGCGCCGCGGCGAGGAGACCGAGGAGCTGGACCGCCGCTTCGCCTTCCAGCGATCGCTCGGTCTGCCCGCGGAGCGGGTCGGCGGCGAAGCGCTGCGCCTCATGGAACCGGCGCTCCACTCCGACTGGTGCGAAGCGCTGTACCTGCCGCGCGACTTCACGGTGGACAACGTCGTCCTGGTCCAGGGGCTCAGACGATCGGCGGAGCGCCTGGGGGTCCGGCTGCAGGAAGGGGCGCGCGCCGACCGGCTCCTGGTGGAGAGCGGCCGGGTCGTGGGCGTGGGAGCGGGCGGCGGGCGCGCGCGCGCCGGCGCCGTCGTGATCGCGGCCGGCGCGTGGTCGGCGGAGATCGCGGGGCCAGGGATTCCGCCGCTGCCATCGCGCCCGGTGCGCGGCCAGATCGTCTGTTTCGGACCCGCCGCCGCCCCCGCATTCCCCATCTTCAGCCACGACTGCTACCTCGTGCCGCGGCGCGACGGGCGCGTGCTCGCCGGCAGCACGATGGAGCAGGCCGGTTTCGACAAGTCGGTGACCGGCGCGGGTCTCAGGGACCTGAGCGCCCGAGCCCTGGCCCTCGTCCCCGCGCTCGCCACGGCGCCGTTCCACTCGGCCTGGGCCGGCCTCCGTCCCGCCCTTCCCGACGGCCTCCCGGCGATCGGCCGGGCCGCTCCGGGTCTCCTGTACGCCTGCGGGCACCTGCGCAACGGCATCCTGCTCGCGCCGGTCACTGCGCGTCTCGTCGCGCGGCTGCTCGCGGACCAGGATCCCGGGACGGATCTGTCTCCCTTCGATCCCGGTCGGTTTCAGGAGTAGATGGGGGTGGTCACGGTCGACGCGGGAGCGCGTTGACCGGTCAGCGGCCCTGCTCGGCCCTCACCGTCTGGCGCGTGCGCCTCTCGTGCTCGGCGAGGAAGTCCTTCTTGAGTCTCCCGACCAGGTCGTCCCGTCGATCGTAGAGCCTCTTCAGCCGGCGCGGCTTGACCCTCGACACGGCGTACGCGACCATGAGCGGCACGGCGATCGTGCTGTCGGCGTAGACCACCACCGAGTCGGTGAGCCTGTCGGGGTCGACCTTCCCCCAGGAGACCGCCTCCGCGGGGGTCGCCCCCGACAGGCCGCCCGTGTCCGGCCGGGCGTCGGTGACCTGGACGTAGTAGTCGTGGCCGCGGTCCGCGAGACCGAGGATTTCCTGGATCTGCGGCTCGGTCTGCAGGACGAAGTTCTTCGGGGAGCCGCCGCCCAGCATCAGCACGCCGCTCTTGCCCTCTCTCCGCTTGGCGGCGTAGACGATGCCGGCGGTCTCGTTGACGTCCCGCGACACGTCGATGCGCGGGCCCACGCCCCGCATGGACAGCTCGGCGACGTTCATGCCTATCGACGAGTCGCCAGGCGACGACACGTAGCACGGGACGCCGGCGCGGTAGGCCACGGTGAGGACGCAGGTGTCCTCCACGCCCATTTCCTTCTCGCGCGCCGCCAGGTACTTTCCGAGCAGGTAGTGCAGCTCGGCGGTGCCCATCTCCTTGTCGAAGGCCTTCTCCGCCATGACGGCGCGCAGGTAGTTGTCGGTGTCGAGCAGGACGTTGTAGTCGAACAGGACGTCGTAGATGCGGATGACGCCCTCGCGCCGCAGGAGCGTGTCATCCACCTCGTGCGAGCCACGATGCAGCGACATGCCGAGCCCGTAGTGCGTGTCGTGGTAGAGGTTCGCGCCTGTCGACGCGATCCAGTCGACGAAGCCGGCCTTGATGAGCGGGATGATGCACGACCGTCCGACGCCGGCCGGCGTCAGGGCGCCGGAGAGGCTCAGCCCGACCGTGACGTCCTCCTGGAGCATCTTCTCCGTGAACAGACGGCAGGCCTTCTGCAGGCGTCCGCCGTTGTAGGCGAGGAAGGTCTCGTCGATCAGCCGATCGACGGTCATGCCGCCGCGGATGGGATCGGGATAAATCCTCTGGCCCGAAAGAAAATTCTTCTTGTGAGCCATCTCCGCCCTTGCTGTTCGGTGATCGCGAGCGAACTTCGTGGAACTGCGGCGGATGATAGCACGCGCGATCCGCGGCGCGCAATATCGCGGGACGTTCGCGGGACGTTTCCCGCGCGTTCCATCTCGCGGAGCACGCGCGTCGGCGCGCGTCTTTTGGTATACGGGATCGGCGATGGACCGGGCGGGGTCCGGGACGATCTCAGGCGGAGAACGACGTGCCGCAGCCGCAGGACGACTTGGCGTTCGGGTTGACGAAGCTGAACCCGGTGCCGTTCAGGCCGTCCGAGAAGTCGAGCGTCGTTCCGTTCAGGACGAGATAGCTCTTGCCGTCGACGAAGATGCGCACGCCGTTCTCCTCGTAGACCTTGTCGCCCTGGACGGGCTCCTTCTCGAAGGCCAGCTTGTACGACATGCCGGAGCAGCCGCCCCCGACGACCGCGACTCTGAGGCCGTGGCCCTCCAGTTTCTCCTTCTGCAAGATGCTCTTGATCTGTCCGGCCGCCTTGTCCGTGACGTGAATCATCGTTCCTCCTCTTGATCGTTCACCGCGCTGATATCCCGGCCTCGCCGCGCGCCGCCGCGTACAGCGGCGAGATGGCG
>JBGPED010000298.1:0-3193 GCA_041482595.1 Acidobacteriota bacterium
CTCCTTCATCGAATGGCGGCGTTTCAAGCGCCGCTCAACCCTCAAGACGAGGGGAGGCCGCGGGCGGTTACAGCGAATCTGGGAGCCTGTCCGAGTAATGGCATGGGTCGCGTTCGTGGCGCCGCGGATTCTTCGCGGGCGCTCCGCCGGATCACGGAAATGGAACCTGCGCGGGGGCCGGGGCGTATGATTCACCGCCCACTGGGGGGAGGTGCGCATGAGCCGACCGGGAACGTGCCTGCTGCTCGTCTTGATCCTGATCCTGCCGGCCATCTTCGTGGGTCCGGCGTTCGCCCAGGCACCGGAGACGACCGGGGCCGGGGGGGCGGGGCTCGACGTCAGGGCGGCGACCGCCGCCTACCTGGCGAAGATCCCTGCGGACAAGAAGGCGAAGTCCGACGCCTACTTCGAAGGCGGGTACTGGCTCCTCCTCTGGGATTTCCTGTACAGCGGTGCGGTTCTCCTGCTTCTCCTGCACCTGGGGTGGTCGGCGGCCATGCGCGACCGGGCGGAGCGCATCGCGGGCCGGCTGGGGCGGGGGTTGGGCTGGTCGCGCACCGTGTTCTATTGGGCGCAGGTGTTCGCCGTGATCACCCTCGTCCAGTTCCCGCTGGCGGTCTACGAAGGGTATTTCCGCGAGCACAAGTACGGCCTGGCCACCCAGACCTTCGGCCCCTGGCTCGGCGACCAGGCCAAGGGGTTCGCGGTCAACCTGGTCATGTATGGAATTCTCCTCGTCCCTCTCTACGCCGTGCTGCGCAGGTCGCGCAACTGGTGGATCTGGGGCTCCCTCGTGTCGTTCCTGTTCCTGGCGTTCGCCGTCGTGATCGCACCGGTCTACATCTTCCCGATCTTCAACACCTTCACGAGACTCGAGGACAAGACGATCCGCGAGCCGATCCTCGGCCTGGCGCGGGCCAACGGCATTCCGGCCGAGGACGTGTACGTCGTGGACGCCTCGAAACAGACGACGCGGGTCAGCGCCAACGTCAGCGGTCTTCTGGGCACCACCCGGATCACCATCAACGACAACATGCTCAAGCGCTGCGGTCTGCCGGAGATCGAGGCGGTCATGGGGCACGAGATGGGGCATTACGTCCTGCACCACAACTACAAGGGGGTCGTGTTCAACGGGCTGGTCACGTTCCTGGGTTTTGTCTTCCTGCACCTGTCCTTCGGCGGGGCGGTGCGGCGGTTCGGATCGAGATGGCGCGTGAGCGGCATAGGCGACCTGGCCGGCCTGCCGCTCCTCATGCTGATCTTCTCCGTCTACTTCTTCGCGCTGACGCCGGTCATCAATTCGGGCATCCGCATCGAGGAGGCCGAGGCGGACCTGTTCGGTCTTAACGCCGCGCAGCAGCCGGACGGCGCCGCGGAGGTCGCGCTGAAGCTCGGCGACTATCGCAAGATGGAACCGGGGTTCCTGGAGGAGGTCCTTTTCTTCGACCACCCGAGCGGCCGCAACCGGATCGAGATGGCGATGCGCTGGAAGGCGGAGCACGGGCCGGGCGGTGTCCTGTGCCGGCAGGAGGCCTGCTCGCCGTAACACTTGGTAGAATGCCCGCCTATGATCTCCGGCGCTCCCCGGGGGACGTTCGCTCCGGCGCTTCTTCTGGCCGGCCTGATGGTCCTGCTCGCGGGTTGCCGCGGGACGCGAGAGCCTGTGCCCGGAGCAAGCGGCAACGCGCGGATGGCGCAGCGACTCACCGAGATCACCCGCGGTCTCGATCCGGCCAAGAACATTTTTCTTAACATGAAACGGGCGACGGCCCTGAAGGCCGGCATCGAGAAGATACCCACCCAGAAGATGTCCCTCCTGCCGATCCTGGCCGACGAGCTCCTGAAGGCCGGGCGGACGGAGGAGGCGATCGCGATCGGCCAGTTGCTCCTGCATCCCGATGCGCACGACGCGGTCGAGGCGCCACCCGCCGTCCAGACGCACAACTTCCTCGGTCTCTGCTTCATGCGGCTGGGCGAGCAGGAGAACTGCGTCGCCCACCACGGCGCCGATTCGTGCCTGGCGCCGATCCGGGGGACCGGCGTGCATACGCTGACGCGCGGCTCGCTCTCCGCGATTCGCGAGTTCACCACCGTCCTGTCGGACCAGCCGGACGATCTGGGCGCCCGCTGGCTGATGAACATCGCCTACATGACGCTCGGGGAGTACCCGGACAAGGTTCCGCCAAGATGGCTCATCCCTCCGAAGACGTTCGCGGCCGAGTACGACATCAAGCGCTTCTACGACGTCGCGCCGAAGGCCGGTCTCGCGATCCAGGGGCACGCGGGCGGCGCCGTCATGGAAGACTTCGACGGCGACGGCTTTCTCGACGTCATGCTCTCCTCGATGGGGGTGGAGGACCAGCTCCGCTTCTTCCACAACAACGGCGACGGGACGTTCACCGACCGCACGGAGGCGGCGGGTCTTCTCGGCGAGACCGGCGGCCTGAACATCATCCACGCCGATTACGACAACGATGGGCACCCCGACGTCTTCGTCCTGCGGGGCGGATGGATGAAGCAGGGGGGGCGGTATCCCAACTCGCTCCTGCGCAACAACGGCGACGGGACGTTCGAGGACACGACCGAAAAGGCCGGCGTCCTCAGCTTCCATCCGACGCAAGCCGGCGCCTGGGGCGACTACGACAATGACGGTCGGGTCGACCTGTTCATCGGCAACGAGTCGATGCCCGGGGACCCGCACCCGAGCGAGCTGTACCACAACAACGGGGACGGCACCTTCACCGACCGCACCGCCGAGCTGGGGAAAACCGATTTCGGCTACGTGAAGGGGGTCGCCTGGGGCGACTTCAACAATGACGGCAGGCAGGACCTGTACGTCTCCGTGCTGGGCGGCGACAACCTCCTGTTCCGGAACGACGGGAAGAGGACAGAGCCGGGGCCCCGCGGCGAGGAGTGGCGGTTCACCGACGTGGCGGGTGCCGCGGGCGTGACCGGTCCCAAAGACAGCTTCTCGACCTGGTTCTGGGACTACGACAACGACGGCTGGGAGGACCTGTACGTCGCGGGCTACAGGATCACCGATGTGGGCGATCTCGCCGCGATGCACCTTGGACTGCCGACGCGCACCGAGATGCCGCGCCTCTACCGCAACAACCACGACGGAACGTTCAGCGACGTGACGCACGCGGTGCGGCTCGACCGGATCGTCCTGCCGATGGGGTCGAACTTCGGC
>JBGPED010000299.1:0-3160 GCA_041482595.1 Acidobacteriota bacterium
AGGTGGTCGTGCAGGCGTCGCGTGTGCGTCTCCACGCTGTCGATGCCGACCCGGGAGAGGAAGGAGAGCGAGGCGATGAAACCATGGAGGTTCAGGAAGGACGCCGCCTCGGGGATATCGAACCGGCGCGCCCCGTCGCGGAAGCGCAGCGGACCGCCGCCCGGCTCGCCGAGATTGCTCGAGCCCTCCACGCTCATCCAGTTCACCTCCCTGACGCTGAGCCGCTCCAGGATGGCGGGGTTGACGTAGGTGAACCCCGTTCCGAACGGGCCGAGCAGCCACTTGTCGCCGCTCGTGGCCAGAACGTCGATCGACAGCTCCGACACCTTGAAGTCCACCGCGCCGACGGATTGGGCGCCGTCCACGACGAGAAAGATTCCGCGCTCCCGGCAGGCTTCCCCGAGTGCTTTCAGATCCGTGCGGTATCCAGTTGCGAAGGCGACGTGGCTGATCGCGATGATTCTCGTCCTTGGCCCGATCGCCGCGATCAGCTCCTTTTCGCCGACGAAACGGTCCGCCGCCGGGCTCACGCGGCGCACGGCGATGCCGTCGCCCGCCCGGTTGAGCCAGGGGTAGACGTTGGCCGGGAATTCCCCCTGCGCCAGCAGAACCTCGTCTCCCCTCTCCAGGGGGAGGGAGCGCGCCGCCAGGTTCAGGCCGTGCGAGGCGCCCGAGGCCAGCGCGACGCATTCCGGGTCGCAGTCGAGGAGGCGCGCGACCGCCTCGCGCGCCCGTCCCGGCAGGGATTCATAGAGGGATCCGGGGATTTCCTCGGGGTGTTCCTTCAGCCGCAGGGCGCGTCGCACCGCCTCGACGGTTTCGGTCGGGAACGGCCCCTGGGCGGCGCAGTCGAGATAGACCTTGCCGCCGAAGTCCGAGAAATGACGTTTCCAGGGCGTCGCCTCGTCCGGCACCTTGATCGTTCCCGCGTCTGGTGTTTCGGGGGAGCCTGCATCATACACCGTCCGGCCCGAGGTTCGTGTGAGCCTTCCGGTCCGGGTTACCGCCAGTGGCGTCGCGTTGCGAACCGGCGGATCCTCTCCCGCCATTCGTAGAGCAGGTGCCGGGGCGGGCCCAGGAGCGTGGCCGGTGTGTTCCACCAGAAGTTGAGTGAGATGGACGGCTCGAGAGCGCGCAGGTAGTGCCACCAGGTCGCGGGGATGAACAGCACCTCCCCCGGCCGCACGATGATCTCAAGGGGCGTCGCGCGCGCGAACCGTGGATGCCTGTCCGGGTCGGGATGCTCGACGTCGACCGGGCTGAAGTGCAGGTTCAAGCCGAAATCGCGGCAGGGATAGTACAGGAAGCCTGATTGCCCGGGAGGAATCAGGATGACCTTCTTCGCCCCGGAAATTTGCACGAACAGGTTGTGCGTCGAATCGAAGTGGAGCGTCGTGACCGCTCCCGCCGGGCCGATCCAGAGCGCCGGGTCGAGCCTCAGCCGCGCGGCCAGAGTTTTCGGGAGCAGGGCCGGTACCTTCATGTACTCCTCGGGCGGCCGGATGTCCTCCAAAAGACGCGGGGCCGCCTTCAGGATCGGGTACTGCGCCAGGTAGTGGCTGCACGATCCGTTGCCGGCCCCCAGAACCAGGTCGAGGAAATGGCCGAGAGGCATCGTTTCCCGCCGGACCTTCCGGAGGTAGTCGGCCGGGTCGTTGCCCGGCCCGCCGCGCTCCCAGACTTCGACCGGGACCTCCGCTTCCGGCAGCGTTCGCTTAAAGTACGCGGCGTCCCACAGCGAGATCGCGGGCCACCTTTCGGCGATGCCTGCGATGACGACCGGTCGGCGGCGTGAAACGAACTCCCCATGAAAGACGCGGGGGGAGGGGCGATCGATGCGCGGAACAGTGTTCGGCTCGAGCATGTCGGCGTACGGGATTATAGATCCCGCGGGCGCAGGCCCAAGTCGGTTCGAGTCCGACCTCCGGCACCTTGTCTTCAGAATCCGGTACGTGGCCACCTGGTGTGCCGGGTGGAAAGAGCGGCGGATCCGCATTAACTTGTAGGGCGCATGCCCCACGAAGCCGAGGTCTGCGACGTCCAGGTCGCCGACGCCGCGGGCGCGGCCACGCTCGAGGTCCACCTACGGGTCCCCCCATCCGACCTGGAGGGAAGCTTCGCGGCCCAGGCCGGCTCGATGTACGCGCGCCTGCGCGCGGCGCTGCGGGCGAACGGACTGCAGCCGCGCGATGTCGTGGCCGAGAAGATCTTCCTGAGCGATGTCGGCGCGCAGGCCACGGGCCTGCGCGAGTACCGCCGGGATCTTTACGGCGACGAGGGGGCGGGAGCGTTGCATCCCGCCACGACCTACGTCGAGGACCCACCCGCGCAGCCGGGCCGGCTCTGTGAGCTGCAGGCGCTGGCGATGCGAGCCGCCGGCGGAGCCGACCTGCCGTCGCGCCGCGTGGACGGGCTGCCCGCCGGATCCTCGGGCAGGGTCGTGGAGGAAGACGGCCTGCGGCACCTCTTTCTCGCGGGGTTGACCGGCGGTGCCGCGGGGGACCGGCTCGACTTTCCAGGCCAGGCGTCGGCGATGTTCCGGGGCGCGGCGGCCGTGCTCGGGCGCGAGCGGGCCGGCTTCCAGGACGTCCTGCGCACCTGGATTTCCATCGCCGACATCGATCGGAACTACGCTGCGTTCAACCGGGCGCGGCGCGACTTCCTCGCCGGCCAGGGGATCGTCACGCCGCCGGCGAGCACGGCCGTGCGCGGCGTGCCGTTCCCGCCGGATCGCGGCTGCGCGCTGGACGTGCGGGCGATCGCCGGGAGCGGGCGGCGGCGCGTCACGCCGTTCCGCGTGCCGGCGATGAACGAGGCGGCCACGTACGGCTCCGACTTCTCGCGCGGGATCAGGGTGGACCTCGCGGACCGCGCCCTCATCTTCATTTCGGGCACGGCCAGCATCGACGCCGCGGGCGCGGTCGTCCACGCCGCCGACATCGAGGGCCAGATCGACCGGATGCTGGAGAACATCGAAGCGCTCCTGGCGGCGCAAGGGGCGGCGTACACCAACGTCCTGTCGGCCGTCACCTACCTCAAGGAGCGCGCCTACCTCGAGCCGTTCCGCCGCATCGCGAGGCGACGCGGCGTGCCGGCGTCGACCCCCAACACGATCTGCATCGCCGACATCTGCCGCCCGGAGTGGCTGTGCGAGATCGAA
>JBGPED010000300.1:0-3068 GCA_041482595.1 Acidobacteriota bacterium
ACGTCGACGGCGGCCTCCCCCTCGCTTCCCACGATGACGGGCAGCCGCGCCGAGCGCCCGTTGTACAGGATGTCCACGCTGTCCTGAACCGCTTTCGAAGTCGTCTGGGTGGCCATGGGCCGATTCCTCCCCTTCGGCGGCCTGCAGAAGGTCGCCGCGTGCCGGAAACGCCGGATGGGGCCCGCGACCCCGTCGCGGGTCCGTTCCGTCGAAGATCTCCCCGCATCCTGGGACAGCAATCCTCGTGCCACGCGGCGGGCGACAAAGCGCACCTGTCTCCTTGCGCCGGCCGAGCCGCTCCTGTAGCCTTTCCCGTCCATGTCCACCACGAAACGCGACAACCGCCTGGCGGGCGAGACCAGTCCTTACCTGAGGCAGCACGCCCACAACCCGGTCGACTGGTACGCCTGGGGCGAGGAGGCGCTGCGGCGCGCCCGGGAGGAGGACCGGCCGATCTTCCTGTCGATAGGCTATTCCTCCTGCCACTGGTGCCACGTGATGGAGCGCGAGTCGTTTGAGGACGACAAGGTCGCGGCCCTCATGAACGAGAACTTCGTGAACATCAAGGTCGACCGGGAGGAGAGGCCGGATCTCGACGAGATCTACATGGCCGCCACGCAGATGCTCACCGGGCAGGGGGGCTGGCCGAACTCGGTGTTCCTCACGCCCGGGCTGAAGCCGTTCTTCGCCGGCACGTATTTCCCGCCGGCCTCGCGCTGGGGCCGGCCCGGGTTCGCGGACGTCCTGCGGGCCACCGCCGACGCGTACCGCTCGAAGACGGACGACGTGAAGCGCATGGCGGACGAGGTGGCGGCGCAGATCGCGCGCCTCTCCGAGATGACGCCCTCGGCGCAGCGGCTCACGCCGTCGATACTCAACAGGGCGTTCGGCGACCTGGCGGGGCGTTTCGACAACGCCGAAGGAGGTTTCGGCGGGGCGCCGAAATTTCCGCACAGCATGGACGTCTCCTTCCTGCTGCGCTACCACCGCCGCACCGGCAACCCCGAGGCGCTGCGCATGGCCGTCCTGAGTCTCGAGAAGATGGCCCGCGGTGGCATTTACGACCAGCTGGGCGGCGGGTTCCACCGCTACGCGGTGGACGCGAAGTGGCTCGTGCCGCATTTCGAGAAGATGCTGTACGACAACGCGCTCCTGTCGCGCGTCTACCTGGAGGCGGCGCAGGCGGTGGGGCGCCTGGGGGTCTCGCCGGCGCTGCCGGCGGGCGGACCCGCGACCGCATCGTTCTTCAAGGACGTGGCGCGCGACACGTTCGAGTGGGTGCTGCGGGAGATGACCTCGCCGGAGGGCGGCTTCTACTCGAGCCTGGACGCCGACAGCGAAGGGGAGGAGGGGAAATACTACGTCTTTACGCCGCAGGAGATCGCGGAGGTGGTCGGCCAGCAGGAAGCCGGCCTGTTCTGCAACGTCTACGGAGTCGCGCCGGGAGGGAACTTCGAGCACGGCAGGAGCATCCTGCACCTCGCGCGGTCCCTGGCGCAGATCGCCTCCGAGCTGCGCATGGAGGAGGGGGAGCTCCGGCTGCGCATGGCGTCGGCCCGCGCGAAACTCCTCAAGAGCCGGGAGCGACGCGTTCGTCCGGGGCGCGACGAGAAGATCCTGGCGGACTGGAACGGCCTGATGATCTCGGCGCTGGCGTTCGGATCGCGCGTCCTGGACGACCCACGCTGCGCGGAGGCCGCGCGGCGGGCGGCCCGCCTCATCCTCGATCGCATGGTGCGGGACGGCCGCCTGCTGCATTCCTTCACGGACGGGGAGGCGCGCCATCCGGCCTACCTCACCGACCACGCGTTTCTCCTGGCGGCGTTTCTCGATCTCTACGAGGCGACCTTCGATTCCGCCTGGGTCGAAGAGGCGCGTCTCATGGCCTCCCGCCTGGTCGATCGGTTCTGGGACGATCGTGGCGGCGGTTTCTACTTCACGGCGCGCGATCACGAGGCGTTGATCGCGCGGACGCGTGAAGGAAACGATGGCGCCGTTCCCGCCGGCGTCTCGGTCGCCACCCTGGCCCTCCTGCGACTGCACGCCCTGACCGGGGACGAGTCGCTTCTCACGAAGGCCGGCGAGACGCTCCGTCTGTACCGCGACCGGATGGAGCGCTTCCCATCCGCCTTCGGGATGATGCTGTGCGCCGCCGACCAGCACCTCGCCGGAACACGCCAGATCGTTCTCGCCGGGCGCCGCGACGATCCCGGCGTGCGCGCCTTCCTGCAGGCGCTGCGTGACTCCTACGATCCGAACAGCGTTCTCGCCCTCGCCGATCCCGCCGTCGTGGGCCCGGAGAGAACGCTCCCCGTTCTCGCCGGCAAGTCTCCGGTGGACGGACGGCCCGCCGCCTACGTGTGCGAGGCCGGCACGTGCCGCGCGCCGGTCCTGTCGCCCGCCGATCTGGAGATCTGACCTCCCGAGGTGGTTAGGGTCTTTACCCTAATCGCGCTTGGGGGGATTGACACCAGCGAGAGGCCCCCCCTAGAGTCTCTGAATCAACGCAGGCATCCCTTTCGAATGGCGTCGGGCGGTCTGTGGCCGGGAAGGGCTGGCTCCATGGGTCAGGGCCTCGCACTTGCAAGTCGAGCTTGCAATCAGGCCGCTCTGTCGTAGCAACAGTGAGGGGAGTTTGTATGGCGCGCGGCACCATTGCGAAGGTTGTTCGGGATCGCGGTTTCGGCTTCATCCGCGGGAACGACGGCAAGGAAGTCTTCTTTCACCGCTCGGGTCTCATCGGGATGAACTTCGACGACCTCGAGCAGGGAACGGTGGTCGATTTCGAGGTCGAAAAGGGCCCCAAGGGACTGCGCGCCGCGAACGTGCGCGGCGCCACGAGCGTCTGATCCGCGGGAGCGGAATCGATCCTCTCCGGAACGATCCCCTGAGATTGTCATCCCGGATCCGGCCCCGTTCACGCCGCGCTCGGGGGCGGATCCGGCTCAGCGGCCGTAGGAGCCTGTCCGAGTAATGGCATGGGCCGCGCACATGGGGCTTGCGAGTCCCAGGCGAGACGCGAGGAGGAAACGATGTGGTCTACATCGTTGACGACGAGCAACGAAGCA
>JBGPED010000301.1:0-2998 GCA_041482595.1 Acidobacteriota bacterium
GGCGCCTCGCAGCCGACCCCGCGGCGCCGCGAACGCGACCCATGCTATTGCTCGGACACGCTCCTGGTCCGAGGCTTCAGTCCTTCTTCTCGGGTTTCGTCTTCGGCGTCTTGGCCGACGTGTCGACCTTGTCGTCCTTGTCCTTCTTCTTCTCCGACTCGGAGGGGTCCGGCAGGCTCGAGGTGCTGCCCTTGCGCGGGTAGTCGGTGATGTAGAAGCCCGACCCCTTGAACTGGATGGCGGGCGAGGACAGGAGCTTCTTCACTTTCATCCTGCCGCACTTGGGGCATTTCCTGATGATGGGATCGCTGTACTGCTGGATCTGCTCGAAGCGGTGATGACACGCCCCGCATTCGTACTCGTACAACGGCACCGTATTCCTCCTGCCACATATCAAAGCGCGGCGGAAAATCCCGCCGCGGGCTTCGGGATTATAGAGCCAATTGTCCTATAATCGCCGCATGGCTCGACGGGCGACCGGTGTCCTCCCGGTCCTCGCGTTCCTCGTCACGGCCGGGTCTTCCGCTGTGTCGGCGGACGCCTCCCTGCCCGATCCGGGTGAGCGCTGGATCGAGGTGCGGACGGCCCACTTCACTCTGTTCAGCAACGCCTCCGAGAGCCGCACGCTGCAGATAGGCAGCAGCCTCGAGCGCTTCCGCGCGGCCCTGGCGCGGGTTGTCTCCGGTCTCGAGGTCAACTCTCCGGTCCCCACCTGGGTGTACGTCTTCAAGAACGAGGCCTCCTTCGGTCCCTACAAGAAGCGCGTCGGTCTCGGCCCGGCCAACGTCACCGGGGCGTTCGCCGGCCACCGCGACGGGAACTATGTCGCCCTCGACGCCAGCCCGCCGACCGATCCCTGGAGCGTGGTGTACCACGAGTACCTGCACTACTTCCTCAACAACAATTTCGAGGACATCCCGCTGTGGTTCAACGAAGGGATGGCCGAGTGCTACAGCACCTTCGCCGCCGACGCCGGGCAGGTCGAGATCGGCCGGCCGATCGAGGAGCATCTCCGGCTCCTGCGCTCCGGCACATGGATCCCGCTGCCCGATCTGTTCGCGATCGATCCGGACTCGAAGGACTACAACGAGGGGGACCGCCAGGGAATGTTCTACGCCGAGTCGTGGACCCTGGCGCACTACCTGGCGTGGGGCCGGACCGAGGGGAAGGCTCGCGGGGTCGAGTTCCTGGCGCAGTTCCCGCCGCGCGCCGGTCTCCGGGACGCGCTGAAGCCCCTGGTGGGACCGGACTGGGGAGAGCTCGAGACGAAGCTCGTCGCGTACGTCCGGCGCAACAAGCTGACCTACAGCATCCTCGATCTCAAGGACCTCACGATCGATCCCCCGTCCGATCCGACGGTGATGACCCGGTCGCAGACGCTGGCGCGGCTCGGCGACTACCTCGTGCACAGTCAGACCGGCCGGGAGGGGGACGCCGAAGCGCACTTCCAGGCGGCGATCCGGGCCGACCCCTCGCTGGCCTTTGCCTACACCGGCCTGGGGTACCTGCGCGATCTGCAGAAGCGGCGCCAGGAGGCGTCGGCCGCGTACGAGAAGGCGCTCGCGCTGGCGCCGGGCGACGCCTTGACGATGTTCCTCTACGCGGAAAGCCTCATGGACCGGTACATGCCCCCCGGCACGATCACGCGGCGCACGTCGGACGAGGGGCCGCCGCCGGAGCTGGCCCGGGCGCGCGATCTCTACCGCGCCAGCATCCGGCTGCGTCCCGACGTCGCCGAGGCCTACGCGGGTCTCGGCGGGACCTTCACGCTCGACGACGCCAACCTGTCGGAGGGGATCGAGGCGCTCGAGAAGGCCCGGCGGATGCTGCCGTCGCGCATGGACGTCGCCCTGAACCTCGCGGGGCTGTACGCCCGGAACGGCGAGCGATCGAAGGCGCAGGACCTCGTCGAGCGCGTCCTGCGCCGCTCGGGCAATCGCCAGGCGTTCGAGACCGGCCAGGAGATCCTTTTGGAATCTGATCTGAAGCTCGCCGAGGGGCTCGTCAACAAGGGGGACATCGACGCCGGAATCGCGATCATCAAGAACGTCCAGGCGAAGACGCAGAACGCCACGCTCAAGCGGCAGCTCGGCGAGCACCTGGCGCGCATCGAGGAGACGCGGACGTTCAACCGCCAGATCGAGACGTACAACCGCGCGGTCGACCTGGCCAACCGGAGGGACTACCGGAAGGCCGCGGCGATGCTGGAGAAGCTCGCCTTTGAAGTGAAGGACCCGAAGCTCCTGCAGGAGACCGGGACGCTGTTGAAGCGCGTCCGGCAGGCGATCGCGGCCGGGACGAAGCGCTGAGCCCAGGCGCGGGCCGCCTCCGCCCGCGTGCGCGTATAATCCGCCCTCATGGACAGGATCCGCATCCAGGGACCGTGCCGTC
Organism: Acidobacteriota bacterium; assembly: GCA_041482595.1. GTDB lineage: Bacteria > Acidobacteriota > Polarisedimenticolia > Gp22-AA2 > Gp22-AA2 > Gp22-AA3. The sequence continues at coordinate 2,392 of JBGPED010000301.1, forward strand.
TGCAGGGAACGGTGCGGGCCAGCGGCGCCAAGAACGCCGTGCTGCCCGAGATGGCGGCGACGCTTCTTCTCGAAGGACCGGTCACGCTGCGCAACGTCCCCGTGGTGCGCGACGTGCAGACCATGATCAAGGTGCTGCGCCATCTCGGCGTGCGGCAGCTGGCGCTGGACGGGAACACCTTGCGCGCCGAGGGCGGCGCTTCGGGCGACCCGGAGGCGCCGTACGATCTGGTCCGGACGATGCGCGCGTCGATCCTGGTCCTCGGACCGCTCCTGGCGCGCCTCGGGCGGGCGAAGGTGTCCCTCCCCGGCGGCTGCGCGATCGGGGCGCGGCCGATCGACTACCACATCGAGGCGCTGCGCCGGCTGGGGGCCGACGTCGCCATCGAGCACGGCTACGTCGTCGCGTCCTGCCGGCGGCTCAAGGGGGCGGAGATCGTCTTCGACGATCGCACCGTCACCGGGACCGAGAACATCCTGCGGGCCGCCGCCCGCGCCGAGGGCCGGACGGTCCTCAAGAACTGCGCCCTGGAGCCGGAGGTCGCCGACCTGGCCCGCTTCCTGAACGCCTGCGGGGCGCGCATCGAGGGGGCGGGCACCGGCCGCAC
>JBGPED010000302.1:0-2897 GCA_041482595.1 Acidobacteriota bacterium
CGGTCCATGCGCTGCAGGGCGGTGAGCCCGGCGGTGCTGTAGAGGCCCCAGGTGCCGAAGTGCTTCCAGAAGCGGACGCCGCGCCCGTCGCCGGGTCCGACGCGCAGGTGCCGGTCGATGATCGGCGCCAGCATCGACGCCGCGATCGTGACGTCTCCCGAGACGCTGTGGCCGTTCGACTTGAAGAAACGGACGCGGTCACCGACATCGGGCCGGTCGGTGGCGATGACCTTCTGGGCCGTCCCCGTGACGGCGCCCGCGAAGGCGAGGGTCTCGAGGAGCAGCATGGACGTCTCGCGGTCGTACTCCGAATCGCGCGCCTTGCCGACGAGATAGAAGCCCAGGGCGGTCGCGAGAGGGGTCCCCAGTTTCCCCATGTTGCGGGCGTCGTCGAGGACACGATCGATCGAGTCTGTCCGGTTGCGCTGCACTGCGTCCCGGACGTCCTTCCGCACGGTGTAGAGCGCCGCACCCGTTCCGACCACGGCGGCGAGCTTGAACCATCCGGCCCGATCCAGGTGGGCGGGCCGCCCGAACACGTAGCGGGCGTCGAGGCCGACCTGGCGCCATTTCAGAGGCGCGTCCGGTCCCTTGCGCTCCCCCGCCCCCTCCGCGGTCCCGGACGGATCCGCCCGCGTCGTCGGGATCGTCCCGGGCGTCAGGCACACCAGCAGGGCCGCGAGCCCCAGCCGCGCTCTCGTTCCAGTTCCCGTCATGGCGTCTTGCCCTCCGGCACTGCACGCTCGAGTGGCGCCCCACCGCCCGCCACCAGGAGCATGTCGCGGTGCCCGATCTGCTGCCGGTCCAGGACGTCCAGGGGACCGGCGAGTGTTCGCCGCTCCGCCTCGAAGACGTCGTCCTCGATGAGACAGTAGCGGCGTGTCGGCGAACTGAAGTACTCGCCGAGCTGGCGGGAGTTTCTCAGCACGGGGATGAAGCGGCCGGTGTAGTAGACATACGTCGGGTGGTAGTCAGGATACATCGCCAGCGGGCCCTGGCCGACCTCGGCCAGCACGCGCTGGCTGAATGCGCGGGCCGACTTGTGCGGATCGAGCGCCGGCAGAACGGCGATCACGATCACCAGGTACACGACCACGAGCCCGCCGCTGAACGCCGCCAGCGCGGCCCCGCCCCGGTACCGCCGGTGCACGACCAGCGCCAGGAGCGCGGCGAGGCCCGCCACCGCGGCCACGAGGACCGCCGGGCGCAGGAGGTCCGGCGCCTCGGATCGGATCTTCGGCAGGGCCACGATCGCACCCCCGATCGCGAGCGCCAGGGAGATCCCGAGCAGCCAGGCGATCGCGCGATCGACCGGCGACGGATCCCAGTCCATCAGGGACAGGTCCCACACCCGCGCCACCAGGAGAGCGAGAAGCGGAAGCAGCGGCAGCAGGTACACACCGCGCTTCTCGACCGACACGGCGAACACCGTGAAAATGACGACGATCCACGAGTAGACGTAGGCGTTGTCCCGGTCCGGCCGCGTGCCGGGGCGCGGGAAGGTGTGCCGCAACGCCGCCGGCAGCAGGATCACCCACGGGAAGAACTCCAGGGGCAGGCTGATCAGGACGTGGTAGAAAGGCTGGGCGTGGTGCTCGCCGCTCGTGAAGCGGTGCGCGAGGCGCTGGAGGAGAGCCCGCAGCGGGAACGATTCGCCGGTGCTGCGGTAGGCGGCCACCCAGAACCCGACCGGGACCAGGGAGAGCGGCAGACCCCAGGCCAGGCCCATCCGCCGCACGAACCCGAGGTCGTGCGACGACGCCAGGAAGACCAGGACCGCGAGGAGCGGGATGAGCAGTCCGTGCGGCCCCTTGGTGAGATTGGCCAGACCGATTGCGAGATAGAAGACGGCCATCCACACCACCCCGCCGCCGGCGCGGTAGGCCTGGTGGAAGGCCAGACACGCGAGCATCAACCAGAACGTCCAGAGCATGTCGGGGTGCGCCCAGCGCCCCTCCATGAAGTAGCCGTAGGTCGTCGCCAGGATTACGGCCGCGAGCGTCCCGGTCCGCCGGCCGAACAGGCCCCTCCCCAGGAAGAAGACGACGAAGAGCCCCAAAAGCGCCGCCAGGCTCGACGGCAGGCGCAGGGCGAACTCCGTGGGCCGGCCCGCCGGAAGAGAGAACAGCGCCGCGAGCCAGGGGTAGAGCGGCGGCTTCTCGAAATAGAGCTGCTGGTTGTCGCGCAGCACCGCCCACGACCCGCTCAGGTGGATCTCGCGCACGACTTCCCCGATGTCCGGCTCGTCGGGGGCCCACAGGTCGCGCGCCCCGAGGCCCGTGGCGAACAGCAGGAGCCCCAGAAGAAGCAGCAACAGGAGACAGCTCCTGTCGCTTCGAAAGATCCGGACCGCCAGGGACATGCGCTAGTGGCTCCCGGCCGCGGGACGGTCCCCGGGCCCCGAAGGTCGAACGGTCTACAGGACGGAGGCCTCGGGCGCCGGCCGGTCGTCGCGGAACTGCAGCGCGTGAAGGCGCGCGTACAGCCCCTTGCGCGCCAGGAGCTCCGGGTGCGTGCCGCGCTCGACCAGGCGGCCCGCGTCGAGGACCAGGATGATATCGGCCCGGCGCACGGTCGAGAGACGGTGCGCGATGACGAACACCGTTCTGCCCGACATCAAGTTGTGCAGCGCCCCCTGGACCTCGGCCTCCGATTCCATGTCGAGCGACGACGTCGCTTCGTCCAGGATCAGAATCGGCGAGTCCTTCAGGATCGCCCGCGCGATCGAGATCCTCTGCCTCTGCCCCAGCGACAGCCGGTGGCCGGCCTCCCCGAGGGTCGTGTCGTAGCCGTGCGGCAGCGCCCTGATGAACTCCTCGGCATGCGCGGCGCGCGCCGCGGCGAGCACCTCCTCCATCGGGACATCGGCCCGCCCGTAGGCGATGTTGTTGCGCACC
>JBGPED010000303.1:0-2821 GCA_041482595.1 Acidobacteriota bacterium
CGCCTCCTTCGAGGCGCTCGCCGACCAGGGAAGCGGCGACCTGCTGGTGCGCTACAAGGACGCCCAGCCGATCGTCCGCCACAAGGAAGTCATCGGCTACCGCCGCGGCGACGCCCACACCAAGATCGACGTCGACACCGGGAGCGGGGACCTGACGATCGAGCCGGGGGCTTAAGGCCATTCCCCACCTGCGCCTTGCTTGATCAGGTCGGGGACGGTTATAAAGAACCCCGATGAGCCAGGAACCGCCAGGCATCGTGATCGTGGATCGCAGGATCGAGCCGGCGGAGCTTCGCCGGCTCGTCGTGCTCTACTTCGGAGACATGGTCAAATTCGTGGTCGATGTCCGCAGGCGGGTGGCGGCCGTCGGCGGCGAGCTTCACGCCGATGCGGAGCAGGCGCTCCCGGGGCAGGGCAGCGCCCAGGCGGATCTCTGGGGAGCCAACTACCCCTCCCAGGACAACCGCAGCATGGAGATCCAGGACGCAGAGACGCGACGCGCCATCAGGGAGATCACCCACTCGCTCATCGGTCGGGGCGAGGAGATGCCACCATGAAGAGCCAGCACGCTGCGCTGTCGCCTCAGCGGTGGACGAGCTTCTCGTTCGATCAGCAGGTGCTGATGATCGCGAACGAGATGAACCGGGCCTCCAAGTTCCAGGGTCTTTCCGATCGGGACCGCCTGCGCACATGCTATGAGCGCGTCCTGGCCCTCGTCGACTTGACGGTGCAGGTCCAGAATCGAGCATCGCGCCGGCGTGAGCTCCTGCGCTGGCGAGACCTCATCGCCGCGCTGTTGATTGCCGACGCTCCGGAGCCACAGGCCCACGCGGCGGCCTTCCGCTGCCTGTTGCGCTTCACCCCTGCCGCCTCGGCGCAGATCCCGTTCGTCCTCTCTTCTTGACTACCGTCCCGGCACACCCAGCCAGCCGCGGGTGAGATGGTCGGTCAGGCTCACGGCTATCAGGATGACCAGCCAGAACAGGTCGGCGGTGATCACGAGAGGTGTGAGGCGCGTGCCGTAGCGCACGTGCACGAAGAACAGGACGACGAGCGTCGCCTTCAGGGTGGCGATGCCGCGCGCCATGAGCACCCACGGTCGAGCCGGTCCGGGGTTCCCTACTTCCTGCGCGTGTAGGTGATGTTCAGGCTGGGCGTCTCCTTGCCGTCGGGCCCGCGCATGAACATCGTGAACTGGCGCGTGTCGTCGTCCTTCCAGACCTCGACGTCGCGCCACTGCAACGTCTTCCCCTTCGACGTCATCGAGCCGCGCATCGTCAGCGTCCTGCCGGTGGCGTCGTACGCCCCCTCCGAGACCATCGGGGTCGTCAGGTCGGAGTCGACCCAGGTCGAGATGTACTTCTTCTTCGCCGGCTCGTAGCCGGTGATGGCGTGCCCCTCGAATGGCGCCGAGCCCGGGTTGCTCTTGAACTCGGTGACGAGCCACAGCCCGCCGCAGCACAGCCGGTTCGTCTCGACCCCCTTCGACAGCTGCGGCGGCGTCCCCGGCGGGCCCATCGAGATCTCGACGCCGGCGTCCCAGGTCCCTTCCGCCCGCGTCATGCCGCTGTGCTCGGCCGTCGGCTTCGGAACCTCGGGCGCCGGGGACACGTCCTGTTTCGCGGCTCCTTCGGCCGGGGCGGCCGGCTTCGGATTGTCCGGTGCTGAGGCGTAGAGTCCCGCCGCGAGGAGTGCTGTCGCCGCGGCGGCGAGGACGGCGCGGCGTGAGGGTCCACGATGATTCATGTTGTCACCTCCTGATGAATTTTCTGCAATTCAACCGACGTGCGCCGGGCAGTCTAGCCGATTCATCGCGCCGCCGGTACTGGTGGCTTTGCGGCGGGCGGCCGGCAGACCCTGCACGGCGTGTATCCCGCGCCGCGGGCCGCCCGGTCGCGCCGCCGTGGGCACTCGCCGGGGCCGGCCGCGCCGGGAGGGCGCTTCCCGCCCACAGCCCGAGCCCGCGGTCGCGCGCCTGGCGCTCCAGCTCCCGGAACTCCTCCATCCTCGCGAAAGGGTACCTGAGATAGGCGTGCCCGTATCCCTGCCGGATGATCTCGGCGTTGAGCAGGACCCCGTCCGGCAGGAAAACATAACGCAGCAGCCGGCCGTACTTGTCGCGATCCCCCGTCCGGGCCTCGCCCCGCAGCGAGACCCGCTTCCCGTCCGCGAGACCCCGCGTGAACCTCGCGGCCTCCCTGCCGAAGTACTGCACCGGTCGGCGCGGGTCGACGCTTTCCGGAGTGTCCACCCCGATCAGCCGGACCTTCTCCGCGCTCTCGCCGATCCGGACGACGAGGGTGTCGCCGTCCACCACGCGCAGCACCGTCCCGGCCTCGTCCCGGCCGACGGAGGCGGCGATAGAGCAGAGGAGCAGAGAGAGAGCGAGCGCGGTCAATGCCCGGGGGCGCATGGCATTGCCTCTGTGCGGGCGGAGCGGTGTCCCCGCCCATCGGGATCGGAGCTGTTACTTTACCTGCGCTTCGATGTCGATCTTCAGGCTGCCGCGCAGGGCGTTCGAGACGGGACAGCGACCTTCCGCCTCCTTCGCGACGTCGGAGAACTGGGCGGCGGTCAGGCCCTCGAGCCCTTCCGCCGTCACCCGGAGGCGGGAGGACTGGATCTTCAGGCCGGCCTCGCCGAAATCGGCGCCGACGGTGGCGGTGACGTGCAGCCGTCGCGCCTTCGCGTTCTTGCGCCCGAGCGTTCCCGACAGCGCCATGGCGTAGCAGGCGGCGTGCGCGGCGGCGATCAGCTCCTCGGGGCTCGTCTTGCCCGAGGGCTTCTCGACGCGCGCCGGGAACGTGACCGGCAGGCTGAA
>JBGPED010000304.1:0-2818 GCA_041482595.1 Acidobacteriota bacterium
GGCGGGGTCGCCATCATCAAGGTCGGGGCAGCCACCGAAACCGAGATGAAGGAGAGAAAGGCCCGCGTCGAAGACGCGATGCACGCCACCAAGGCGGCCGTCGAGGAGGGGATCGTCCCCGGCGGCGGCATCGCCCTGGTGCGCGCCATCCCCGCGCTGGAGAAGCTCAAGGAGAAGCAGGAGGACGTCCAGACCGGCATCAACATCGTTCGCCGCGCCCTGGAGGAGCCGATCCGGCAGATCGCCATCAACGCCGGCTACGAAGGCTCGATCGTCGTCCAGCAGGCGAAGGAGAAGGACAAGCCCGCGGTCGGCTTCGACGCGTACACCGGAAAGTGGGTCGACATGTTCGAGGCCGGCATCATCGATCCGACCAAGGTCTGCCGCACAGCCCTGCAGAACGCGGCCAGCATAGCGGCTCTGATGCTGACCACCGAGGCGCTCGTCTCCGAGATCCCGGAGAAGGAGAAGCCCGCGGCGCAGGGTCCGCGCATGGGAGGCGGCGACATGTACTGATCGGCCCGGCCGCCTCCGGCGGCCCGTCGACCGGTGCCTGTCGGGACCGCGATCGTCCGGAACGACACGAGCCCCTCGCAACTCGAGGGGCTCTTTTTTTGCCGCGGCGATCGACCCGACAATTGCGGGCGGGGGTCCCGACAGCCTAGAAGCTCTGCTCGCCGAGCGAGAAGCCGTTGAAGGACTCCGAGACCACCACGTCCTTGGGCAGGTCGAGACGGAACCGGCTGGCGGCGACTGCGACGTTCGTGCGGATGTCCTGGAAGGCCAGGAGGGTCGAGTCACCGTCGGACTCGACGTACTGCAGCTGGCGCGGCAGGAAGGTCGTGGTGTCCACCCAGATCTTCATCTCGGACACCCGCTCGGCCAGCTTCTTCTTGCGCGGCACCAGGACAAGAAGATACGTGTCCTTCAGGTCGCTCTGTGGCGCGAGCCGGAACTCGTAGTACTTCCCCAGCTCGTCGATGGACTGCCCGACCCCCAGGAAGCGGAACAGGCGCTTCCCCACGAACTTCTTGATCGGCACCTCCTCGGCCCTCTTGAGCGCCGGGTAATAGGCGATGTACATGTTCTCCGTGATCACGAACACCTTGCGATCCGGGTCGAGGTACTCCCAGCGGACCTGGTTGGGCCGGTTGTAATAGAACTCGCCGCGCGACAGCACGGGCCGCGCCAGGAGCTTGAGGTCCTTCTTCTCGGTGAACGACGCGACCAGGGTGCCGGTCTCGCGCTGGGCCTTGTCGAACGCCTGCAGGATGCGCGCGAGCATCGGATCCACCGCGACGCCGGACGGCGCCCCGGTCGCAACGGCGTCATCTTTCGGTGCCTGGTTCGCCGGTGCGCCCGCGAGAACCATCGAGACAACGGCCGCAAGCGCGGCAGCGATTACGGCGGCAGTTCGTTTCCGGATCACGGGCGGGAACCTCCAGAGGATCAGGACCACGCCAATGTAACAGACGGGGATCGGGTCGTCAAGCAATGCGCCACAAGCAATGCGCCCGGGTTGACAAACGAGGACGGTCCCCTGATGATGCCCGCCGGGGGGCGGCGTGTCGAGAACGGCGCGACGATCGTTGACGCTTCTGTTCCTGCTGGCCGCGGCCCGCGTGACGCCGGCGCAGGAGATCCTCCTCGGTCGGGTCGAGCCGGAGGCCATGCTGTCGATCTCCTCGGAGTGGCGGACGAACCGCGAGGCCTACGATCCGGCCGAGGCGGACATCCGGGTGATCGCCTCCTCGCCGGTGACCGCTAGGCTCGACGTGTATTTCGGAAGCTGGTGCTCCGACAGCCGCCGGGAGGTCCCGCGCTTCCTCAAGATTCTCGATCGAGCCTCTCCGGCGAGCCTGAAGGTCCGGTTCTACGGCCTCGACCGGACCAAGAAGGAGCCGGCGCGTCTGGTCAGGAGGGGCGCCATCGAACGAGTGCCCACGTTCATCCTGCGCGTCGACGGGCGCGAGGTCGGGCGCATCGTCGAGACGCCGCAGACGACGCTCGAGCACGACCTCGCTCTTCTCTTCCAAAAGGCCGCCGTGCCGTCCCGGTAGACAGAGAGGCGGCCCGCGCCCGCCGGCCTACAGCCGGGATTGCCCCCGGACCATGATGTCCTGCATGACCCGGCGCTGGATCTCGTTCCACTCCCCGTCCTGGATGTCCAGGAAGGCCTTCACGACGTCCGGATCGAATTGCGTGCCGGAATACTTGAGGATCTCGGCACGTGCCGCCTCGTACGGCAGAGCCTTGCGGTACGGGCGGTCCGATGTCATCGCGTCCAGCGTGTCGACCACGGCGAAGATGCGGGCCCCGAGCGGGATCTCCTTTCCCTTCAGACCCCGCGGGTAGCCCGACCCGTCGTACGTTTCCTGGTGGCTGAGGACGATCTCGCGCGCCCCTTCCAGGAACCTGATCCCCTGCAGGATGCGGTGACCGATCTCCGGATGCCGGCGCATCTCGACCCACTCCTCGGGCGTCAGCTTTCCGGGCTTGCGCAGGATCGCGTCCGGGATGCCGATCTTCCCCACGTCGTGCAGCAGGGCGCCGCGGTAGATGTCGGTCAGGTCCGGTTCAGCCACCCCCATCCGGCGCGCCACGGCCACCGTGTACGAGGCCACGCGCAGGGAATGCCCCAGCGTCTCCGTGTCGCGCGTATCGAGCGCCGATGCCAGGGCCTCCAGCGTCGTCTGGTAGGAGGATTGCAGCCGCGAGAGCAGATCCTCCACCTCCCGGTTCTTGCCGACCAGCTCGGCCGTCCGGGCCGCGACCTTGAACTCGAGCGTCTTCTGATACTCCCGGTTCTCGCGCAGCA
>JBGPED010000305.1:0-2764 GCA_041482595.1 Acidobacteriota bacterium
GCCGAGTACGTGCGCGACCGGCTCGTGGAGTTCGGTCTCAAGGCCGAGCTCGTGCCGTACGACATCTGGCTCAACCTCCCGGTGGCCGTCAGCCTGAAGCTCCTGAAACCCGAGCCGGTGACCCTGTCGCTTCGTGAAGAAGGGAACCTGCGCGACAAGGACTCGTACAGCGAGGACGCCTACCCGGCGTTTCACGGGTACGGCGCGTCCGGCAAGGCCGCCGGGCAGGTGATGTACGTCAATTACGGGACGCACGAAGACTTCGAGCGGCTGGAGTCCCTCGGGCTGTCGGTCGAGGGTCGGATCGCCCTGGTGCGCTATGGGAAAGTGTTCCGCGGTCTCAAGGTGAAGGAGGCGCAGCTGCGCGGGGCGAAGGGCGTCATCATCTACAGCGACCCGGCGGACGACGGCTACATGAAGGGGGACGTCTACCCGGACGGCCCGATGCGCCCGCCTTCGGCCATCCAGAGAGGGTCGGTGCAGTTCCTGTCGTCGGGCCCCGGCGACCCGTCGACGCCCGGCTACGCCTCGACCAAGGGGGCGAAACGGGTCGGGCGCGAGCAGATGAACGGCATCCCGAAGATCCCGTCGCTGCCCCTGTCGTACGGCGAGGCGTCGAAGATCCTGAAGGCGCTCGCGGGCGACAGGGTCCCGGACGACTGGCAGGGCGGCCTGCCGTTCGCCTATCACCTCGGCCCCGGCCCGGCGGAGGTCGAAATGTCGGTGGAGATGGACTACGCCATCCGGCCGCTCTACGACGTGATCGCCACCCTCCCCGGATCGGCCGAGCCCGATAAGATGATCGTCCTCGGCAACCACCGCGACGCCTGGACGTACGGCGCGGTCGACCCGAACTCGGGGACCGCCTCGTTCCTCGAGACGGCCCGCGGTCTGGCCGCCGCCTTGAAGGCGGGCTGGAAGCCGCGGCGCACGATCGTCCTGGCCTCCTGGGACGGCGAGGAGTACGGCCTGCTCGGATCGACCGAGTGGGTCGAGGATCGCGTGCAGGCCCTGCAGCAGAACGCTGTCGCCTACATCAATCTCGACTCCTCGGTCACGGGGGGCGACCTGGAGGTTTCCGGCATCCCGTCGCTGCGCGACCTGGTGGTCGAAGCGGCCGGCGATCTCGACGACCCGCGCCGCGGCGGCACGGTCCTCGACGTCTGGCGCTCGCGCCGGCAGCGCGACTGGGCGAAGAGCGAGCCGGCCTGCGGGCCGGACGGGGCCGTCTTCGACCTGCAGCTCGAGCCCCTGGGATCGGGCTCGGACTACACCGCCTTCGCCGACCACGCCGGGATCGCCAGCGCCGATTTTTCCTTCGAAGGACCGTACGGCGTCTACCATTCGATCTACGACGACCTGTTCTGGATGGAGCACTTCGGCGATCCCGAGTTTCTCTACCACACGGTCGCATCGCGTCTGTACGGTCTTCTCGCCATGCGACTGGGATCGGCCGAGGTCGCGCCCCTGCGCTACGGCGCTTACGGCCGGGCGCTGTCGCGTGAGCTGGAGCTCCTGCGTCGCGATACGGTGCGCGAGCGGCGCATCTGGGAGGCGGCGCGCAGCGGACCCGGCAGCGTCGAGCCGGGATCGCAGGCCGCGGTCGAGGCGCGCAAGAAGCCGGCGCTCCAGCCCGATTTTTCGTCCGTTTCGAAGGCGATCGATCGGCTCACGACCGCCGCCAACGAGCTCGACTCGCTCCTCGACCGGCTGCAGGACGACATCTCCGCCCCGCCCGATCCCGCCGCCCTGGCCCGGCTCAACGACGCGATCGTCCAGGTCGAGCGCGCCTTCCTGGACAAGAACGGCCTGCCGGGGCGGCCCTGGTTCCGCCACACGCTGTACGCTCCGGGCCTCACGACCGGCTACGCCTCATGGCCTTTCCCTTCCGTCGTCCAGGCGACCCGGGACCGGGACGCCGACACCCTGCAGGCTGCCCTGCGGGTGGTCGTCGAAAGGATCGACGCCGCGACTCTGAAGATCGGCCTCGCGCGGGACCTGGCTTCCGGGGCCGGTCGAAAATAACCTGCGGGTATCACCGGCATCGGGCAGGGGCTGCGCGGCAGCATCGAGCGGCGCAAGGCTTGGGTGGCCATCGTTTCAAAATGGTTGTTGACGGCCGCAATGGCTCGGGGTACTTTCAACCCCATCGTGGCGGAAGACTTGTGAACCTCATCCGATCGATCGCGAGCTGGACCTTGCTCGGCATCTTCCTGATGCCCTCGCCGCGCATCCTCGATCCCGATCGGACCCACAAGCGCCACGCCACCTGCGAGCACCACCTGAGGCGGCACCATCCCGATCCGGTCGAGCGTGCCAGGATCCTGCGCCGGGCCGAGCGCCGGAATCGCCGGATGGAGGAGGAGCGCGCCCGCGCCGTGGTCGTCGCGGCTCAGCCGACAGCGGCCGAGCAGGACGATGCCGACGCCACCGCCCAGGTGGCGGCGGCGCTCGACGAGTCGAACCTGCAGCCCTGCCAGGCGGCCGCCGATCCTCAGGACGACGATTCCCGCATGAAGAAGGGGAAGCGCCCCGCCAAGATCAAGACCCTGTTCTGGTCGCTGCAGGAGCCGCCCAGGATCCGGCCCGCCGGGGAATTCCTGGCGATGCTGCGCGGGCACCTACAATCCGACCGCGCGCGCGCGATGAGCGCGGCGGACGTCCTGCCGCATTACGGCTCCGGTCCCTGCCACTCCATCCCTCGCCCCCGCGAAGGCACGGTTCTTCCCAGCCTGCCGCTGCCGGGTGTCGTGGTCCTCTAGGA
>JBGPED010000306.1:0-2743 GCA_041482595.1 Acidobacteriota bacterium
CGCGGGGGGGGTCTGGGGGGCGGCCTGGCCCGGGGTGGGGCGCGCCCCCAACCCCCCCCCCCGCGCGGCCCCCCCGCCACGCACCTCCGCAGGATCCCCACGGGCGCGGACCGTAGCGGAGGACGCCACCTCTGCGTCAGATGGAGGACGGGCGTTTCCGGTCGCTTACGGGTGCATGATCCGACTGTGATTTCTCTGCAGCTCAGAAGAACGGGAGCGATCTTGCGACGGCGAGACGACCTGGGCCCCGAAGAGCCGCGGCGGGCCGCAGCGGCTCGCGTGGGCGCTGCGCTTACGTCTCGACCGGCACCGGGCCGTCGAACACCGTGAAGCGCAGCGTCGTGTTGCCGACCCGGATCAGGTCGTTGTGCTGCACGTTGCGGCGGGTCAGACGGATGCCGTTCACGAACGTGCCGTTCCTGCTGGCGAGGTCCTGCACGGCGTACTGCCCCTCGCGGATGATCACGACCGAAGCGTGCTTGCGCGACACCTTCTCGTCGTCCAGGACGATGTCGCACTCCTTGCGGCCGATCGTGTACGTGCCGATGCCGGTGATGTCGAACGACTTCCCCTTCAGGTCTCCTTCGATGACCGTGAGGTAGATCGACTTCCCGCCCAGGGCCGACGGCTTGCGCAGGACCCTCTGTGCCGGCGTCTCCAGGGCCGTCTCGTCGACGGCGCCGGCCCCGCCGGCGCCGGCCAGCAGGATCGCCCGCGCTCCCGCGGCCCCCTCCGCCAGGCGCATGCCGATCTCGCGCGCCGCGACGACGGCCGCCGCGGCGGCGGTGCCACGCGTCCGATCGGTGCCGGGGCAGATCATGCCGCCGCCGGTGGAACCGCCGGGAGTGTTGATCCCGCCCGGCGAGGGAGGACGTGCCGGCGGCTTGGGACGGCCGACCGGCAGCTCCTTGCGAATCAGCGACGCGCCGGTCGAGCGGCGCACCCTCGGGTTCTCGTCCTTGAGGCGATCCATCGGTGTCCTCATCGTCCTCTCCATCAGTGGGAGTCCTGCCAGTCGAGCTTGAGATCCTTCTTCCCCGTGGAGCGCTGCTCGCCCGTGAGCAGCGCGACCTCGTTCTTCGTGACGGTCCCGGTGATCTTCGATTTCACGAACAGCCCGCCCTTGTCCTCGAGGAGCCGGACCTCGACGCCGTGCCTGCCCGCCGGGACCGACAGGACGTGCGTGACGGTCCCCGATTTCCCCTTGCCCGCCTCGAACGGCTTCGACAGGACCGTCCTGCCGTCCACCAGCACGACGAGACGCCCGCCCTTCATCCGGTGCTTCACCTCGACCCTGATCCTGCCGTTGGGGCGGTCCACCGGGACGAGGCTCGCGTTCTGCACCTTCGCGGCGCGCGCCTGCCGGGCCGCCTGGACCACGCGGCCGATCTCGGACGGCCCCGCGTAGGTCATGGCGCAGATCGCCTTGATCGGCTTGTCGGGCTCAAACGTCTCCGCCGTCTCCGGGGCCATCTCCTGACGCGCCGCCCTCAGTTCGTCCCGCGCGGCGCTGATGGCCTGGCGCGGGTTTCCGATCCATCCCCCGGCGCGCTCCGGGGCCACCGGCACCGAGGTCCCCGCGATGCTGACGGATCCTTGGACCGCGGGCGGCGCCTTCGTCGCGACGGATCGCTTCCCGGGGTCGTCCTCCAGGAGGACGCTTTTCCCGAGCGGGCCGTGGAACAGGGCGACGATGCCCCAGTTCACGCCGATCAGCGCGAGCACCAGGAACGCCACGAGCGCGCCCAGGCGCCACTGGCTGGTGAGGGTGAACCAGGGGGACGCCACGAACGGCAGGTCCTGCCCGCCCTCGGCGGTCCCGCTCTCCGTCTCCGCGTCCGGCGCTTCCTCCCGCGCCAGGGGCGACAGCGCGGCGATCATCTCCTGTCCTGTCTGGTAGCGCTGCGCCGGATCCTTGGCGAGCGCCTTCTCGAGGATCGGGTCGAAATCGGGCGACACGTCGGTGTGCGATTCGCTGGGCGGCTCGGCCGGCTGCGTGGAGATCCGGTACAGGACCTCGGAGACGCTCTCCCCCTCGAACGGCGCCTTGCCGGTCAGAAGCTGGTAGAGAATGACCCCCAGCGCGAAGAGATCGCAGCGGCCGTCGACCTGCCCTCCCTTGAGCTGCTCGGGCGACATGAAGCCGGGCGAGCCGACGAACTGATCGGAGCGCGTCAGGTCCGATCCCGGCAGCCGCGCCACGCCGAAATCGGTGATCTTCACCCGCCCCTGCTCCGTGATCAGGACGTTGGCCGGCTTGATGTCCCGGTGCACGATGCCGCGCCTGTGGGCGTAGTCGAGCGCCGCCGCGATCTGCAGGACGATGCCGATCGTCTCCGCTCCCGTCAGGGGAGCGCGGGACAGGATCACTTTCTTGAGATCCTGGCCCGGGACGTGCTCCATGACGATGTAGGGGCTCCGCGTTGCGGGGTCCTGCCCCACGTCGTGCACCGCCACGATGTTCGGGTGGAGGAGGGCGCCCGCCGCCTGCGCCTCGCGCAGGAAGCGCTCGCGGTACTGTCCGGCCTCCTCGTCGGACAGATCCGGCCGGATGGTGATGACCTTGAGGGCGACGTTCCGGCCGATCACCGGATCGCGGGCCAGGTAGACCTTGCCCATGCCGCCCTGGCCGAGCGTCGACTCGATGGTGTAGCGGCCGATGCGCGAGCCCGGCTCGCCGGGCGCCGGGCCTGCCGGCGGGGCCGGCTCCGCGGCGGACTCCTCTCCGGCGGCGGCGATGTCC
>JBGPED010000307.1:0-2717 GCA_041482595.1 Acidobacteriota bacterium
AAATTGTAGAGCATGGTCGAGACGTCGGCGACCCCCGCGTACGCCAGGGCGTAGCGCGGATCGATCTCGATCGCCCGCAGAAACATGACCCGGGCCGACTCCCAGTTCCTCCGGCCATGCAGGTAGATGAGCTTGCGGCCGCGCAGGTAGTAGTCGTAGGCCTGGACGTCGCTGGTCGGCGTATTCTGCAGCGCCTTCTGCTCGGTCGGCGTGAGCGTCAGCTGCAGGGCCCGCACGATGTTCCGCGAGATCTCGTCCTGGATGGCGAACACGTCCTTCACCTGCCGGTCGTAGCTCTCCGACCACAGGTGGTAGCCGTCCGCCACGTTGATGAGCTGCGCCGTGATCCGCAGCGTGTCGCCCGACTTGCGGACGCTCCCTTCGACCACGGCGTCGACACCGAGCTTCTCGCCGATCTCCTGCACCGTCATCTTTTTCCCCTTCAGCGCGAACACCGACGTCCGGGCCGGCACCTTCAGGCCTTTCACCTTGACGAGCGCGTTGATCAGCTCCTCGGTGATGCCGTCGCTGAAGTACTCGTTCTCCTTGTCGTCACTCATGTTGTCGAACGGCAGGATGGCGATGGAGGCCGGAGACGTACCGCGGCGCGGCGCCAGGGCACCGCTCCGGCCGCGACTCAGAAGCACGAGGCCGACCGCGATCACCGCCAGCGCCGCCACACCCGCGACGGCGTAGTTCCGCGCCCGGTTGCCGCCCGCCGCGGCGGGCGCGCCCGCACGCGACGGCTCCTGCCGGGAGGCGCCTCCGGTCGAATCCGCGGCGCCCGTCTCCTCGCGCAGCTCCTCCAGCTCGTTGCGCAGGTCCAGCGCCGACTGGTGGCGCCTCTTGGGATCCTTCTCCAGGCAGCGCCTGACGATCCGGCCGAGCAGGTCGGGCAGACCGCGCCGCAGCTCGACGATTGGAGGAGGAGTGTCGCGCAGGATCGACGACGTCACCTCCGCCGGGCTCCCCCCCTTGAACGGGCGCTCCCCCGTCGCCATCTCGTAGAGGATGATCCCGAGGGAGAAGATGTCCGAGCGCTGGTCCGGCTCCTTCCCCTGCAGCTGCTCGGGTGACATGTACGGGACCGTCCCGCTCGGACCCGACTCGGTCCTGGCGGTCCGCGTCGGCCCCGCCTCCGACCCGGCCTCCGTCTCCTGCTTCCAGATCTTCGCCAGGCCGAAGTCGAGGACCTTCACCCTCCCCTCGCGGGTCACCATCACGTTGGCCGGCTTCAGGTCCCGGTGCACGATCCCCCTCTCGTGCGCCGCGCTCAGCGCCTCGGCCAGCGGCACCGCGACGTCGAAGAACTCCCCGAGCGGCATGCCGCCCCGCCCGATCGACGCGTCGAGTGTCGTCCCCTCGATCAGCTCCATGGTCAGAAAGTGGACCCCGTCCGCCTCCTCCACCGAGTGGATCGTGACGATGTTCGGATGGTTCAGGGCCGCAACCGCCCGGGCCTCCTGCTGGAAACGCCGCAGCCGCTCCCCGTCCGCCGCGACCCCCGGCGGCAGCGTCTTCAGCGCGACGTGCCGCCCCAGGCTCACGTCCAGCGCGTCGAAGACCACACCCATCCCGCCCTGCCCGATCTCCTTCACCAGGCGGTAGTGCGACAGCGTCTGTCCGGGCTTCAGGTCCATGTGCGAATAGGGCCGGGAGATTGATCGTGCCGGCAGTTGCGGCCCGGATCTTACGACAGAGCGCGCACAAGCGCTATGATGATCGGTCCCGTTCGGCGGACACGGAGGCGCCATGCGCAGGCCCAGGACGATCATCTTCTTTCCCGAGGCCGCCTTTGGCCCGGCGCTGAACTGTGTCGGCATCGCCCAGGCCTGCCGCGACCTCGGTCACCGGCCGGTGTTCGTCGCCGACCCGTCGTTCGCCGGCGTGTTCTCGAAGTACGGCTTCGAAGAGCGCCTGGTGGCGATGTCCGAGCCGATGGACGCGCTCCGGGCCAGCCAGTTCTGGAAGGACTTCATCGCGTCGCACCTGCCGCACTTCCGGCTCTCTGCGATCGAGCAGCTTGCGACCTACGTCGTGCCGGTGTGGGAGGCGGTGGTGGACAGCGCCGTCTACGTCGAGCGCGAGCTGCAGCAGGCCCTGCGCGAGATCCGGCCCGACCTGGTCTGCGTCGACAACATCATATTGTTTCCCGCGATCACGCGGGCCGGCTGTCCCTGGATCCGGATCATCTCGTGCAGCGAGAACGAGATCCCCGACCCCGACATCCCGCCCCACCTGTCGGGCTGCGGTGCTACCGACCGCGGCTGCCGCGAGGCGTTCGAGGCCGAGTTCCACCGCCTCATCCGGCCGTGCCACGACCGCTTCAACCGCTTCCTGGCCTCGCTCGACCTGCCCCCCTACCCGTTGGGGCAGTTCTTCGAGACCTCGCCACACCTGAACCTGCTGCTCTATCCGGAGCCGCTCGCCTACAGGCGCCGGTATCCTCTTGATCCCGCCCGCTTCCAGTACCTCGAAGGGTGCGTGCGGGGCGAAGGGGAGTACGAGGTCCCGCGGTTCGCGCTGCACGACGACCGGCCGCTCCTCTACGTCAGCTTCGGCAGCCTGGGAGCGGCCGATGTCGATCTCTACAAGCGGCTGATTGCCCTTCTCGGCAGGCTGCCGTACCGCGCCCTGGTGAGCGTCGGAGACTACCTTTCGGCCTACACCGATCTGCCCGGGAACGTGCGCGTCGAGGCGTTCTTCCCGCAGCCGGC
>JBGPED010000308.1:0-2571 GCA_041482595.1 Acidobacteriota bacterium
CCTTGTCTCCTAGGAGCCTGTCCGAGTAATGGCATGGGTCGCGTTCGTGGCGCCGCGGGGTCGGCTGCGAGGCGCCGCGACGACCGCGATGTGAATCATCGCGGAGGAGCGGCAACGACCCAGACGGCCCCGCGCCGCCGCGAACCCGCAGGGCACATGGGGATTGCGGCTCCATGCTTCGTTCCTCGTCGTCAACGATGCAACCAGCATCGTTTCCTCCTCGCGCCTCGCCTGGGACTCGCAAGCCCCATGTGCGCGGCCCATGCTATTACTCGGACACGCTCCTAGCGCGGGCCGGGCCCGCCTCATGCCGCGGCGTCGCGCACAATGATGCAGCCGTTCGGTCAAACGCGCAAGACGGAAACTGATCAGCGCGCGGGGGACCCGACGAGGCGCCGTGCGCGGTACAGGTCGGCGCACTGCGGGCAGAGGCCGAGATCCGGCCGCCAGGAGGGGAAGTCGGAGGCGATCAAGCTCAGGGTGTCCGCCGGCAGGCTGGCCGGGTCGGGCTCGTGCTCGGCCGTCGGGAAGGCGCAGAGCGGGCAGCGGCCGGAGGAGGGCGCGACGGACGGGCGCAACCCGAAGCCCGCTTCCGGGTCGGCTGCGATCGTCACGAGCTCGGGATGGGTGGGCCTGGGACCGCGGAACAGCCCGTCGAAGCACGCGCCTGCCGCATCGGCCAGCACGGCGAAGGCGCGCTCGAACTCGCGCCGGCGTTCGTCCCGCGCGGCCTTATCGATGAGCCCGATCCGCACGAGGCGTCCGTCCACGGAACAGTCCCACAGGACCCGGTATCTCTCCTGAAGCCGCCGGTCGTGCGCCGGTCCGACGTCGCTCGCGGGCAGGCGCGGCTCGTACGCGAAAGCGGGATCGAGCATGTCGGCGATGTGCAGCAGCTCGCGACGCAGCAGGGTCAGGCAGGCCGTTCGATCGACCAGGGTCTGCGGTCTCACGGTGACGACGACCGAGAACTCGCCCGGGCCGGCGACGAACAGCTCGGCCCCCTCCCGTGTCTCGGTCGTGGCGGGCCCGAAGAGGATGCGGCGGGCGGCGGCGAGAACCGTCTCCTGCTCCCGGAGGGCCGCCGTGATCGGTTCCGCGAGATCGAGACGCTCGAACCAGCCGGAGTAGAAGCGCGCGAACAGCCGCTCGCGCGCCTCGGGGTCGGTCTCAACGTACAGCCTCTCCCGTTCGCGGTGGAACGTCCCCGCCACGCGGCGACCGAGGATGGCCGCCCACACCGCCTCCTCGACCAGTCGCAGGTGGAATTCCACCGGGGCGGTCATGACGTCGGGCCGCCTGCGCTGTCCTCCGGGGCGCCGCACGGACCGGGGACGCCGCAACCCTCGGGCGTGCCGCACGCCAGGGGCGCCCCGTCGTCCAGCGGAAGACGCAGCCGGAGCACCTCGGGGCCCGAGGGGACGTCGTATCGCTCGCACTCGATCCCGAGGAAATCGATCCCGAGACGTGCCAGTCGGCCGTAGAACCCGTCCGCGTCGACGCCCAGGACACGGCGGGCGAACGAGGGCAGGAAGCGTCCGAGATGATCCTTCAGGAACGAACGCTCCGCCCGCCGCGTCTCCTCGAGCATCGAGGCGTTCCCGGTCTCGAGGGCGTGCGCCTCCTTGCGCGACAGGAACGCCAGGAGCTCGAGCTCGCACGAGACGTGGTCAATCCTCTCGTGCTTCGAGGCATCGAGGACCAGGCCGAATGCGGACAGGAAGCCCGCGATGTCGCTCATCTCCTGCGGCTTCAGGAACAGCGTGTCCTCGCCGTACTCCGTCTCGTACTGCGGGACCGCCCCGCGGACGGTGTGGCCGAAGAGCTTCAGGTGGCTGCGCAGAAGCGTTTCGAGGGCGCGCCCGTCGACGGAGCGCGGCAGGGCCCTCACCCGGGTGGCGAGGCCGTCCTGCGTCCCGGCCGCCGGGCGCTGTCTCTCGTCGTCCAGGACCGCCGCCGCTTCGGCCAGGGCCTCCGCCGCCTCCTCGGTCAAAAGGCGCGTCCGCGTGATCTCCGTCGGGCGCCGGAAGCCGATGGCCAGCGCCTGATACAGGAGGCTCCTGCAGAGGGCGACGTCCCTGGCGCGGTCCAGGTCGACCCCGCACGACATCGTCATATGGAGTTGGCGTGCGCCGCCGGGCGGACGTGGATCGGCTCTTCCACCGTGGTCCGGAACAGCTCCTCGTCCCTCCGGCCGTAGGCGATGACGGTGTCGTTGTAGATCGTCACCTTCCTGCCGCGCACTTCCCCTTCGTAGATCTTCGGGCCCTCCTTCATCTCGTAACGGTAGATGATCCGGTTCGACTTGCGGAACAGCTGCAGGACCGCGAGCAGCTCCCGGTCGGGGTTGGTGTAGCGCTCGATCGCCCCGTCCACGCCGGGGCCGAACATCTGCCGCAGGTACGGGCGGGGCACCCAGCGCGGCGGGATGTAGTAGCCGTTCGGCTCCGTGCCGAACTGCGGATAGAGCGGCAGCGCCACCTGCTCGTGACGAACGAGGAAGGTGACGGGGTTCTGCCGGTCATCCGACCACGTGCCGTCAGCGTCGATCGGAACGAGGCCCTGGAGGCG